>CAYTJL010000200.1:4197-17946 GCA_964437785.1 uncultured Polyangiaceae bacterium
ATCCTCCTATTGGCACCGGCGTCCTCGGCACGTATTACGCCGACGCGGACGGCGATGGATATGGTAACCCCGCTTCGCCGGTCCAAGCCTGCTCCCAGCCCCAAGGATACGTGAGCGATCACAGCGATTGCGACGACGGCGACGCCGCGGCCCACGTGACGATCACGTATTACGCCGACGCGGACGGCGACGGCTACGGCGACGCGGCGTCGCCGCTCGGCGCCTGCTCCCAGCCCGCAGGCTACGTGACCAACGATGATGACTGCGACGACGCGCGCGCTTCGGCGCACCCCGGCGCGGCCGAGGTCTGCAACGGCGCCGACGACGACTGCGACGGTCAAATCGACGACAATAACCCCGGCGGCGGGGTCGCGTGCGCGACGGGCCTTTTGGGCATGTGCGCCGCGGGGAGCACGGTTTGCAGCAACGGCGCAATCGCGTGCGCGCAAACGCACCAACCGAGCGCCGAGGTGTGCGACGGGCTCGACAACGACTGCGATGGTCAAACCGATGAAGGGGTCAAGAGCACCTTCTACGCGGACGCCGACGGCGACGGCTACGGCGACGCGGGCGTGACCACACAAGCATGCTCCGCGCCTCCCGGCTACGTGGCCGACAGCAGCGATTGCGACGACGCAAACAGCGCGATCCACGCCGCGACGACGTTCTATCGCGACGCGGACGGCGACGGCTACGGCGACCCGAGCGTCACGGCGCAAGGCTGCTCCGCGCCGCCCGGCTACGTGATGAACGCGGGCGACTGCAACGACGCGAGCGCCGCGGTGAGCCCCGGCGCCGTGGAGCTCTGCGACGGCATCGACAACGACTGTGACGGTCAGGTCGATGAGGGCGTGTTGGCCCTCTTCTACGCAGACGCGGACGGCGACGGCTACGGCGACTCCAACGTGGTTGTGGCCGGCTGCTTCGCGCCCGCGGGGTTCGTCGCGGTGGGCGGCGACTGCAACGACGCGAGCGCCGCGGTTCACCCGGGCGCGAGCGAGCTCTGCAACAACGCCGACGACAACTGCAACGGGCTCGTCGACGAGGGCAACCCGGGCGGCGGCGCCGCGTGCGCCACAGGGCTCTTGGGCGCGTGCTCCATCGGCGCCACGGCGTGCTCCGGCGGCGTGGTGACGTGCCATCAAACGGCGATGCCCTCCCCGGAGACGTGTGACGGTATCGACAACAACTGTGATGGCCAGGTCGATGAGGGGCTCACCGCGACGTTCTATGCGGACACGGACGGTGACGGGCACGGCGATCCCGCGGTGCCCGTCGCGGCCTGCGCGGCGCCCGCCGGGTACGTCGCCGACAACACCGATTGCGACGATACCAAGGCGAGCGTCCACCCCGGCGCGACCGAGGTCTGCAACGGTGATGACGACAACTGCGATGGTCAAATCGACGAGGGCAATTACGGCGGCTCCGTCGCGTGCGAGACCGGGCTCCCCGGCCCGTGCGGCGCGGGCGTCGCTGCGTGCGTGAACGGCGCCATCGCTTGTACGCCCATCGCCTCGCCGAGCCCCGAGGTGTGCGACGGCATCGACAACGACTGCAACGGTCAAGTCGACGACGGTAACCCCGGCGGCGGCGCCGCGTGTCAAACCGGCCTCCCGGGCGCCTGCGCCGCGGGGAGCACCGTTTGCGCGGGCGGCGCGGTCACGTGCGCGCAAACGCACCAGCCGAGCGCCGAGGTGTGCGACGGCATCGACAACAACTGCGATGGTCAAACCGACGAGGGCAACCCGGGCAGCGGGCTCGCCTGCCAAACGGGCCTCCCGGGCGAGTGCGCGGCGGGGACGACCACGTGCGTGGGCGGCGCGATCGCGTGCGCGCAATCGCAGCAGCCGAGCGCGGAGCTCTGCGATGGGCTCGACAACAACTGCGATGGTCAAGTCGACGAGGGCAACCCGGGCGGCGGCGCCTCGTGCCAGACCGGGCTTTATGGCATCTGCGCGACGGGCATCTCGTCGTGCAACAACGGTGTCATCCTCTGTTCCCAAACGGTCATGCCGCAGCCCGAGACGTGCAACGGCCTCGACGACAACTGCGACGGCACCATCGACGAGGGCTTGCAACACACGTATTTCCTCGACGCCGATCACGACGGCTACGGCACGCCGAGCGTGAGCGTCTTCGGCTGCACGAAGCCCCCCAACTACGTCACCAACGGCCAAGACTGCGACGACGCGAACCCCGCCATTCACCCCGGCGCGGCCGAGCTCTGCAACGGCCTCGACGACAACTGCAACGGGGTGCTCGACGAGGGCCTCGACGTCAAAGCCCCCGACTGCGATCACGACGGCACGCCCGACGCGTGCGAGGCGGACTTCGACGGCGACGGCATCCCGGACAAGTGCGACAACTGCGTTCAAGTCCCGAACCCGAGCCAGACCGACGCGGACAATGACGGGTTCGGAGACGCCTGCGACACCGCGTGTGTGACCATCGTCCGAGGTGGCCTCGGCGACGTCATGGACACGCAAATCGCCGGGGATCCCTCCAAACAGACCAAGAACTACGGCGCGAGCGATCCCATCAACACGGGCATGGTGGCCGGCGCCGGCCCGCGCCAAGGGCTCTTCCAATTCGACCTCTCCCCCGTGCCCGCGAGCGCGGACATCGTGTCTGCGATGGTCACGCTCCAGCAGAAGAACACCGGGATCACCACCGTTCGCGGCCACCTCATCACGGCGGCGTGGGACGAGAGCACCGTCACGTGGGCGAGCCTCAACGGCGCTTACTCCCCGCTGACCGCGTTCTCGTTCATCAACGGCGTCGGCCCCGTCACCTTCGACGTGACGGCGCTCGTCCAAAGCTGGCTCGACGGCGTGACGCCCAACCACGGCTTCTTGCTCGAACAGAGCGGGACCACGATCACGAGCTTCACGAGCAGCGAGTCCACCCCCGGATCGCGGCCCAAGCTCGTTGTCTGTTACACCATCCCCGGCTGATCCTCACGGGCCCTCACCCCCAACCCCTCTCCCGTGAACGGGAGAGGGGAGTCAGAGGGGTTCGCGATCACTTGGGCGCAGCAGAGGCGGGAGGCTGAGGCGCGGGCACGACCACGCTCGTGAACGGCGGCGGCGGGAACGGCGCGTCGCCGAGCCGACAACCGCCGTCGGGCGGGATCGGGAACATCAGCTTACGAGAGGACGCGTCCCCCTTCGTGAGCGTAAACGTCTCCGTTTTGTACGTGACTGGCTCGCTGCACGCCCACGCAGGGGGCTTTGCGTCGGCCGGCCAGGAAGGCCTCTGATTCTTGCACTGCGCCCATTCGATTCGGTAGGTGACGCCCTCCCGCAACGTGATCGTGGGTTTGGCGTCGCCGGCGCTCTTCTGCCCTTGGAGGGTCAGCTCTGCTGCCTTGTCTTTGCCGTCGAAGACGGTGAGCGCGACGGGGGTCCGAAGGCCGCCGGACATCCGCGCTCCCCGCTCGGAGTAGTCTTGGCAGATGGGTTGATCGTCGATCGCGACGGCCACCTCGGCGCCGCACCCCAAGGCGCTGCACGTGGTGACGAGGGAGAGGGCGGCGATCGACGTCGAGCGGAGCATCCCGGTAGGCTCGGGCAGCGGGGCCCCGCGCGTCAAGCGAGATCCTCGGCGCGCGCCGTCAACAGGCTGTCAACCCCGCGTTTTGTCGCCGTAGACGAGCGATTGGATATCGAGCTTCCGGCGTTTGGGCGGCTCGGGCAAAGGACGCACGGGCGCGCCGGCGGGCGCGGGCACGGGCGCCGCGGCCGCGGGCTCGGGATCCACCCTCCAAAGCGGCTTTGGAGATGCCGAGGGCGGGGGCGGAGGTGCCTTGGGCGGCGGGGGCGCCGCGATGGCCGAAGCGTCGAAGTTGATCGAGCGACCCGCGGACGCGGAGTCGCGACCCACGTTCGAGCGACCCGCGTTGACAGCGCGATACGCGTCACGCGGCGAGTCGGGCCCTGTCTCGTCGTCTTGAATCGAGAGCGGCGGCAAGGGCGAAGGCGGCGGCGACGGGCGCGGAGGGAGCGGGCTCTCCGCGAGCTCGCTCGTGAGATCGGGTGAGCTCGCCCGGAACGGGAGCGGATCGACCGGCGCGTCGTCGCGATCTCCGATGGAGAGCGTGCCTGTGAAGGACGGTTTGGCGCGCGGCGCGGCCACGGGCATCGCGGGCGGCAGCGCGCTCGGCCGGAAGGGGAGCGGGGACGGCGCGCCGTCGTGATCGCCTTTGAGCGCGAACGTCTCGTGCGCAAAGCCATCTCCCGGCCAATCGATGGTCGTCGGGCGGGCGCCCGCGATCGCGGACACAGGGATGCTGACGCGCCCGTCCAAATCGACCGAATCACCGACCTCGTTGAGATCGTCGTCGTCCAGATCGAGCGTGACCGCCTTTTGCGGCATGGCCGGCCACACGATGGGATCACGCGCGGACTCGACCCCTGCTTGGACGAGGAGCGTCCCCAGCGCTTCCTCGTTGGGAATAGGGAAGCTGCGCCGGAAGACGAGCGTGCACCGGCGCGTGTCGCCGTCGATACGAACGGTGTCGAGGCACAGATCGAGCGCTTGGCCGTGCGCGATGCCGGGCAGCCCAAACACACGTGCTTTGCCGCGCGCCGAGGGCAGCGCGGTGCGGAGCGACGCGATGGAGGGGTGGAGCCCTTCGAGCAGGAGCCACTCGTCGCCGCGGAGCAGCTCGGTGCGTTGATCCGCGGGCGCCGCTTGGAAATAGCTCCAATCGAAGGTGTCGGGCAGATCGGCGATGGGCGCGTCGAGCGCCTTGCGAGGCAGCGCGCCGAGCAGCTTGCGCCGCGCGGGCCACGCGCGCCCGATCGGGCCGAAGCCCGCGGGCACGTCGCGCCGGGCCGGATCGAACACGATGGGTTTGTCGGTGCCGAGGGGGTTTTCGGGCGATCCGATGCCGCCGAGCGCGCTCTCGTACATGAGCGGCACGCGGGCCTCGGTCGCGCCGTCGATGAGCAGGGTCTTATCCATGATCGCGCCGGATCGGCCGATGACCGCGAGGCGCACGGTGAACGATCGCGACGGCGCGCCGGGCGGGGGGAACGCAAAGCCCGTGAAGAGCACGTCGGCGCGCGGGAGATAAGGCGCGGTGTCGGCCGTGTAACGGACGCTGCGCGTGGGGTTGTTGCGGTGATGGACCTCGGTTCGAAGCACCTCCTGCGGCTCGACGCGCGACATCTCGGCGCCGTCCACGAGCACGAAGGTGGCCTTCGCGATCACCGTGACGTGGAGCTTGCCCCGGCTCCGCCACAGGACAGCGCCCGCGGCGGCGCCCTGCGCAGGCGTGACCACACGTTCAAACGATGGAAGCGTAGGCGAGAGCGACATCCGGGCCTCTCAATCGTCGCGGGCGCGATAGCCGTTTAGGCTCGCTGCGCTCCTGCGTACGGGTTCGTTGAATAAGCACGGCGCGGGCCACGCCACGCTGCCTAAAAGCGCCCTCGATTTCAAGCCGGAGACGCGCGCTTCGGGATGTGCCCGGGCACATACCCTCTCCCTCGTGCCCGGCACGTGCCCGGCACGTGCCGGGTGATCACTTGGCCGGGCCGAGCGTCGCGACGAACGCGCGCGCTCCTTGGGCCTCTTCGCGGTACCCCGGGCCCGCGGCCTCGTAGTCGGCGGCGACGGCGAGCGCGATCGGGCGGGCGCGATCGCGATCGCCGAGGGCCGCGAGCGCCTTCGCGTGGAGCATGCGCGCGGCCGCGCGATCGAGCGGGGGGCTCGACGCGGCCTCGTGGATCGCGATCGCGCGCGCGGCGAGCTTCTCCGCGGCGCGCGCGTCGTTCTTGGCGAGCGCGATCCGCGCGAGGCCCGCGAGCGCGGCGGCCGTGTTGGGGTGGTTCGGGCCGACGGTCTTCTCGTCGATCGCGAGCGCGCGCTCGAAGCGCGCCTTGGCCTCGTCGAGCTTCCCCTCCTCCGCGAGCGCCTCGCCCACGTTCGCGAGCGACACCGCGACCTTCGGGTGATTGGGGCCGAGCTCCGCCTCGCGCAGCGCGACCGATCGCTCGAGCGCCGGGATGCCCTCGGCGGGTCGCTTCAACGCGGTCAACGTCGAGCCGATGTTCGAGAGGACCATCGCGAGCATGATCTTCTTGGGCGCGGCCTCGGCCTCGAGGATCGCGCGCGCCCGTTCGAGCTGGGCGAGCGCCTCCGCGCGCCGGCCAAGCTCGTTCAGCGCGATGCTCAGCGTGATGCGCGTCGGCACCGAGCGCAGGCTGTCGGGCCCGAACGCGCCGTCCTCGATGGCGCGCGCGCGGGCGAGCTGGCTCACGGCCTCGGCGTACTTGCCGAGCTCGATGAGGCCGTTCGCGTGGTTCGAGAGCGAGCGCGCGATCTCCGGGTGATTGGGCCCGAGGGCCTCCTCGTCGATCGCGAGCGCGCGCGCCGTGACCTTTTGATCGAGCTCCTTCTCGCCCATCAAAAAATACACGCGGCCCACGTTGATGAGGCTCACGCCGACGTTGAGCGCGCGCGGTCCGAGGCTCGCCTCGCGCAGCGCGAGCGCGCGCTCGAGATCGGCGCGCGCGTCCGCGTAGGCCGCGCGCTCGGTGCGCAGGACGCCGCGATAGTCCAAGAAATCAGCCTCCATGACGGGGTCGCCGAGCCGCTTCACGAACGCGCCCGCGGTGCGCTCCCACGGCTTCGAAGCGTCGAGCTTGCCCTGCCTGTACCCGATCACGAAGAACAGCTCGATCGCCGCGTCCGCGGCGACGCGATCGGATCGCGCCTCCACCGCGCGCGCGTGCGCGTCTTCGAACGACGTGATCGCGGCCTCGAACTCGTCGCGCGTCGACTCGGTCATGCCGCGCTCGAAGAGCGCCTCCGCGTCGAGCGGCGCGTAGCCGAGCCGCGCGGCCTCGGCGACGACCTTCATGATGACGTCGCGCGAGCGATCGTAGCGGCCCGCGTTCCGCTCGACGCGCGCCTTCGCGAGCTCGTCGCGGAGCCTCGTGACCTCGCGCGCCGCGGCCGGATCCGAGGGCGGAGGGACCTCGGCGCGAAGCCGCTCGACGTCGGTGCAGCGCTCGATCGCGGAGAGCCCGCTCACCGCGCGCACCGCGTTCTCGACCACGTCGCCGCCGTCCGCGAGCACCGACGCGATCGCGCCGAGCTCCGTCCTGCGCGCGGCGAGGCACGCGGTGAGCCGATCGTAGAGGTCGGCGGACGTGTCGCCGCGCGCGTGCTCCCGGCACGCGCGATCGTGCGTCACGGCCCACGTCGCGGCGTAGCGATCGAGGCGCTCCTCGACGCGCGGCCACGTCTCACCCGCGTACGCGCGGCCGGACGCGAGGATCGCGCGCTTAACCTCGTCCTTCTTCGCGCGGCTCCACACCTCCTCGGCGAGCTTCGCGCCGCCCGAGCACATCGCCTCGCGCGGCGCGCGGCCGATCGACCACGCCGCGAACGCGGCGATCGCGGTGACGATCGCCGCGGCGGCGACCGCGAGGATCCTCCTCCGCCGCGCGCCGCGATCGCGCCCGATCTCGTCGAGGAGCGCGTCCATCGAGGGCCACCGCGCGCCGCGATCACACGCGAGCGCGCGCGCGATCGCCGCGTCGATCGCCGGGTGGATCGCGCGGCTGCCGCGCGGCGGGCCCTCGGCGATCGCGCGCTGGAGGTCGTCGATGGTGCTTCCTTCGAAGGGCCTCCGGCCGTGCAGCGCTTCGAAGAGCGAGACCGCGAACGCGAACTGATCGGCGCGCGCGTCGAGCGCCTTGCCCGCGAGCTGCTCGGGCGCCATGTACGCGGGCGTCCCTGCGATCGCGGTCTTGTGATCGCCCTCGGGCGCGTCCGGCGCGCGGCCCTCGCCGCCCGGCCGCGCGAGCCCGAAGTCGAGCACGCGCGCGCGTCCGTCGCGCCCGACCATGACGTTGTCAGGCTTGAAATCCCGATGGATCACGCCGAGCGCGTGCGCCGCCGCGAGGCCCCGTCCGGCCTGCGTGAGCACGTCGAGGATCTCGGCGGTCGTCCGCTCTTGCTCGCTCAAGAACGCGCGCAGCGTGACGCCGTCGACGAGCTCCATCGCGAGGAACAGCCTGCCTTGACGCTCGCCCACGTCGTAGACCGTCACCACGTTGGGGTGCGCGAGCTTGGCCATGATCTTGGCCTCGCGCGCGAGGAGCGCGTCGCCCTCCGATGAGCGATGGAGGAGCTTGAGCGCGACCTTGCGATCGAGCTCGGGATCGTAGGCGACGTAGACGACGCCCATCCCGCCCTTGCCGAGCCGCGCGATGGGGACGAAGCGGCCGATGGTGAGCGGCTCGGGGGGCGATCCGAAGAGCTTGGCGCGCAGCTCCTCGCGCCGGCGATGCTCTTCGATGCTCTCGAAGAGATCGGGCGCATCGCCGAGCGGTACGGTGCTCGGTGCGTCCTCGGGGCCGCTCATGCGAGGCGCGAGCTTACCGGATGGCCCTCCGCTCGACTACCATCCTCGCCATGGTGAGCGACGACGAGCGGGCTCTCTTCGAGGCGTGGTGCGACGGCGATCGCAAGGCGGGCGAGGCGCTCTTCGATCGGCACTACGAGGGCATCGCGCGCTTCTTTCGAAACAAGACCGACGAAGCGTCCGCCGCGGATCTGGTGCAGGCCACGTTCCTCGCGTGCACCGAGGGGCGCGAGCGCTTCCGCGGCGCGTCGAGCGTGCGCACGTACCTCTTTTCGATCGCGCACAACCTGCTGCGCAAGCACTACGAGAAGCGGCGCCGCGCGCCCGAGGCGACCGACGTCGAGGCGCTGAGCGTCTTCGACATGGACCCGTCGCCGACCGAGCGCATCCACGCGCGCGAGGAGCAGCGCCTCCTCCTCGAAGCGCTGCGCCGCATCCCGCTCGAGTGCCAAGCCGTGCTCGAGCTTCATTACTGGGAGAAGCTCGGGACGGCCGAGATCGCCGAGATCGTCTCCGTGCCCGAAGGCACGGTGAAGTCCCGGCTCATCCGAGGCCGCAAATTGCTGGAGGAGAAGATCGAGGCGCTCGCCTCGTCGCGCGACGCGCTCGAGAGCACCACACGCGATCTCGATCGTTGGGCAGGGGAATTGAGGCTGAAGCTCGGCCGCTCTCCATGAACGAATCCGAGCAGGTGAGAACGCTCGATTTCCAAAACGAAGAAGGTCTGATTCGCGGATCGCTCCGGGCGATCTTCGGTTATCATCGCTCGCCTGAACCTCCTTTCGAGCGAGAGATCATGCGCACTTCGAATGTGATCGTGTCGTCCTTCGGTATCCTCGCCCTCGCCTATGCGTCGGGCGCCTGCGACGGCGGCGGCACCGGCGGCTCCGGCGCCGCCGGCTCCACGGGCAACACCGGCGGGATGA
This sequence comes from uncultured Polyangiaceae bacterium, assembly GCA_964437785.1. GTDB lineage: Bacteria > Myxococcota_A > Polyangia > Polyangiales > Polyangiaceae > CAYTJL01. The sequence continues at coordinate 13,504 of CAYTJL010000200.1, forward strand.
CGTCCTCCTCCAGCTCGGGCGCCGCGGGCGGCGAGCCCGATTGTCCGGGGCCGGGATACGGCGGCGGCGAGGCTACGATTCAGGTCGACAGCGTCACCGCGGTCGTTCAGGACCTGAGCGGCGCTCCCCTCGGCGACCTTCCGATTCAGGTGTGCGGGCTCGACCTCTGCCTCTACTTCAACACCATGCCCGACGGCACGGTCGTTGCCAACACCAACAAGATGTTGAAGAAGCCCGCCATCAAGTATGGTGATGGGCTCGCCTACGCGAAGCTCGGTATCGTGCTCACCCAAGCTGTCACGAACGTCGGCACCGTTCACACCGAGAAGCTCCCCGCCGCGGGGCCGGCCATCACCGTGGGCAACGCGGCGTTCTCCGGCGGGCTCACGCTCACGCCGGCTCCGGGCGGCATCATCTTCGACGAGCTCACCTACGATACGCCGGACAAGCAATCGCTCCGGGCGGTGCTCCTGCCGATCGACAAGCTCTCGGGCTTCCTCGATCCGATGATGGGGCTCGAGATCGTTTATGGCACCGCGCCCATCGAGACGGTGTTCTGCGGCAGGGCCAAGGCGAGCGTGCCCAACACGCCCAATTGGCCCGCGGGCACCGCCGTCGAGTTTTATCTCTTCGACACGGAGGTCGCGCAGGAGTTCGCGCCGTACATCGGTTGGGCCAAGGTGAGCGAGGGCTCGGTCACCGCGGACGGCATGAACGTCGAGACGGCCTCGGACGGTGGTTTGCCCGCGCTCGGCGCGGCGCTCGGGATCAAGAAGAAGCTCTGATGTCTTTGGGAGGATGATCATGAATCGTATCGTCGGCAGCGCTATCGCGTTCACGGTCGTCCTCGTGGGGGCGGCGTGCAATCAGATCACGGGCGCAGGCAACCTGCAGGTCGGCGACGGCGGCGGCACCGGCCAAGGCGGTGAGGGCGGCAAACCGCCTGTCGTGTGTGACTATCCGACCGAGAACCTCGGCGTGAAGGTCGGCAAGGTGGTGCCCAAAAAGACGTGGCAGGGCTTCGCGGAGGGGACGGCCACCGACGTGGTCACCATCGCGCTCGAAGACCTCTATGATTGCTCGGGCGACAAGGGCGTCAACGCGATCATCCTCGACACGTCGGCCACGTGGTGCGGCGCCTGCATCGAGGAGACCAACGCGCTCCGCGCCAAATTCAACAACACGTGGAAGGACCTCGGCATCAAGGTCGTCACGTTGATGATCGAGGACGAGGCGAGCATGCCCGCGACCACCGACACGGCGCTCGCCTGGAAGAACCAATTCAACCTCGATCAGAACTTCATCGTGGTCGCCGACCCCAACTTCTCGTTCGCCGCGTCGGCGGGGAGCAGCACCATCGGCCTGCCGCTCGCGGTCGTGGTCGACCCGAGGACCATGACCGTGGTGAGCGTCGAAGAGGGATATCCGAGTGACTTTGCCGCGATTGAGGCGCTCGCGACCAAGAACATGAACGGCGGGATGTAACAGCGAGTCTGTCTTACGCGCTCTTCTTCGGCGCGCCCGGCTGGTTGTCGGGCAGCGCCGCGGCGGCGTGGGGCAGGGCGAGCGCCGCGGCCTCGATCGCGAGGATGCGGGGATACTTGGTGAGATCGACGCCGAAGCGGCGCGACGTCGCCACCTGTGGGATCAAGAACACGTCAGCCGCGGTGAGGGTGTCTCCCAGCGAGAAGCGCCCTTGTCCGTGCTCCTCCGCCACGACGCCGAGGAGCGCCTCGTACGCGGCGAGCCCGCGCTCGTTGAAGAACACGCTGAAGGCCTTTTGCTCGGCGGGATCCTGCGAGTGTTTGCCCTGCACGATGAGGTTTTGGAGGGGCTGAATCGCCGAGTTGATGATCTCGACCATTTGCCGCACGCGGGCGCGGGCCCAAGGGTCTTTGGGATAGAGGGGCACCTCGGGGCGCGTCTCTTCGAGGTATTCGAGGATGGCGACGGACTCGGCGAGCGTGCGCCCGTCGATGAAGAGCGCGGGCACGTGGCCCATGGGGTTGCGCGCTTGGTGCTCGCCCGCGCGCTGCTCGCCCGCGAGGATGTCCACGGGCACCGACGTATACGGGATGCCTTTGATGGAGAGCGCCCAGCGGACGCGCCACGACGCCGAAGATCGCCAGAAGTGATAGAGCGTGGTCGACATGAGAGGGAGCTTTAGCTCAAGGCCGGGGCTGCGGGAAGATAGGATAGCCGGTCCTCTCTTCCCAGGCTTTGAGATCCCTGTACATGATCGTGCCGTGGAGGTGCTCCCGCTCAAACGCGAGGCGCAGCCGCTCCTCCAGCTCGTCGATTGACAGGGAGCGATTCCCGAGCTTCGACTTGAGACCGATCGAGAGCAGCCCCACGACGTCGTGCCCAACGCAGAGCTGCATTGGATCCGCTGGCGGGAGCCGGGCCATCCGATCGAGCAGAGCTCGCTCATCGAGGTCGTGGCGCTGGGAGAAATTTCGCGCCTCGCGCACGAGCTTCTTCTTATCCAGCGTCCACGTCTTTGCGTCACAGAACGAGGCGTAGCGGAGATAGCTGAAGCTCTCGTCCTTGGGGTTCTTCTTTCGGAAGGCGAGCCTCAACCCTTCACGCTTCGAGGCCCATCGGAGCTTCCCCACGACGACGGCGTGCTCGATCGCTGTCTCTCTCGCGCCGGGGGCTTTGGCGAGCTTGGGGCGAGAGGCGACCTCCGCGAGCAATTTGTCGAGCGCCGGAGATGCGATGAGGATCATGTCGAGGTCGTGAAAATCGGTCCAGACGACGTCGCTGTGTCGTGCGAGCGAGCCTTCGAGCCGATCCCAATCCGCGTCGAGCACGGCGACGAGGCCGTCGCTCTTGTCCTCTCCATCTCTTCGTTCGGCGCGAGCTCTTTCGAGCTCCGCCAGCGCAGCGTCCCGGCCTCCCATCGCGCGGACCTCGCAGCGGCGGGGGTCGACGCGGGGCTCCCAAAAGCGTTGGTCAGAGGGGCCTTCGACCAGGAGAAAAGCTGTCCTCCGTGCAGCGTTGAAGAACGCCGACTCCGTGAGCGGCGGCGCGCTCGCTCCAAAAGGGCTCACACAGGCTCTCCGAGCTGCACCATCAAGTCGCGTCGCTCCCCTACGATGTAGGGTGAATGGGTGGCGACGATCGCGTCAAACCCAACGCGCTTCGTGATCTTGATGAGGTCGCTCAAAAACTCCCTCTGCCACGTGACGTGGAGCGACAGCTCCGGCTCGTCGATGAGGAGCAGCGCGCCGGGCTCGACCCGAAAGAGGAGGTTGTGCAGGAGCACGAGCTCGTGCTGCTCCCCCGACGAGAGCGCGTCGAGGTCGAGGGGGCGCCCATCGTGGCTCAAGATCTCGAAGCCATGGTCTTTATCGAGCTTCACCCGCTTGGGCGCGAACTTATGATTGACAATCTCCAGGAGGATTTGCGCGCGATCGGCGAGGTCCTTGAAGGCCGCGAGCTTCTCCTCGTTGTCGGCCAAATACACCGCGAACATCGCGCGCCGCGCGCCATCCAACCTGTTGGGATCGAACGACGTCGCCGCGTCGCCGACGAGGCCGATCGCGCGCAGCCTCTGTCGTTCACTCTCGAGCTCCATTGTCCGACGTCGCAGATCGCGCTCGGAGATAGGCTGCGCGAGCGTAGGATCCGTCGAGAAGAGCCGTGCGGGCAACGTCTCATCGAGGCGCGTGGACGTCGCGCGATACATGGAGTCAGCATCCTTGATGCGCTCGACCATGTTCGCGGCGATGTCCCTTACGGCGGTCGTGACATAGCCCGTGATCTTGAACAACCGCTGAGCCTCGATGAAGTGGACAGGCACGCGGCTTCGAGCAGCCTTTACCTTGGGAGGCTCCTCGGGCCGCTCGTCTCGATTGTTCCTCGCGAGATCGAGCGGATCGAGTATCCGATCTTCGGTCCATGCGGAGGCCTCGGGTTGTGGCCAAGCGGGGAACGTCTCGGGGTCGGAGCCCGAGGGCCTGAGCACGAGCTCGATCGGAGCTTTGCGCTCGTGCGCGAGCCTTCGTTTGGCGGCCTTGGAGAGGTTGGTCTTCAGCGGTTTTGGCCGGTCGCTCTCTCGCTCGGTTTGGCGCGCTTCGAGCGAGGAGCCGTCGGTGAACACCAACCTCAGTTTCTTGAACGGGGGCTTTGTGAGGCCGCCGTATCTCCCCTGAAGCAACGACTCCACGAGCGACAACGAGACCGTCTTCCCAACCCCGTTGCGGCCATGAAGGATCGTCACCCGGTCATCCGATCGCAGCGCGATATGATGGTTGTATTGACGAAAGAGCCCTTCGATCTCGATGACCTCGACCCGGACCGGCTCGCTTTTAGGCTGCTCCACCACGAGCGCCGCGTACCATTTCCTTGCACGCGCCACAACATCTGCGCAATCCCACCGTGCCGCCACAACCCATGACTTTTTTGTGGCAGCCTCCCGCGCGCGCCGCGGCGGCGCGG
>CAYTJL010000201.1:0-17925 GCA_964437785.1 uncultured Polyangiaceae bacterium
ACAACCCGCTCACCGCCGCCGCCATCGCCGCCGAGGCCGGCGTCGACGACTTCCTCGCCGAGGCCACGCCCGAGCAGAAGCTCGCCATGATCCGCGACTACCAGGCGAAGGGCCACCTCGTCGCGATGACCGGCGACGGCACCAACGACGCGCCCGCGCTCGCGCAGGCCGACGTCGCCGTCGCGATGAGCTCGGGCACGCAGGCCGCGAAGGAGGCCGGCAACATGGTCGATCTCGACTCGAGCCCGACCAAGCTCCTGTCGATCGTCGAGATCGGCAAGCAGATGCTCATGACGCGCGGCGCGCTCACCACCTTCAGCGTCGCGAACGATCTCGCGAAGTACTTCGCGATCGTGCCCGCGGCCTTCGCGGCGACGTACCCCGAGCTCCGCGCGCTCGACGTGATGGGCCTTCGATCGCCGACGACCGCGGTGATGAGCGCCGTGATCTTCAACGCGCTGATCATCGTCGCGCTGATCCCCATCGCGCTCCGCGGCGTCGCGTACAAGCCCGCGCCGGCGTCCGCGCTGCTCCGCAAGAACCTCTTGATTTACGGGCTCGGCGGCGTCGCGCTGCCCTTCCCCTGCATCAAGCTCATCGACGTCGCGCTCGGCGCGATGGGCGTCCGTTGATCGAGGAGCGATCGCTATGCGCACGATGATCCGTCCCGCTCTTGTCCTCCTCGCGATCTTCACGCTCCTCACGGGCGTCCTCTACCCGCTCGCCGTCACGGGCGCGGCGCAGGCTCTTTTCCCGGCGCAGGCGAACGGGAGCCTCGTGCGCGATCACGATCGAGCGACCCGCGAACGCGGAGTCGCGACCAACGGTGGCCGCGTCGCCGGCTCGTCGCTCATCGGACAAGCGTTCGACGACCCGCGCTACTTCTGGGGCCGCCCGTCGGCGACCGCGCCGAGCGCGTACAACGCGGCGTCTTCGAACGCGTCGAACCTCGGCCCGTCGAGCCCCGCGCTCGCCGATGCGGTCAAGGCGCGCGTCGAGGCGCTGCGCGCGGCGCACCCCGACATGGCCGCGTCGCCCGTCCCGATCGATCTCGTGACGACCTCGGCGAGCGGGCTCGATCCGCACATCTCGCTGGAGGCGGCGATGTTCCAGGCGGGCCGCGTCGCGCGCGCGCGCGGCCTCTCCGAGGAGCGTGTGCGCGCGCTCGTGAAGCGATACGGTGAGGGGAGGACCTTGGGTTTGTTGGGCGAGCCTCGCGTGAACGTCCTCGCGCTCAACCTCGCGCTCGATCAGAGCTGAGCACGCGCCATGCGGGATCTCGATCAACGGCCCGATCCCGATGAGCTGCTGCGCCTCGCGCAGAAGCAGGAGGCGCAGCAGAGGCGCGGCAAGCTCAAGGTGTTCTTGGGCTTCGCGCCCGGCGTGGGCAAGACGTACCGGATGCTCCAGGTCGCGCGCGATCTCGTCTCCGATCAGAAGCGCGACGTGGTCGTGGGCGTCGTCGAGGCGCACAAGCGGCGCGAGACCGCGGCGCTGACGCTCGGGCTCGAGCTGCTCCCGCGCAAGAAGATCGATCACCGCGGCCGCACGCTCGAAGAGCTCGATCTCGACGCGGCGCTCGCGCGCAGGCCCGAGGTGATCCTCGTCGACGAGCTCGCGCACACCAACGCGCCGGGGTCGCGGCACAACAAGCGCTGGCAGGACGTCACCGAGCTCATCGGCGCGGGCATCGACGTGCTCACGACCATGAACGTGCAGCACATCGAGAGCTACAACGACGTCGTCGCGCAGATCACGCGCGTCCACGTGCGCGAGACCGTGCCCGACGCGGTCCTCGACGACGCGGACGAGATCGAGGTCGTCGACCTCGCGCCCGAGGAGCTCCTCGAGCGCTTGAAGGAGGGCAAGGTCTACCTGCCGGCCGAGGCCGAGCGCGCGAAAGATCACTTCTTTCGCCGAGGGAACCTGCTCGCGTTGCGCGAGCTCACGCTCCGTCGCGCCGCGGCGCACGTCGACGAGGACGTGCGTGAGTATCGCGAGGAGCACGGCGTCTCGACGCCGTGGCCTTCGAGCGAGCGCATCCTCGTGTGCGTGGGCCCCGCGCCGAGCTCGGGCCGCTTGATCCGCGCGGGCGCGCGCATGGCCGCGGGGCTCCGATGTCCTTGGATCGCAGCCTACGTCGACGGCGCCGGGCTCCGCCCGATGCGCGACGCGGATCGCGATCGGACCGAGGCTCACCTCCGCCTCGCCGAGTCGCTCGGCGCGTCCACCGCGACGCTCTCGGGCGCGAGCGTCTCGGCCGCGCTGCTCGCGTACGCGCGCAAGCACAACGTCACGCGGCTCATCATCGGCAAGCCCGCGCACGCGCGCCTGCTCGATCGCCTCCGCGGCTCGCTCCTCGACGAGGTCGTGCGCGGCAGCGGCGACGTCGACGTGCACGTGATCTCCGGCGACGAAGGCGACGACGCGAAGCCGCGCGGGAAGCAGCCCTCGACGGGGGGCGCGCCGCGCAGCCATTACCTCTCGGCCGCGGGGATCATCGCGGTCACCACCGCGCTCGCGGCGCTGCTCCGCGCGACCTTGAACCTGCCCGATCTCGAGATGCTCTTCTTGCTCGCGGTGATCGTGGTCGCGGCGTGGTTCGGGCGCGGGCCCTCGGTGCTCGCGGCGGCGATGAGCGTCGCTTGTTACGACTTCTTCTTCGTGCCGCCGTTCTACACGTTCACCGTCTCGGATCGGCGCTACTTCCTGACGTTCGCGATGATGTTCGGCGTCGGCTTCATCATGAGCGAGCTCACCGGGCGCCTGCGCCGCCAAGAGCGCGACGCGCGCGCGCGTGAAGAGCGCACGGCTGTTCTTTACGCGCTCACCAAGGAGCTCTCGTCGGCGGAGGAGCCGCAGCAGATCGCGTCGATCGCCGCGCGCGACGCCGCGAACGTCTTCAACGCGCAGGCGTTCATGCTCGCGATGGGCGAGGGTGGGCTCCATGTTTTGTGCGCCGCTCCGCGCGGGGCGGCGCTCGGTGATCAAGAGCTCGGCGTCACCAAGTGGACCTTCGAGCGCGGCGAGCCCGCGGGCCTCGGCACCGACACGCTCCCGGGCGCGCGTGCGATCTGCGCGCCGCTCCGCGTGGGCCCCGCGGTCTTGGGCGTGATCGCGCTCGTGCCCGCGGAGCGCGCGCCGCTCGGCGCGGATCAACGCGCGTTCCTCGATGTCTTTTCGCGACAGGTCGCCGTGGCGCTCGAGCGCGCGCGGCTCGCCGAGGAGGCGCGTCGCGCGGCGCTGCGCGCCAAGACCGAGGAGATGCGATCGTCCTTGCTCTCGGCGGTGTCGCACGATCTTCGGACGCCGCTCGCGTCGATCACGGGCGCGGCCACCGCGCTGCGCGACGATCCTCGCCTCGATGAAGCTACGAAGGCCGAGCTCATCGAGGCCATCGTCGATCAGGCCGAGCGCCTCGAACGTTTGGTCGCGAACCTGCTCGACATGACGCGGCTCGCGGCGGGCGGCGTGGCGCTCAAGAAGGACTGGGTGCCGCTCGACGAGATCATCGGCTCCGCGCTCACGCGGCTGGAGAAGAAGCTCGAACAGCGCGCGGTCACGATCGACATCGCGGCGGGCGCGCCGCTCGTCCTGCTCGATCCGGTGCTCTTCGAGCAGCTCTTCTTGAATCTCTTGGAGAACGCCGACAAATACACGCCGCCCGGATCGCCCATCGAGATCACCGCGCGCGTCACGGGGGATCACGTGCTCATCGACGTGGCTGATCACGGCCCTGGCATCCCCGCCGGCGCCGAAGATCGAGTGTTCGAAAAGTTCTTTCGAGGGCCCCACGTGAGCGGGCTCGGCGCCGGGCTCGGGCTCCCCATCTGCAAAGGGATCGCCGAGGCGCACGGCGGGACCATCACCGCGCGGAGCCGTGCTTCGGGAGGTGCCGTGTTTCACATCGACGTTCCGAGCGGCGGGGCGCCGCCGTCTCTCCCCTCGGGAGGTGAGCCATGAGCGACAACGGCGCGTTGATCCTCGTCGTGGAGGACGAGCCGCAGATGCGGAGGTTCATCCGCGCGTCGCTCCAATCGCACGGATATCGCGTCCTCGAAGCGGACCGGGTGGCCGAGGCCATGGCGCTCGTGACGAGCCACAACCCCGAGCTGCTCTTGCTCGATTTGGGGCTCCCCGACGGCGACGGGATCGATCTGGCGAAGAGCATCCGTGAATGGAGCAAGGTGCCTATCATCGTGATCTCGGCGCGCGGGCGCGAGGACGACAAGGTGATGGCTTTGGACGCCGGCGCGGACGATTACCTCACCAAGCCCTTTGGCGTGAACGAGCTCTTGGCGCGCATGCGCGTCGCGCTCCGGCACGCCCAGACGGCCGGCGCGAGCGCGCCGTTATCGGTCTTCGAGGTCGCCGATCTGAAGATCGACGTCGTCCGTCGCGAGGTGTTTCGCGGGGAGGAGGCGCTCCACTTGACGCCCATCGAGTACAAATTGCTCGTCCTCTTCGCGCGCCACGCGGGCAAGGTGCTCACGCACAGCCAGATTTTGAAGGAGGTTTGGGGGCCCTCGTACGCCTCGCAGAACCATTACGTCCGCGTGCACATGGCGGAGCTCCGCAAGAAGATTGAGGCCGATCCCGCGCGTCCAAAGCTCCTCGTGACGGAGCCCGGCGTGGGGTATCGCCTCCGCGACAGGTCTTGAGACGATAACCCCGCTCGGGGATGAACATGCGTAATTGAGGGCCGCGCCGGCGGCTCGACAGGTGCTTTTATGAAGAGCCATGGGTGGTCGTGCGGCGCTGTGCTCGCCGCTGTTGCGGTGGTGTCCATCCCTCGCGCGGCCTCGGCGGAGGGCGCGGAGAAGCCGGTCGAGCAACCCTCGATGGAGCGGCTCGAAGCGCGCATTCGTGCCCTCGAAGCGCGGCTCTCGGCGGCTGATGAGGAGAAGAAGAAGCCCGAGGCCAACACCCGCGCGAAGACGCCTGAGCCGTTCGCGTTCGCCGATTTTTCGTGGCTCCCCGGCAACTATGGATATGGACGCAACGGAGACAGGCCGCTCGCGTGGGGGCCGTTCACCGGCGAGCTGCGCGTGGACACGGCGTATCACTTCAGCTTCAACCGGCCCAAAGACAACACGCTCGGAGGGTCGAGCGAGGTGTTTCGGCACAACGAGCTTCAGCTCACGCACCTCGGGGTCGGCGGGGACTTCTTTTACAAAGGGGTGATGGCGAGGGTCATGACGCAGTTCGGGATGTACTCGACGACCACGCCGCGCAACGACGCGAGCCCTGCGCGGGGCCAATGGCGCATCGAGGACGCGCTCCGGTACATCTCCGAGGCGTACGCCGGGTATCATTTCGACGTGCTCGGCGGGATCAACCTCCAAGCGGGCATCTTCATGTCGTACGTGGGGCTCTGGAGCTATTACAACTTCGACAATTGGACGTACCAACCCTCGTACGTGTCGTCGAACACTCCTTGGTTCTTCAACGGGATGAGGATCCAGTTTTATCCGACGGACAAGCTCAAGATCGAGCCTTGGATCGTGAACGGCTGGCAAGCGTACGGCAAATTCAACCAAGCGCCGGGCTTCGGGCTCCAGATCCAATGGAGGCCCACGGACTGGCTCGCCGTCCTCGGCAATCAATACATTGGCACAGACACCCTCGGCGTCCCCGGGCGCAAGCGCTTCCACACCGACGACAGCGTGATGATCAAGTTTCACGATGCGCCCGGCAAGGCGATCAGCCGGGCTGCGGCCTCCCTCACCATCGACGCGGGGTGCGAGTGGGGAGATGGCGTGCCCGAGAGCGGGATCCCGGCCGTGAGCTGCTCCTCTCAATATTTCGTGGGCTTCATGGCGTATCAACGTGTTTGGCTCGCGGGCGATCTCCTCGGGCTCACGGTGGGCGGCGGCGCCATCATGAACCCTGGGCGCTATTTGGTGTTGATCCCGCCCATCAACGGGGCGACCGCGTATTCGGGCACTCCGTACTTCACGGCCAACCCGGGCGACCCCTTCAAGGCGTGGGACGTGCAGGCGACGTTCGACGTGATGCCGACTCCCTTCGTCACGTTTCGCCTCGAATTTACGCACCGCGCGGCCAACGTGCCTTATTTCTCGGGCCCGGGCGGCGTCACCCCGCCGGGCGGCAACCAGGGCTCGCCGGGGTCGATGGTCGAAGGTTGGTCACCCGACCTCGTGAAGCAGGAGGACCGATTGACGGGCGCGCTGATGCTCAAGCTCTGAGCGTGAGGGACCGTGCGTGCAGCAAGCACGAAAACTCTTGTTGGCTCGAACCGGGTCCGGTAGTAACTTACCGCGAGTCGCATCGTCATGAAGCTCGAGACCCTTCACATCGAAGATTTTCGTGGCATTCAGCGCATGGAGCTGAATTTCGCCGACGACCTCGACCGCGTCGCCGGCATTGTTCCGGTGGTCGGGCCCAACACGAGCGGAAAGACCTCGATCCTCGATGCCATCACGCTTTGCCTGGGCCCGGCGACCGAGCTTTGGACCATGCGACCGGACCTCGTATATAGCCCAGCTTCGATCGTCAGGCGCGGAGCTGCCCGCGCGAAGGTGACGTGCACCGTGAGGTTCTCCAATGACGAGATCGCTGCGACGCGGGCGCTCTTCGAGCGGGCGGAGGACCCGGACGCGGCGAAGGTCCCGGACGCGAATCGCGTTACGGTTCGATGGGAGTACCCCGACCCCAAAGGTGTTCACAAGCGGGGCTTCACCCGTTATGATCCTGTCGATTCGTACCTGCTCTTCAAAGGGCGTGTAACCGCGGCGCGCAACCTTCACGTGCCCGGCGTGAGCGCCCGTGATCTCGAGCGCGTCGGTGGCGTATTTTTGTTGGATCAAAAGCGTACTGGGCTCGGCCAGCGCGCAAAGTCGAAGGCGCGAGGAGCGTCAAACGGGGGCGGCGTGGCTGGATTGGACTCCACACACACGAACGATCCTCGCGAGATCCTGCTCGGGTTGGCGATCCGCGCGCAGGCGCCGCAGCATCCCTTGGCAACGGAGCGATTGGACTTCGAGCGCTTTCGCGACCTCTTCGAGCTCATTTGTAAACCTCATCGCTTGAAAGGGTTGCTCAACACCGAGACCGGGCTCGACCTGGAGTTCGAAGGGCCCCAGGGGGCATATCTGTTCGATGGCCTGAGCAGCGGACAGCTCATGTTGCTCCTGCTCCTGCTCCAATTTTCGAAGCATCGCGTGCATCGATCAATCGTGCTCATCGACGAGCTCGAGCTGCACCTTCACCCGCTCTGGCAGACCCGGCTTTATGAGGGCCTCGACAAGCTGGGGCAAGACAATCAGGTGCTCTTCACCACCCACTCTACGCACCTCCGTGACCTCCTTCACGGGACCTTCTTTCACTGCACTGGTGAGCTGGGCGACGCCGTCGAGAAGAAGGAGATTTGAGGTGCCTGAGCTGTGCCTCGTCTGTGAGGGAGAGAGCGATGTCCCTATCCTCACCTCCGTGCTGACCGGGGTGCTCCACGCCGACATCGTTACGAGGTCTGCAGGCGGCGGCAACAACGCGCCGAGCGTCGCGGAGTATGTCGCTCGTCGCGAACCTGACAAGGTCGTCGCTTATGTGATTGATCGAGACTATCGGAGGCGACGAGACGCGGACGCGACGTATTCGGACGGCAAGCGAGGGTTCATGTGGCGGCGGCATGCCATCGAGAGCTACCTCCTCGCGCCCGCCGTCATCGTGGAGGCTCTTCATCGCTTGAGAACATCGCTCGCGCAGATCCCGTGGGGCGGCCCTACGTGGGCGAATTCGCTCCCGCTCGATGAAGACGAGGTGATGAGCGGGCTCCGCGCTTGTGCGAAATTGCGCGCGCCGCAGGAAGCTGCACGTATTGCGCTTCAGCAGCTATGGGAGGACCTCTCCGATACAGCGGGCAGGGTGCAACGGCGAAGCCCAAGCGCTTTGACCGCGGGCAGCGTTGACGCCGCGGCGTGCAAGGCCGCTTTGGTCGAGGAGGCGACCCGGCTCGTCGCGGCGGCGCGGGAGACCACATTGACCGCCCACTTGGCGACGGAGACGGTGGAGCGGCGATACGACGCTGCGCTCGCGAGGGTGAATGCGGAGAAGTACGTTGATGAGTTGTCGTTCCTCGAAGAGTTTCACGGGAGGGATTTCATTGACGTGTTCTTCGAGTGGCTTCGACAGAGGCTCGGGGCGACAGGGTTGAGAAAGAAGACGCTGATCGAGGAGTTGCAAAGAGCGGTCCCCCGCGCATATCGCAGCAACCGTATGATTTATGGAACGGATGACTTCCTCGATCTGGCGAATGGTGTCCGCGCGCTCGCTCAGTTGCCACCCGTCGCGTGAGTGAGCTAGGCATGATCGCCCAAGGCTCCCTCGTCGCAGGCCGTTACGAGCTCGGTGAGCCCCTCGGACAAGGGGGGTTTGGGCGCGTGTTCCGCGCGACGGACAAGCTCACCGGCGCGCGCGTCGCCGTCAAGGTCCTTCACGCGGGGGGCGCGCGGGCGAGGCGCGAGGTGATGGCGCTCCGCCTGCTCGACGTGCCCGGCGTGGTCCACCTGCTCGACGAGGGCGAGGAGGAGGGGTGTGAGCTCCTGGTGATGGAGCACGTCGACGGCGCGCCTTTCCCGGGCACGACCATGCCTGCGCCATGGCCGCTCATCGCGAGCGCGTCGATTGGCCTGCTCGAGACGTTGTCCCGCATCCACGCGGCGGGCGTCGTGCACCGGGACATCAAGCCTGCGAACGTGCTCGTCACGCGGGAGGGGCGGCCCGTGCTCTTGGATTTTGGCCTCTCTCACATCACCTCTCCGGTGGGCGACGGGCTCACCCGAGATGGGGAGATGCTGGGCACGGCCGAATATTTGGCCCCCGAGCAGATCAACGGAGATCCGGTGACGCCGCGGACCGATCTCTATTCGGTGGGCGTGCTCTTGTACGTAGCCCTCTCGGGCAGGCTCCCGCACGAGGCGCGCGATCTGCAAGGGCTCCTCCGCGCGCGCCTCATCCGAAGGCCGACCCCGCTCGCGGACGCAGCCCCCGGCGTGCCCCGCGCGGTGGCGAGCGTCGTTGATCGCTTGTTGTCGGTCGATCCCGCCGAGCGGCCGAGGTCCGCCGCGGAGGTGCTCGCGCTCCTGCGCGGCGAGCGGGCGCTCACGGCATCGCAGCTCCCCTTCTTGGGACCACGCGCCGTGATTGAAGCGCTCGTGACCGCGGCGCTCGCGGGGGAGGCGCGCGATCTCCATGGCCCCAAAGGCGCTGGCAGAACACGGTGTTTGGAGGAGGTCGAGGCGGCGCTCGTCGCGCGGGGGCGACGTGTGGTGTGGGTCGCCCCTGGGCGAAGGGCGTTGTCGAGCCTGGAGCCTTGTTTGGGGACGCTCGATGAGCACGCTCACCACGGCTTGTCCGAGGTGATCCGCGCGGCGGAGGGGGCCATTCGAGGCATGTTGCGGGCAGGCGCGGTGATCCTCGCCGACGACGCCGCCTCGATGGATAGAACCTCGGCTCGACTCCTCGCGCGGTGCGCCCATGAAGGCGCGGTGATCCGCGTCCTCGACGGGGATCCAAGCCCGGGCGACGCCGCGGCCGTCGCGATCGCGCCGCTCGGGGAGGTGCCTTTGCGCGCGCTCTTCACCGGCGTTGACAGGCTCTTTCACACCCGCGAGGACGCCGCGCGCGCGCTCTACGAGAGGACCGATGGCCTGCCGGCCAAGCTCGCGCACGAGCTCGCGGCGTGGGAGCGCGCGGGGCTCGCCAGGGTGGATGGGGAGCGTTGGGCCGTGAGCCGCGAGGCGCTCGATCGGTTGGAGGGCGGGGCGCGCGTCGCCTCGGCGATCGCCGCGCCGCCTGCGCTCTTACCCCATCTCGCCGATCTGCTCGATTGGGTCTCGCTCGCGTGGCCCTTCGTGCCGCAAACGCTGCTCCCGGACGTGATGGGACAACCCCCTTGGCGGGTCGAGGCCGAGGTGGAGGAGCTGATTGAGGCGGGCGCGGCGAGGCGCCTCGCGGACGGGCGCATCGAGCCTTTGGTCTCGGCGCGCGTCGAGGAGCGTTGGACGGACGCGCGGAGGACGAGCGCGCACGAGGCGCTCGCAAAGGCCTTGCCCGAGGGCGCGCCGGGCAGGCTCCTTCAGCTCATGGCGTGTGGCGAGGCGGGCTCGACGCATCATGAGCGCTCGGCGGAGATCGCGAAGGAGGCTTTGGCGCTCTCGCGGAGGCTCGCGCAGGAGGGCTTTTTGAGGAGGGCCACGACCGCGCTCACCGAAGGGCTGATGATCGCGCGCCGCGCCGATCCGCCGCCGCAGGCCGAGATCCTCGCCATGCTCGCGCTGTCGGCCGAGATCGCGATCGCCGAGGCCACGCCGAGCGCGCTCGACAGGGCGCTCTACGAGCTGTCGCGCGCGCCGTTCGAGGACGATCAGATACCGCATCTCACCGCGCTCGTCCGCGCGGCAGGTGCGTTTGGATCGGGGGGTCAACGTGGTCTCTCGGCCGCGCGCGCCGTGGCTCCGTTCGAGGACGTCGGGCTCGAACGAAGGAGGCTCGGGCTCGCGGTGATGTCCGCGCGCAGGTGCTCGCGCGCCGACGAAGAGGCCATGATCGACGAGGTCGGCGCGTGGGCCGCGCGTTCGGGCGACGAGGGCAAAGCGAGCCTCGCCGCGTGGCTCGGCCGCCTCCGTTATCGACAAGGCCGCTTCGAGGAGTCCGCGGCGCTCCACGCCGAGGCCGCGTCGCTCGCGCCTTGGCGCACCGAGCGTATCTTCGAGCGGCTCGCCGCGGCCTCCTCCGCGATGGAGGCGTTTCAGCTCTCCCAATCTGCGGAGTGGGCGCGCGAGGCGCTCGTCATGGCGCGGGCGTGCAGGCACGTTTATTTCGAGGCGCGCGCCGAGTGGCTGCTCCGCGCGACCGCGTACCGATCAGGTCAGGTCATGAGCCTCGATCGCGAGCTGTGCGACGTGATTGAGGGCGTCGGCGTCGCGGACCTCGCGGCGATCGTGTGGCTCACCGAGGCTTCGGTCGCGCTGCGTTTGGAGGCGTATCCTGATGTGGTGTCGCTCGCCGAGCGGGCGAGGCGCGTGTGGGCGAGCCTCGGGATGGATGCGATCGCCCGGTTTGCACGGTGCTCTTCGATCCGGGCGGGGGCGCCGCTCGAAGAGGGCGAGATCGCGGGGATCACGGCGTGGGCGCTCACATGCGATGTGCCCGGGCTCGGCTTGCAGTCGCTCGCGCTGCTCGCGGCGGGCGGGGCGGCGATCGACGCTCCGCCGAGCGCCATCGCGCGCCTCGCCGCCGAGGTGCCGGAGCCCCAATGGGACGTGAGGATGGATGTGCTCTCGGTGCGAGAGTGCTTGGCGCTGCTCGGAGGAGATCAGGCGTCCGCGACGTAGTTGTAATACGTGCAGCTCGCGAGGACGAGCGTAGAGCCGCTTTGCCAAGGCTTCGTGTTCATGAGGGAGGACAGCTCGTCGAGGCCCAAGTTCGCGCCGCCGATCCGCAGCTTGCCGTCGTAAGGCCACCGGAGGCCGTGGGTCAATGCGGGGCCGCCATCGGTGCCGTCTGGAAAGAGGATCCAGTGCTCGCGGCTGCGGTTGGCGCCGCCCGAGTTGTCCGGGCTCCCGTGCGCAAATCCCACGCTCCACCATTTTTCGGTTTCCTCATCCTGAAACCGCAGGATGAGCGCGCCGATGTCGATCTGTTGCGGGAGCACCGAAGCGGTCGGCGGATCAGGCTGCATGTAGTCGGGGTAGCTCCCTGAGAACGAAGAGGGCAAGCTGGTGAAGTCGCTGTAGGTCTTGAGCTTGGTCGCGACCTTGACGTACGCGCTCGTCGACGCGTTGAATTTGCTGTTCGCAAATTCCACCCATGTCGCGAGGTTGGTGACCGTCTTTTGCACCTCTCCCAACATGTACGTGAGCGGCACGGGCCGGAGGCGCATCCCAGCGGATCTCCTCGGTGGGCTCAAGAACTTGTGGCTGTTGCCGCTCGGATCGCTCCAGCTCTGGAGCACCCACCGCTGCTCCTGATCGCCATTTGCGTTGGTCGAGACGAAGAGGTACCCCACCTCTGACACCGTCCTACCTTCAGTCTGGGTAAATCCTGCGAATTCGTCTGCGTCGATCATGTACGTCGTCGCTCCCAAAGGCTTGCTCATGTGTCGAATCTCCTTACGTGGACGTGAATGAATAGGATGGATGGTAAGAGCTATGTGGCGAGATCACCGACATAAATCATTCCTCCGCTCATCACCCTACCTTCGAGGGAGCTGACCTTCTTCGCCTTCTTGATGAGGAGGGCCTTGAGCCCCTCCGCGGAGAGGTCGGGATACACCGAGGCGAGGAGCGCCGCTGCGCCCGCCGCGATCGCCGCGGCGGGGGACGTCCCTGTCAAGTAAAGGATTGAATCAGGGCTCGTGGAGAGGCTCGGGACCTCGATCCCCGGCGCGGCGATGTGCACGGTCTTGGGGCCAAGAGGCGAATACTCGAAGAGCAACCCTTTTTTCGAGCACGCCGCCACCGTCAACATTGATGGAAGCCTGAACGCCGGTGGGTAGATCGTGTTCGCATCGCCGTCGATGTTTCGTTTGGCGCTGGCCGCCCCAGCGGCGAATACGCTCAGGATCCCGAGCTCGCCTGCTTGGTTGATCCGCTCAGCGAAGCACCGGTCTTTAGGCCCACCGCCGGACCAACTGTTGCTGATCACACGCACGTTGTGGCCGCGCTTCTTCATGGCGATGACATAGTCGTACCCGCGCGCCATCGTGAAGATTGTGCTCGTCTCGTCTTGATCGAAGCACTTGACGGCCATGACGCTCACCTGTTGGTTCACGCCGTACATCGCATATTCATTGCTCCCGTCCGCGCCGATGAGACCGGCGCACGCGGTGCCGTGCCCGCTCACGTCCGATGGGTCCGTGGGACCTTGCTTGGTTTGGACATCGACGCCATAGACATCATCCTCGTAGTTGTTGAGGTCGTCATCCGCGTTGGGAGCGCCGCCCAGCTCCGCCAAGTTCTTGAAGTGGTTCTTGCCGAGGCGTTGATTCTTCCACGCGATCCCGGTGTCGAGGACAGCGACGATCACGTCGCGGCTGCCCGTATGACCTTTGCTCCACGCCTCGGGCGCACCGATGGATTCGAGGAACGGCTCCAAGTAGTGGCCCGGCTCGACGAGCTCTGCCTCCTTTGGCACCAGGCGTCGTTCGCTCGGCACCGTGCGACAAATGTAGTTGGGTTGGGCGACGATCGCGTGCGGCCCGAGATCATCTCTCCACTTCGAGATGGTATCCTTGGCAGAGTCCCCTGTTGTGTCGATCAACAGCCACCCGCCGTTGAGGCGCCCGATCACTTGATCGCGCACCTTCGCGAGTAAGCTCTGAGCCTTCGGCAGGATAGGAGCGTTGAACCGCACGAGCACCTGCCCCTCGACAAAGTCTTCCATGTCCCTCTCCTCAACTCGGCGTACCACCCAAGCAACATCAAGTCCATCTGGTTTCCTCCGCCTTTTCGTCGACGGGCGCACCCTCTGCGTCAACCCTCGAATCTTCCGCGTCGCGTGGTGACGAGCCCCCTCTTGTCCACCCACGTGGACCCTCGTCCAATGCGCCGAAACCTGATATCGGTGGGCGCGATGGAGCAGACGATCCCCGCCTATATCACCCGTCTCGCCCGCGCCGCCGCCTTCGAAGACGCCGCGGCGATCGCGCTCGAAGGGCTCCTCGGCGCAGCCGGCGCGTCGCTCGCTGCGTCTGCGTACGCGGGCAAAGGCCGTATCTTGCGAGGGATGGTGCACCTCCGCCCCGACGACGGATACCAACGGCTCGCGGTGGCCGAGCACGGAGGCGCTTCGTCGCGCGCGGGCGCCTCGTCAACCACGTTGAGCCTACCCTCGGCGACCGCGTGGCGTTGGGCCGTGAAGCACAGCCACGCGCTCTTCATCGACGTGACCTTGGGCACGGTCGAGGTGCGCGATCGGCTGGAGGAGATCGCCGCGAACGAGCAGCGGTTCGAGGCGGGGGAGAGCCGGGCGAGGCTCCTCGGCCGCGAGGCCACACACATGATCGTGGTGCCTTTGCGCGCGCCCGGCGGCGCGGTCGCGGGGATGATCTCCGTCGAGGCGCAGTGCTCCGCGGCCATCGGCAAGACATCGGTGTTCGCGCTCGCCTCGGATCAACTCGAGCTCTTGACCGACATCGCGGCGCCTTATCTCACCGCGCTTCCCCTCAAGCGCCCACCCCCTCCGCCCTCGGACGCGCTCTTGCCGGTGGTGGGCGCGTCGATGGCGGGCCTCATCGAGATGCTCCGCGTCTTCGCGCAGCAAGACGAGACATTGCTCCTCCGCGGGCCCACCGGAGCGGGCAAGTCACGCCTCGCGCGGTGGTGCCATGAGCGCTCGGGCAGGCGAGGTAAGCCCTTCGAGGCGCTGCTCTTGTCGGCGGTCCCCGAGGACCTCCAGCTGGAGAGGCTCTTTGGGCACAAGAGAGGTGCCTTTACGGGGGCCGTGGCCGACAGCCCCGGCGCCGTCGCCCGGGCCGAGGGCGGCACGCTCTTCATCGACGAGATCGACAAGCTCTCGCTCGACGCGCAGGCGTCCCTCCTCCAGCTCATCGACGAGCACACCTATCGCCCGATCGGGGACAACACCGCTGAGCGCACGGCCGACGTGCGGTTCATCGCGGGCACCAACGCTGATTTGATGGTCGCGGTCGCGGCGGGGCGCTTCTTGGAGGACCTCCTTTATCGCATCAACGTGCTCCCCATCAAGGTGCCTCCGCTCGCGGCCCGCGCGGACGAGATCCCCCGTTGGGCCGAATTCTTCTTGGAGCGTAGTACGAAGAACGCAGGAGCAGCGAGCCTCGCGCCGCAGGCGACTCGCCTCCTCGTGAGCTTGCCTTGGCCGGGGAACCTGCGCCAGCTCGACACCATGGTGAAGCGGGCGTATGCGCTCGCGATCTTGGACCGCGGCGCGTCGACGGGCGCGCTCGTCGTCGGCGCCGACCACGTGGAGCGCGCGCTCAGCCTCGATGACCGGGAGGCGCCGCGATCGATCGTCAAGACCTTTTATGACGCGGCGGCCGCGTTCGTGGCCGAGGCCGAGCGCGTCAAGGCCAAAGGCGGTGTGCTCGACCTCGACGGCGCCGAGGCGATTCGAGGGTTCGTCTTGGCCGCCGCCATCGACAAGCTCGGCGGCGCGGACGAGGCGCTCTCGCTGCTCGGCAAAGAGGCCGCCGTGCAGAGCCGCAACGCGCAACGGACCGTGAAGCAGGAGATGAGCAAGGTCGAGGACCTTTGTCGCGTCACCGGGGAGGCGCCCCCGGCCTTCACGGCGCGCAGCGAGCGAAAGCCCGCGCGCTGACGATCACTGGCCCTCGGCCGGCTTGACCAAGATCTCGTATTGCGCGCGCGCGCGCTTGTCTTGATGGAAGGTGTGCTTGCCGACGCCGAGCCCGTCGAAGGCGAGCGTGTAGGTCGCCGCGAAATAGGCGATGAGGTCATCGCCGTTTTGCTCGAGCAGCTTGCCGATCATGCCGGCGAGCGCGTCGCCGGCGGAGATGAGCGTGCCATAAACAGGGTTCGCCGCGCTCGCGAGGGCCGTCGCCGTGGTGAGGATGGTTTTGTACTCCTCCGAGGCGCGCGCTTGGCTCAAGACCTTGCCGATGTCGCGGAGATCGGAGTCATCCTCGATGAGGACGAGCTGGATCCCCAGATACCGCGGCAGCTCATCGGGGCTCGCGTAATACATCATGAGGCCTTTGTCCCCGAGGGGGAGGCGGTTGTTCTTGCGCACGCCCGGGAACGGCAGCGGGGTCGAGACCTGGATGGGGTCTTTGACGTTGCTGTCAATGGTGATCCCGACGATCCTCACCTCGTTGGAGTTGTCGAAGAGGCCGTCGAAGTTGTCGAGCAGCACCAGCTCGTTCAGGCGCCAGCAGAGCTGATGGCCTTTGGGGATGGGCAGCGTCGGCTTCTCTCCCCCCGGATCGAGGACGTCGCGCACCGCGACGCTCGGGTGCTCATAACGAGAAGCAGGCTTGACCGCGATCTTCGCGGCGATCTGATCGAGCGTTGCCATGAGGCATCCTCCCTTTGGTGTTGCCATGCCACTTCGCAAGGGGTGTGCCCGAGCGGCTTTGGGCGCCGCGCCGGGCGCGCTGCCGCCGGGATCGTCACGCGCTGACGAAGCTTCGTTTCTCGGTGACGCGCGGGCGCCGGTGCCTTTGAGGCAGCCCGCGGATCCCGCGTAGATCGCGCGTGGCACATCGGTTGCGATTGGCCTCCTCGTGAGCCTCGCCGGGGGTGAGGCCAAGGAGAATGTTTATGCGACTCGCTCCTCTCTTCTTTGGGGCTGTGATCCTCTCGACGACGGCGTGCACCACGATCCAGGTCTATCGCGAGCCGGTGACGCAGCTCTCCGAAGCCACCGTGAAGACGCGCGAGGCGATCGAGACGTTGAGCCATGACGCCAACGACGCCAAGCGCCGCGCCAAGGCCCTCGAGCACGCCGTCGCGAGCGCGCAGTTCGGCGCGAACGACATGACCGCCGTCGTCCACCCGGACTACATCAAGGCTCGTGTGGCCGGGCTCCGCATGATCGAGCGCTTCTTGAGCCGACTCACCGCGGTGGTGGAGGCCAAGAACGACAACGTTCCGAAGTACGTAGACGCGCTCGCCGAAGACGCCGCGAAGCTCGCGACGAGCCTTCAAAATAGCCAAGCCAGCAACTACGCCGCGCCCTTGGGCGGTTTGGCCAAAGCGGTGATCGCGCTCTACGACGAGCACAGGCGCGAGGTCATCCTCAAGAAGGGGGTGAGCGAGGGTGTGCCTCACGTGAAGAAGCTCATCGAGATCTTGAAGAGCGAGCTTGGTCCGGGGGCGAAGGTGAACATCGAGGAGGTGACCAAGGAGGAGCTCAAGTCCTTGGTGACCGCGAGGATCGCCGCGTACAAAGGTATCCTCGCCGCGCAACTCCCGCTCTCGAACGTGGACAAAGGCAAGCCGGAGCACCTCGAAGCGCGCATCGCCGCGGTCGAGAAGATCATCGAGGCGCAGGAGGCGCTCGACAAGCTCTCTCTCGGCGCGGCGTTGAGCACGCTTCAATCCATGGAGGAGGCGCTCGATTCGCTCGCCGATCTCGCGAAGCAGGAGAGCGCCCCGCCCGATAAATTCTCGGTGTTCCTGAGCCGCGTGACCGTGTTCTCCGAGCGCGCCGTCACGCTGCTCGAAGCGGCGAACGCGATCCACAAAGTGACCAACGAAGCCAAGAAGTGAGGTGTGTCATGGCCAATGAACAAGCGATGTTGATCGAGCGCGTCAAGCGCGCCATCACGGTGATGCAAGACGTCCACAACGACTCGCGCACCCCGCTCGATGTCGCGATGAAGCTCTTCGAGCCGCTCCGAAAGCTCACCGATCTTCGCCGCGAGCTCAGGGAGGCGGAGTTCAAGCTCGCCGCGAACAACCCCGAATACCTCGCGGCCACGAGCGCGCTCAACAAGGTGTCGAGCACCGTCGCCGCGGAGCTCGCCGAGCATCAGGACCACATGAAGTTCCTCGCGGACGTCGCCGCCGCGGTGGACGCCTTGATCAAGGTGGCTGTCGCCGTCGCCGCGATGGCGTAAGCGTCAACCGTCGCTCACCCGAATCACGATCTTGCCTTTGGCGTGGTGGGTCGCGCTGTAGCGGTGCGCCTCTTGGATCTCGTCGAGCGCCCCACGCTCCCGCGCGTCCTCGGCGGGATCTCTCCGATCGACCCCGCGTTCATCCGCAACCTCGACCAGAAGGGGGCGCTCGCCGAGATCGACATCGTCGCCGCCCATGGTTTTCCGCTTGACTGGAATCACTGGCAGCTCGACGAGTGGCCCGCCCGCCTCGACGAGCTGCGCGCCGTCACCGACAAGCCGCTCTGGGTGACCGAGGTCGGCGTCTCGACCTTCGGCGCCGAGGAGGTCCAGGAGCTGGG
>CAYTJL010000202.1:0-17826 GCA_964437785.1 uncultured Polyangiaceae bacterium
CCAAACCGGGCGCTATTCTTTATCGAGCTTGCCGACCAGGCTCAGGTTGAAGAACGCACCCATGTATTTGAGGTGCGGCCGCACGCTCATCTCGACCCTGTACCAACCCGCGTTGCCCGGGACGTCGGTCACGTTGATCTTCGCCTCGCGCAGCGGGCGCCTGGAGCGGACTTGGACGGTCACCACGTCCATCGCGGCCACATATTGATTGAGCCACGAGTTGAGCTCGCTCTCCAGGTCACTCCGCTCCTTCCACGTGCCGATCTGCTCGCGCTGCATCACCTTGATGTAGTGAGAGAGCCGGCAGATGATGAACATGTACGGGAGCTGCGTCCCGAGGCGATAGTTCATCTCGGCGGCCTTGCCCTCGACGCTCTGGCCAAAGAACTTGGGCTTTTGCACCGAGTTGGCCGAGAAGAAACAGGCGTTGTCGGAGTCTTTACGGTAGGTGAACCCGATGAACCCCTCCTCGGCGATCTCGTACTCACGACGCTCGGTGAGCATAATCTCGGTGGGGATCTTGGTCTGGATCTCGCCCATCGCCTCGTACTCGTGGAGCACGAGCTTGTCGACGGTGCCGCCCGAGTTCGGACCGATGATGTTGATGCACCAGCGATGACGCGCGAAGGCCTCGGCGATGCGCGTCGAGAACGCGAAGACGGGGCTCCCCCAGAGGTACGACTCGTGATTGCCAATCACGTCCTCCTCGAAGTTGAAGGCCCGGACTGGCACCGTCGTGGCGCCGTACGGCAGGCGGAGCAAGAAGCGCGGGAGCAGGAGGCCGACGTAACGGGCGTCCTCCGTCTCACGGAAGGCGTTGTATTTGGTGTATTGAGGGCCTTCGAAGAGCGCGTGGATGTCGCTGAGGCTCGGGATGTTGAGGTAGTCCTTGAGGCCGAAGAAGGCCGGGCCGGCCGTGGCGAGGAAGGGCGCGTGCGACATGGTGGCGACCGACGCGCAGCGCTGGAGGAGCGTGATGTCTTGAGGGCCGGGGCCAAAGTCGTAGTTGGCGCAGATGGCTCCATAAGGCCGCCCGCCGAACGTGCCGAACTCCGCCGAATAAACCACCTTGTAAAGACCGCTCTTCGGCACCTCGGGGGTGTCCTCGAAGTCGTTGAGCAGATCCTCTTTGGAGCAATTCAGCATCTCGACCCGGATGTTCTCCCGGAAGTCGACGCGATCGACCACGAACTTGAGGCCGCGCCACGCGGACTCCAGCTTTTGGAACGTGGGGTGATGGAGGATCTCGTTGACCTGCGTCGAGAGCCGGTCGTCGATGGCGCAGATGAGCATGTCGACGAGGCACCGATCGAGCGGATCGTCCGGGCGCCGCTTGAAGATCTCGTTGAAGGCGATCTCGAGCCCGCGCTTCACCAGCGCGTGCCGCTCGTCGGAGGGCTGGATCCGGGTCGTCGCCAGGATGGCGTCGAGCACGGGGCCGTCCCCTTGTTGAGCAGAGGCGGCCTCGGGAACGGCCGCGGGTGCCTCGGTCACGGTCGCTTGTTGCGCAGCAGCGGGTGTCTCCATCAGCCTCGTGCTCCTCCGCGGAGAGACACGCTACGCCTCCGCCAAATCCCTCGCAAGAGGGCCTTAAGCCGCGATTAAGGTGCCCTCGTCGCAAGCGCGGGGTACGACCGATCGTGGAGGTGACGCCCATGTCTCGTGCTCTTTCCGGCCTCGCGATCACGCTCGCCGCCGCCCTCGCGGGCTGCGGCGACGAAGGCGGCGAGCCCTCGCGATGGGTGGGCTCGATCGAGGGGACCGACGCGGTCGTGGCCGCGGTTTCGAACGGCGAAGAGGCCGTGGTCTACGTGTGCGGCGGCGCCTCGACCTACGCGTCGTGGACCCGCTGGCTGCGCGGCCCGGTCGAGGGCGGGCGCGTCACGCTGGAGAAAGACGGCATCCGCGTGGAGGGGGACCTCGCCTCGGGCGCGCTGACCTTCGTCGCGGAGGACGGCGGATCGGCGCGGATCAACGCGCGATCCGTCGACGAAAATAGCGTCTTCGGCCTCTACGTGAACGGCGACGACGGCTGCAACACGGGCGTCGTGGTGCTCGACGAGGGCGGCGACGCCCCGCGCGTCCAAGGCACCTACTGC
Organism: uncultured Polyangiaceae bacterium; assembly: GCA_964437785.1. GTDB lineage: Bacteria > Myxococcota_A > Polyangia > Polyangiales > Polyangiaceae > CAYTJL01. The sequence continues at coordinate 2,100 of CAYTJL010000202.1, forward strand.
GACGCCGCCGGCGCGCGCGCCCAGGTGCTCCCCATCCTGCCGGTCGAAGATCACGGCGCCGGCATCTCGGTCTCGATCGCGATGCCCGCGCTCCAAAAGACGCTGATCGCGAAGAGCGTCCGCTCCCCTTGAGCCCACGGCGCGCGCGCCGATCGAGCGACCCGCGGACGCCGAGCCGCGATCGACGTTGGTTGCGCGCGGAGCGCGAGGTGATCGAAGCTTGTCCCGTGATCCGGGACCGAGCGACCTTCGCGCCACCCGCCTCGCGCTTCATCGGACGCGACGCGGAGCGCGCGGCCATCTTCGCGCGGCTCTCGCGCGATCGCCTCGTGACGGTGTGGGGCCCGCCGGGCGCCGGCAAGACGCGCGTCGTCGAAGAGGTCGCGGCGGCGTGGGCGGACGCGCACCCGAACGAGAGCGTGTGCTTCGCGGAGCTCGCCGCGATCGCGAGCGAAGAAGGGGCGCTCGCCGCGATCGCGAGGGCCCTGCGCGCGCCGATCCCGGCCGACATCGCGACCACGCTCGCGGAGCTCGGGCCCGCGCTCGTGGTCCTCGACGGCGCCGAGGGATCGGCGCGCGCGCTCGCGCCTTCGCTCGATCAATGGCTCCGCGCAGCGCCGCTCGCGCGGTTCTTGGTGACGTCGCGGACGCGCGCGCGCGTGCCGGGGGAGCAGTGCCACGAGCTCTTGCCCCTCGCGCTGCCCGAAGAGGAAGATCCCTCGCTCGACGTCGAGGCCGCGGCGCTGTTCGTCGATCGCGCGCGGAGCGCCTCGCAGCTCGTGACGATCGGCCGAGAGCACGCGGCCAAGGTCGCCGCGATCGTGCGCGCGCTCGAAGGGATCCCGCTGGCGATCGAGATCGCCGCGGCGAAGGTCGACCTGCTCGGGCTCGACGGGCTCGCGGCGTCGCTCGCCGCGCAGAGGGCGGGCGCGGGGAGCGACGCGCTCCGCGATGCGATCGAACGATCGTGGCGCCTGCTCGGCGATCGCGATCGCCGCGCGCTCGCGCGCGCGTCGGTGTTCCACGGCGGCATCTCGCTCCCCGGCGCCGAGGCGGTGCTCGGCGAGGACGCGCTCGATCGCATCGAGGCGCTGCGGGACGGCTCGCTCCTGCGCGCCGCTCCCCGGCGAGGCGGCGTGCGCTTCTCGCTCTACGCGATGGTGCAGCGGCTCGCCGAAGAGAAGCTCCACGCGATGGGCGATCGCGACGAGGCCTTCGCCGCGCACGCGCGCTACCACCTCGACACGGCCTCCAAAGACGCGGCCCTCTTCGAGCGGACCGGATCGTCCGCGGCGCTCGCGCGCATCGCCGACGAGGTCGAGAACCTGCACGCGATCGCCGCGCGCGGGCTCGACGGCGGCGGCGCCGAGCGCGCGCGCGAGGCGCTCTCGGCGCTCGTGATCGCCGACGCTGCGATCGCGATCCGAGGCTTATTTTCCGTGCATCTCGCGCTCTTGGACCGAGCGCTCTCCGCGCCTCTGCCCGAAGGGACCGAGCCGGCGCTGCTCGTTCGCGCGCGCGCGGCGAGGGGTCGCGCGCTCGCGGTGCGCGGGCAAGACGAGGCCGCGCGCGCGGATCTCACGCGGGCGCTCGAAGGCGCGCGCGCGATCGAGCGGCCCGCGAACGCGGAGTCGCGACCCACGTCGACCACGAACGAGCCGCTCCTCGCCGCGCTGGTGCTCATGGACCTCGGCGTGCTCCACCACCAGCGGCGCGAGGTCGACGCCGCGCGCCGCTGCTACGACGAGGCGCTCGCGGTGTACCGGCGCGAGGGCGCGCGCCGCCCCGAGGCCCGCGCGCTCGGCAATTTGGCTGCGCTCGCGCACGACGAGCGCCGCTTCGACGAGGCCATGAGCCGCTACGAGGAGGCGCTCGCGCTCGCCACCTCGGTCGGCGACGTGCGCCTCGAAGGCACGTTCTCGATGAACGCGGGGATCTTGGAGCAGGAGCGCGGCAAGCCCACGGCCGCGCGGCGCCGCTTCGAACGCGCCTCGCGCGCGCTCGACGAGGCCTCGGATCCGCGGCTGCTCGCGGTCGCGCTCGGCAACTTGGGCATGCTCCACCACGAGGAGGGCAGGCCCGAGGAGGCGCGCGCGTGCCACGAGCGCGCGGCCGCGCTGCTGCACGAGGTCGGCGATCGCCGCTCGGAGGCGATCGCGCGCGCGCGCCTCGGCGCCGCGGAGGGCGCGCTCGATCGCGGCGATCGCGCGGAGCACTCGCTGGGCCGCGCGGAGCGGCTCGCCGCGCACCTCGGCGATCCGCGCATCAACGCGCTCGCCGATCTGGCGCGCGCGTCGCTCGATCTGTCGGTCGCGCGCGCGGCCAGCGTCGAGAAGCGGAGCGACGCGACGTCGGAGCACCTCGAAGCGGCGCGCGCGCGGATCCAGCGCGCGAAGCAAGGCCCGATCGAGCGCTCCGACGATCTGCGCCTGATGCTGCGGATCTTGGAGCGGAGCGCGGCCGCGTCGTTCGGCGGCGCCGAGGCGCTCGACGACGGGCTCTACGTCTCCCCTGAGGCGCGCTGGGTGCGCGCGCCCGGCGGCGCGTGGCAGGACATGCGCGAGCGGCACGCGGCGCGTCGGATCCTCGCGCGGCTCATCGCGCAGGCGCGCGAGGCGCCGGGGCGCGGCGTGCCTGCGGCGGAGCTGCAAGAGGTCGGCTGGCCCGGAGAGCGCATCCTGCCCGACGCCGCGCTCAACCGCATCTACGTGACCATGAACCAGCTCCGCAAGCTCGGGCTCAAGCCGCACCTCACCAAGAACACCGAAGGTTACGCGCTCGATCCCGCGCTCGTGGTGCGCTTCGTCGCCGTCGATCCCATGGAGTAGCGCGCCGTTCATTGGTCCCGCGCGCGGGCTTTCCGCTATGCTCGCGCCTGCTCATCCGTGGACATCGAGGAACGCATCGAAAGACTCGCGAAGGTCCCGCTCTTCGCGGGGCTCACGCCCGTCGCGCTCGAGCTCATCTCGAAGTTGGCGACCGAGGAGTCCCACGCGCTCGGCACCAAGATCTTTCAGCACGGCGATCCGGGCGACAAGCTCTACATCATCCTCGAGGGCAAGGTCCGCATCAGCCGCGACGTGCCCGGCATGGGCGAGGAGGCGCTCGCGGTGCTCGGCCCCGGCGCCGTGTTCGGCGAGATGGCGCTGCTCGACGAGGCGCCGCGCTCGGCCGACGCGCGCGTGCACGAGCGCTGCCGCCTGCTCGCGCTGCCCAAAGACGCGTTCGAAGATCTGCTTTTTTTGCACAAGGATCTCGCGTACGAGGTGCTCTGGAGCGTCGTCCGCATGCTCACGCAGCGCCTGCGCGAGACCAACGACAAGCTCACGTTCCTCACGGTCACCGGCAAATTCGAGTGAAGCGACGATGAAGCGAAGCGCGACCTTGGTCCTCTGTCTCTCGTTGTCCTCCGCCGCGCTCGCGGCGGCGTGCGGCCCGTCCACGCCGCCCGCCTCTCCCGACGGCGCGGGCACCGCGAGCGCGACGCCGTCCGTCGCGCCTCCCGACGCGCCCACGGCGATGCCGTCCGCCACGCCCTCCGCGACGCCGAGCGCGTCCGCCGACGCGCCCAAACCGCCGCTCCCGAAGGGCGGGACGCCGGTCACGCCGAGCAAGATGATCGACGAGGTCAAGAAGGCCGGCGTCGATCTCACGAAGGCGCCGTCGCTCGCGAAGATGCCCTTCGCCACGAAGAAGAAGATCATGCCGCTCTTCGTGAAGGCGCTCGGCATGAAGTCCTGCGAGGGCTGTCACGCTTCAGGCGCGGACTTCAAGAAGGAGACGCGCAACGTCAAGATCGCGCGCGGGATGTGGGATCGCTTCGTGGTCGCGCTGCGCGACGAGAAGGGCGGCCCGCTCTTCTGCGACAGCTGCCACGCGGGGAGCGACAAGGTCCTCCTGCGCGACAACAAGGACGCCGTGAAGGCCTTCATGCACTCGGACTACGAGGGCAAGCTGCGCGACGCAGACAAGAAGGAGCTCGAGTGCCACACGTGCCACGGCGACCCCTTCAAGAAGAACATCTTCGTAGATTTGTGGGCGATTAAGCCCTGATTCCCCGGCTGATGTACAACCGGTTGTACATCAGCCGTGCACCGCGCGGCCGAAGTCGCGCATCCACTTCTGCTCGTCCTCGGTGAGCGGCCCGCGGTCGAGCGCGTCGAGGTTCTCGCGCAGCTCCTCGCCGCTCTTCGGCCCGGTGAGCGCGAGGTCGACGTGCGGGCTGGAGAGCTGGAAGCGATAACAATCGCCCGCGCTCATCACGTCGCCGGTCCATCCGCTCGGCCGCTTGAGGAGCTTGCGCCACGAGGTCGCGGTGTACGCGAGGATGGTCGGATCGCGATCGCGCTTCCGCGGGAAGATCTCGCGCTCGGCGCCGGGGTGCGCCGCGTTGTAACGGATCATCAAGAGGTCGAGCGGCGAGCTCTCGGCGAGCTTGCCGGCGCGCGGCCTGTCGTGGATGCTCACGCCGATCGCGCCGACCTTCCCGCTCTCGCGCAGGTGCACCATCTCGCGCTCGGTCGTGTCGGTCCACGCGGCGCCGATGCCCAGCCAGCCGAGCAGGTACACGTCGAGGTAGTCGGTGCCGAGGTCCTTGAGCAAGCTCTCCGCGCCGCTCCGCACGCCCCACCCGAACCAGCCGACCTTCGCGTAGCCCACGACCGCGACCTCGCTCCGCCGCGCCTTGAGCGCGTCTTTGAGCGGGTTTTTGAGGCCCTTCGCGCGCATGGTCCACAAGAACAAATTCACGCCGCGGTCCATCCCCGCGCGCACGCCGGCCTCGTCGATCCCGTAGTTCGCCGCGAGCCCCAGCCGGTGAATGCGCTTGCCCTTGAAGGCGCTCGGGGTCGCGTAGAGGAAGTCGCTCATACGCGCATCGTAGATCAACGACGCGCGGCGCGGCTCTCTTTGGGGGGTTTGGGGGAGGTCCCCCCAAACGTGAGGCTCACCTCTTGCCGAGTTTCGCGCGCAGCTTGGCGAGCGCGCCGAGCACCGCGCCGCTCCTTCGGAAGCAGCCGATGCCGTGCGCTTCGAGCACGAGCAGGGTGCGCGCGTCGCCCTCCTCCGCCGCGCGATCGAGCAGCTTGAGCTTGTCGACGCACGGCGCCTCGCGCAGCGCGAACGTGATGCGAAGCTCGGGCGTCGCGCGCGCCAACACCTCCTCTTTTTTGAGGATCGATCGCGCGCGGACGGCGGCGCTCGACTTCCCTTTCGTAGCGACGAGGTCGTAGAGGACGTCGAGCCCCGTGGTCCCGAGCTTGTTCTCGAGCGCGTCGAAGATGCGGTCGCCCGATCGGTTGCGATCGAGCGCGGCGGCGAGCTCGCGCGTGGACGCGGCGACGTCGGGGTCCTTGAACACCGCGGGATCGCGGTCGAGCAGCGTGAAGAACGCGGTCTCGCCCGCGTTGTAGTCGCGCACGCGGAGCGATCGTTCGAGGAGCGCGCGCACGTCGGCCGTGTCGGCTCCTTCGATGAGCGGCATGTTCGGCGCGGGCGCGCTCGCGCTCGGCGCGGGCGGCGCGGCGGAGGGAGGCGGCGGCGAGGGGAGCGGAGGCGGCGCGGAGGCGGCCTGCGACGCGATCGCGGAGGGCGTAAGTTGCGGCGTAATTTCCGAGGTATTTTGCGTTCCGCGCGCGATCACGATCGCGATGGCGACGCCCATCGCGAGGGCGATCAGCGCGACCGCGGGCACGAGCTTCGTCGACGACGAGGGCGCGGGCGAAGGAGCTGGAGCTGGGGCGCGCTCGGTCTTGGCGCCCCCGATGCCCGGCGGATCCGGCGGCTCGTCTTCGGGGAAGACCTCGATCGCGGGCGCCTCCCCCGCGGCGACGGCGCGATCGATCGCCTCCAAGAGCTCCGCCGCGGTCTGGATGCGGGCCATCGGATCCTTCTTGAGCAGGCGCATCACGACGGCCTCGATCGCGGGCGGCACGTGCACCTCGGGCGCGCGCTCGGTGAACGAGGGAGGCTTCTTGAAGCGCTGCTCCGCGAAGAGCTGCACGGGATCGGTCGACTCGAACGGGTGCTTGCCCGCGAGCATTTCGTACAGGCAGAGGCCGAGCGCGTAGAGATCGGCGCGCGCGTCGACCATGTCCATGCCGAGCGCGCTCTCGGGCGCGAGGTACGCGATGGTGCCGAAGATCACGCCCACGCCCGTGAGGCGCGGCTTCGAGTCGAGCAGCGAATCGAGCCTGGATCGCCTGCCATCCGCGATCGATCCCGCGCGCTGCGACATGGGCTCGACGACCTTGTCGATGGCGACCTTGGCGAGCCCGAAGTCGATGAGCTTGGCGGTGTCCTGCCCGTCTTGGCCCTCGACGAGCATGATGTTCCGCGGCTTGACGTCGCGGTGGACGATGCCCATCGCGTGCACCGCGCCGAGCGCCGCGGCGATCTGCTTGGCGATCGCGACCGCGCGCGTGACGGGCAGCGCGCCGCCCTTGATCACGTTGTGGAGCGTGCGGCCGCGCACGTGCTCGAGCACCAAGAAGTACGAGCCGTCGAGGTCGGCCGGCGCGTTCGGATCGTCGACCTGGCCGAAGTCCGTGGCGGTCACCACGTTGGGGTGTGTGATGTGCGCGCCCGCGATGGCCTCGCGTTCGAACCGCGCGACGAGCTCGGGGAGGTTCTCGGTGTCGGGGTGGAGGATCTTGATCGCGACGCGCTTCTTGAGGAGCAGGTGTTGGCCGCGATAGACCGCGCCCATCCCGCCCATCGCGAGCAGCTCTTCGATGCGGTAGCGCTGCGAGATGACCTGGCCGATGAGCCTCGCCGCGCGCTCTTCGGCCGCGCGATCGGCCGACTCCTCGGCGTTGGTGGTCGGGTCCTCCACGGCCGCCACGATATCCCCGCCCGGGCGAGCGCGCGAGAGGGGTGGGGGCAGAGGGCCCGCGCGCGTGTCCGCAGCGCACCCCTCCGCGCACACGCGCGCCCGGTGGCACAATCCTACGCCACGGTGTAGCGTCCGCCGCGATGCTCACGCGCCTCCACGCCACGAACTTCCGGCTCCTGCGCGACGCAGAGATCACCCTCTCGCGCGAGGCCCCCGTCGTGCTCATCGGCCCGAATGCGTCGGGCAAGAGCACCGTGATTGAGGTGATCGATTTTTTGTCTCGGTGTGCGACCGAGGGCCTCGAGCGCGCGTTGGTGGAGCACGGCGGGATGGCCGCGATTCGTACCGCGGGCGTCAAAGCGCCTGTCTCGATCGGCTCACGGTGGCAATTCAGGCTCTCCAAGAGCAAGCGTGTCTGGGATCTCCGGTGGACGCTCTCGCTCGACGTCGGCCCAGGCGGACGCGCGATGATTCGAAGCGAATCGCTCTACGACGGGCGCCGGCAGCTCGTATCCACGCTCGACGACGGCACGCGCGCCGTCGCGGATGAGCTGGATCGCGACGCCTCCCCGACCACCATCAACGCTCCGCAGGCGCTCGCGTTCGAGTCCCTCGTCGATCAAAAGAGGTACCCCGGGCTCTGGTGGCTGCGCGACGTCTTGAGCGACATCCGCGTGCTCGGCGCGATGTCCTCTGGACCAGGCTGGGCTCGCGCCTCCACGGAGCGCTCCTCTCCTCGCGACGCGCTCGTGATCTCCACGCGATCCTTCGTCGGACGTGAGGGGGTCGGGCTCGCGACCGCGCTCTACAACCTTCAAACCGACCACAGCGAGGCTTGGAACAAGCTTCAACGCGCGTTTCGAGCGGAGTTTCCGTTCGTCAAACGCATCGTGTTTCCACCCGATCCCGGGGGCTCGAAGATCTCCTTCGCGCTGGAGGACGATCGCTTCCCCGAGCGGCGCATCTACGCCGCGGAAATGTCCGATGGAATGATCACGTTCCTCACGCTCCTCGCCATGATCCTCCACCCCAATCAAAAGGCGGTGTTGGCCCTGGACGAGCCCGACGCGCACCTTCACCCGTCGGCGGTCCGACGCTTGCTCGCGCTCGCGCACGAGAAGAGCTCACGACGCTGCTCGCTCATCATCGTCACACACTCCAACGCTCTGCTCGACGAGCTGCGCGACCCGGCGGTGTCCATCCGGGTCGTGGAGCCCACCCGCGAAGGCGCGCGCCTCCGCTCGCTCGATCCAGAAGCGCTCGCGGCCTGGCGAACCCAATATTCGCTCTCCGAGCTCAGGAGAACAGGGCTCCTCGACACGGCGAACAGCCGCTATGGGAGCGACGCATGACGCGTGTTTTGGTGGTTTGGGAGGACGAATATTTCGATCCCTTACACGAGATCACGAAGCGCCTCGTTCGAGCGCTCATGCCGCAGGAGGGCGCCGTGCCTCCTTCGCTGCTCCGCCACACGACGCGGGGAAACGCCGCGTTTCACAGGTACGCGAGCGTCACGTGGCCTTTGGTTCGAGCGCGCGGCCTCCCCGGCGATCCAGGCCCCATCGACCATCTCGTGTGCGTCGTCGACGCCGACCATCTCCACGATCTCCTCCCTAACAAGATCGAGCCGCCCCCCTCCCAAGCGGTCACCGCGGCCGCATGGCACTTCGCCGCACAACACACGTGGCAAGAACATCTCCGGGCGCAATGCGATCCATCGGGCCCACCACCTTCGACGGTGCATGGTTTGGCGCTCCGTTGGGCCAAAGAATCGCTCCTCCTCGCAGGCTACGACCGGCCCCCCATGAAGGCCCACCTCGACGTGGACATCCAGCGTGAGGACATCGCGAAGGCGCTCGCCCAATGCGCTCCTCCTCCCCGTGAGGTCCAGGATCAACACTTCACCAACACCTATCGTCACCCGTCTCGATGCCTCTCGCTCCTTCGCAAGAAGAGCGGCCTTGGCCCGCTCCACAAGAGCGCTCCCGAGATCGACGACGCGCTCTCGGCGCTCGCGAAGGACAGCTTGGACACCCTGCGCGCTCGCGTCCCCGACATGGATCGCCTCGCCTCGCTGATCTGGCAGCTTCATCGTGGGGAGGCGCCTCCCGCGCCCGCGAGCGGCGCGAAGAAGCCGCGCAAGAAGTGATATAACCCGCGGCTCCTATGGCCAAGCTCCCGACCGAGCCGTACCGCGGCACGCGCGACTTCCTCCCCGAAGAGATGAGCGTGCGCTCGCAGATCTTCCAGACGCTCTACCGCACCGTCGAGACCTTCGGGTTCACGCGGTACGACGGCCCCACGCTGGAGCCCGCGCAGATCTACGAGGTCAAATCCGGCGACGAGATCGCGAACAACCAGCTCTATCGCCTGACCGACAAAGGCGGCCGCGACCTCGCGCTCCGCCCCGAGATGACGCCCACCGTCGCGCGCATCGTGGCCGCGAACGCCGGCAACCTCACGCTCCCGGCGCGCTGGTACAGCCACCCCAACTGCTTCCGCTACGAGAAGCCGCAGCGGGGCCGCGTGCGCGAGCACTGGCAGCTCAACGTCGACATGTTCGGCAGCGAGTCGATCGAGGCCGAGGTCGAGATCTTCGAGCTGACCGCCGCGATCATGGAGGCCCTCGGCGCGACCCGCGAGATGTACGTGCTGCGCGTGAACGATCGCGTGCTCGTCGAGGGCGCGCTCGCCAACTACGCGGGCGTCCCCGAAGACAAGCGCATCGGGGCCAGCATGGTGATGGACCGCTGGGAGAAGAGCACCGACGAGGAGCGCCAAAAGGCCGTCGCCGAGCTGGGGCTCGACGACCGCGCGACCGCGCGCATCGGCGAGCTCATCGCCATGGATCTCGACGCCTACGCCGAGGCCGCGGGCAAAGAGGCCGCCGAGAAATCCCGCGTCGCGCGCATCGTGCGAGGCAAGCTCGCGGACGCGCCGATCAAGTTCGATCCGCTCATCATCCGCGCGTTCAACTACTACACGTCGACGGTCTTCGAGGTGTTCGACGTCTCGCCCGACAATCGCCGCTCCATCTTCGGCGGCGGCCGCTACGACGACCTCGCGTCGCTCTTCACCAACAAGCGCATCCCGGGCATCGGCTTCGGCATGGGCGACGTCACCACGTGGAACTTCCTCGAAGCGCACGGCTTGCTCCCCAAGGCCGACGTGAGCCCGCGCGCGTACGTGTTCGCCACGGCCGAGGCGCACCAGCCCATCGCGCGCTCCATCTGCCGCGCGCTCCGCCGCGAGGGCGTGCGGACGACCATCGGACTCGACACCTCGGGCATCAAGAACGGCCTCTCCCGCGCGAGCAAGGTCGGGGCGCGCGTCGCGATCGCGCTCGCGGACGCCGAGGTCGCGGCGGGCAAAGCCCTCATCAAAGACCTCTCCAAAGGCGAGCAGTCCGCGGTCGACATCGCCGCTGCCGCCGCGCACGTCAAAACCCTGCTCGGGTGAGCTCCCCCTTCAACCGGCTGATTCGTGCTCTCCTCTGCGACGCGGATCGGGGAGCGCCGTCCTTGCCTTAGGATCACCCCCTATGCGCAAGCTCACCGTCGCTCCGCTCCTCGTCGCCCTCATCGCCCTCGGCTGCAGCGGCGGCGCGAAGAGCGAGCTCGTCGGCGTAAACGGCGCGAAGGACCCAGGCTTTTACGACGAGAGCGCGCGACAGTGCCCCTCGGGCGAGACGCTCGTCGGCGTGGACGTGTCGTATTATCAAGGCAAGGTGGATTGGCCCGAGGTGCGCGCCGCGGGCGTCTCGTTCGCGTTCGTGCGCGCGAGCGACGGCGCGACCTTCCTCGATCCCGAGTTCAACGACAACTGGCCCGGCACGCGCGCGGCGGGCGTCACGCGGGGGGCCTATCAGTTCTTCCGGCCCGCGCAGGACCCCATCGAGCAGGCCAACGTGCTCATCACCGCCATCCAGGGCGCGGGCGGGCTCTCCCGCGGCGACATCGCGCCCGTGCTCGACATCGAGGTGACCGACGGCGTCGCGCAAGACCTCATCCTCCAGAGGGCCGAGGTGTGGCTCCGGGCGGTCGAAGCGGCGTTTGGGCGCCGGCCGCTCATCTACACGGCGCCGGGCTTTTGGGACGACCTCGGCGCCACCGAGTCGTTCGGCCGATATCCGCTCTGGGTCGCCAATTGGGCGAGCTGCCCGCGATTGCCGAGCACGTGGCGACGGTGGACCTTTTGGCAGACCACCGACAAAGGCGTCGTCCCGGGCATCGAGGGGCAGGTCGATCTCAACCGCTTCAACGGCGGGACACAGGCGCTCCTCGCCATGACCGGGGCCCCGTCGCCGGAGCCCAAAGGCAAGATCGCGCCCGCGCCAAAGCCTCCTCCCCAAACGCCCCCCAAGCGACGCGCCAAAGGGCCTAAGCCCGCCCGAAACGCGAGCGCGGACGGCGTCGGCGCGCTCATCGATCTGGCGAACAGCCTCTCTCCGTTCTGAGCGCTTATAATCCCACCACGGGATCGGTGTCGATCCCCAGGATGGACGCCCTGGCCTCGCCCACGAGGTAGAGCGAGCCTGTCACGATCACCCGATCTCCAACCACGCTCGCGCCGAGCGCGGCGGCGATGGCGTCCCGCGGCTCAGGCTCGATGATCCCGTCGGCGGTCTTGATGAACGCCGCGGGCGGCGCGGGCGCCCTCCCCTTCGGCGCCGTGTAATAACGACGCTCCGCGAGGGGGGCGAGCAGCGCGAGCATCTCGTCATGACGTTTGTCGTCCATCGCGCCGAACACGAGCGAGGTGCGTTGAGGGTCGACGGGGCCGAGGCCCAACCCGAACCTCCCGCCTTCGAGCGCGCTCAAGAACGCTCGCACACCCTCGATGTTGTGGGCGCCGTCGAGGATCATCTCGACCCCTTCGAGATCGATCACCTCCATCCGCCCAGGCCACGTCACGAGCGCGAGCCCCCGCCTCATGGCCTCTTCCCAATCACGCTCCGGGAAGCGCGCCGCGAGGTGCCGCGCGAGCCCCACCGCGACTCCGGCGTTCGCGGACTGATGGGCTCCGAGGAGGCCGAGTCGCGCGCGGACCTCGGACGCGTCCGAGGCGCGGATCACCGTCACCCCTCCTTCCATCGAGACCTCCAGGGTGCTCACCCCGGGGAGGGGATCCGTCGAGCGCGCCCAAACGACCTCATGAATGGGGCCGGCGGAGACCTCGTGAGCGACCTCGATCGCCGCGCGCTTGGCCTCGCTCGGCATCACCCCGAGCACCACGGGGCAGCCCGGCTTGAAGATGCCGGCCTTCTCGCGCGCGATGGCCGAGAGGGTGTCGCCCAGCAAAGCCGTGTGCTCGAGCGAGATGGATGTGATGGCCGTCGCGATGGGCGCTGAGAGGACGTTGGTCGCGTCGAGCCGCCCGCCGAGCCCAACCTCCATGATCACGAGATCGACCTTGGCCTGCCGAAAGGCGACGAACGCCGCCAACGTGAAGAGCTCGAAGAACGTCAGCTCTTCGGCGAGCGCGAGCGCGCGGCCGAGCGCATAGGAGAAGAGCCCGTCGGCGACGGGCGCGCCGTTGATGCGGATACGCTCGGCGAAGCGGCAGAGATGCGGTGATGTATAGAGCCCCACCGAGAGGCCCGCCGAGCGCGCGATCGACTCGACCATCGCGCACGTGGAGCCTTTGCCGTTCGAGCCCGCGACGTGGACGACGGCCAGACTCCGATGAGGGTCGCCGAGATCCGCGAGCGCGCGCGTGATCCGATCGAGGCCGAGCACCATCCCGCGGGCGGCGCGCGCGTGGAGGGCGTTTATCTGGGCGCGGAGGAGGCTCATCGAGCGTTCGAGGTTTGCGCGGATCCCGCGCTCAATCAAGCACAAATCGACAATTCGAAGGTGCGGTGCAACCGGACGGACGTCATGCACGTAACCCGTCTGCCACGCCCCTCGCGTCAATCGCGGCTCTCGACCCGAGCGCCTGGGCGCCCAGCCACGTTGTTGGATCGATTTCATTGCTCGTCGCTCCACACGACGTGATTTTGGGAGCCGGCGCAGGCCGAGCGCCGGCTCGTGGTCGATCGTCCGCGAAAAGAGGAGGTATCATGACGGCCACCAAGAAGAAGAGATACAAAAGCGCGACAGCGTTGTTCGCGCTCTCGATGGCTGGGCTCGCCATCGCAGCGACATCACAAGGGTGTGGAGGTGACGAGACGACCACGTCCTCATCTTCGTCGGGCTCGGGCGGGGGCGCGAGCTCGAGCTCCAGCTCCAGCTCGGGAGCAGGAGGCATGGGAGGAATGGGCGGCGGGCTCCCCAAAGGGCCTACGCCGTCATCGCAGGACGTCGCGCGACCGCTCGACGCGACGCCGGACCCCGACGGCGAGACCATCTATTTCACCGCGCTCGATCCGATGAAGGGCAGCGGTGTTTATAAGGTGCCCGCCAAAGGCGGCGCGTCGACCGCCGTGTTCGTGGGGGCCCCCTTCGTGGCGCCGTTCGGCATCGCGATCGGCAGCGACGGCGCGCAGCTCTACGTGGCCGACATCGGATCTTCGAGCGGGCCCACCGACGCCGAGGACGCCGGGCAAATCTTTGTCTTGCCCGTGGCCGGCGGCAACCCCACCTCGCTGAACGGCACGGCCATGACCAAGCCGCGCAGCCTGGAGGTCATCAACCAGAACGGCTCGGACACGCTGTATTTTACGGGCCGGGACAACACAGGCGCGCTCGGCGTCTTCAAGATGGCGGCCTCGGGCGGCAACCCCGCCGCCGTCGCCGCGGGCTCGCCGTTCATCGATCCTTCGGGCGTCACCGTGGCGAACAACGGCGACGTGTACGTCGCGGATCTCTTGCCTGCTTCGGCGCAACAAGCGGTCATTTACAAGATCGCGGCGGGCCAAAACACGCCTACTGCCTTTGTCCCGAACGTGGCTGTCGGCTATCCGGTCGGCCTCACGCTCAACAAAGACAACACCAAGCTCTTTATCTCGGCGCTCGATCCGTCGACGCGCAGAGACGCTGTCATCGTCGTCGATCTCGCCACGAACAACCAGATGTTCTACACCGGCAATGGGACCATCGATTTCACCGCGTTCGAGGAGCCCGCGGGCCTTCACCGCGCGAAGAACGCCGACATCTTCGGGTGGGCGGACAGCAAGGCCGGCACGCTCGGGACCGTGTTCACGATCAATTTCTGACACGCCACAAGGGGACAAGAGATCATGTTGAAACGTCGTTCGCTCATCTCTGCCGCCCTCGCGGCGGCCACCACTACGCTGCTCATCGCCAACGTCGCGATGGCGTCGAGCCACTCCGAGGCCCCGGGCACCGCCTCGGATCCCGAGATCGACAACACCGACACGTGGGCCTTCGTCAACAACGGCAACTTCGTGATCGTCGCGGGCTACAACGGCCTTTGGGACCACGCGGCGCCCAACTACAAGAAGTTCGCGACCGAGGGCGCGCGCTACGAATTCCACATCGCGCGCGGCGCGGCCGACCTCGATGACGACCTCACGTACATCTTCGAGTTCGTCGAGAAGCCTTATCCCAAGCAGAACGTACAAGACCTCACGCTCGGGCCGCTTCAGTTCGGCGGCAAAGAGTTCTTCTCGCAGCTCTCCGGCGCGGGCGCCTTCGGGCAGGCGTATCGCGTGACCAAGATCGAGAATGGCAACGCCAAGGTCATCCTCGACGGCGTCCCGGTCGCGCCGCCCAACGTGGGTCCTCGCACGACGGGCGCGTACAACGCGGTGCTCGGCGGCGGGCAGCTCAGCTATGAACAGCGTTATGTGGACGGCACCCCCGGCCAAGCCGCCATCGGGAACATCGCCGCCGGCGACGGCGGAGGCAGGGTGTTCGCGGGGCCGAGGCTCGACGCGTTCTACGTCGATCTCGGCGCGGTCTTCGATCTCGCGGGCCTGCCCGACGTCGCGCCCGCCGCGCCGTTCCCGGGCGGCCTCGTGCGCGCGATGGGCGCGCAGCGCGCGAGCACCAGCTATCGCAACATCATGGCGATCACGCTCTCCATCCCCATCGCGACGGCCAACGGAAAGCCGGTGACGCCGGGCGCGGGCACCGACGATCTCGTGGGCGTGTGGACGTCGGCGAGCCGGCGGGCCATCACCATCATCCGTAACGACGGCAGCAAGGAGGCCACCGGCCCGTTCCGCCAGGTCTCGCGCCTCGGCCTGCCGCTCATCAACGAGGCTGTCATCGGCCTTCAAGACAAGGACCGCTTCAACGCGAAGCGCCCCAAAGACGATGTCTCGCTCTTCGGCGCGTACTTCTTGAACCCGGTCATCGTGCGTGACGCGCAGGGCGTCGGCCTTTATTCGCCGAGCGGCACGCTCGCGCAGATCGGTTGTGGCGTCGAGGGCGCGGGCGGCGTCATCGACGGTATGGACAACGCGGCGCTCGGCATCAACATCCCGGATCTCCGCACGAACCGAACGGACATCCTCACGACCATCAACCTCGGATACAACATCCCGCTCAGCGCGACGGGCGACGTGCTGCGCGTCGATCTGAGCAACCCTGATGATCTGCTCGGGAACGCCAATTTCAGCATCCCGACGAGCATCGCGCCCAACCGCGTGACCGAGAACCGCGGCGCGTTCCCCAACGGCCGCCGGCTCAACCTTGTCCAAGAGGCGGACGTCACCGACATCGAGCTCACGCTCCTGCTCTGCGGCCTGCCGTTCATGGTCGATTCGAGCCTCGCGGGCTCGATCGGCGGCGGCGCCATCAACGGTGGTGTCGTGGGCGATCGGGTGAGCCGATTGCCGCACAACAACCGCACGACGTTCCCCTATTTGGCCGCGCCCATCCCGCAGTCCGACGTCCGCGCTTCGACGCCGCCCGGCAACACCGTGGTGTGCGGCGACGGCACCTGCGGCGGGACCGAGACGCCTGCCAACTGCCCGTCCGACTGCCC
>CAYTJL010000203.1:0-17775 GCA_964437785.1 uncultured Polyangiaceae bacterium
AACGTCATGGGCCAGCTCGGCCCCGACGACCTGCCCGGCGTGCTCGACCTGGAAGACGACTTTGGCCTCCCCGCGGCCCAGGTCGCGGCGAACGGGCTCGCCTTCCTGGAGCGCGTCGAGGCGCTCACCGGCAAACGCCCCATCGTCTACACGGGGCCTTACTTCTTTTACACGCTCCTCGGCAACCCCGACGGCTACGGCCAATACCCGCTCTGGATCGCCCACTACGGCGCCAATTGCCCGGACGTCCCGACCCGATGGGACACCTTCACGTTCTGGCAATACACCTCTACCGGCGGCATCCAAGGCGTCCAAGGCGCCAACGTCGATCACAACATCTTCAATGGTTCCATCGACGATCTGCGCGCCTTCGCGGCCGGCGGCGGCGCGCGCGTCCCCGCGCAGGTGACCGGCAACGACGCCATCGCCGTCGCGAGCTGGCCCGACGGCCACGAAGAGGCGTTCGTCGTGAGCACCCAAGGCTCCTTGCTCCACACGTGGACGAGCCCGGGAGGCATCGACTACAGCCCCTTCTCCGCGCTTGACGGCAAAGGCACCTGCGGCTTCACCGCGGCCCTCCCACCGCCCGCGGGCAGCCCCGAGATCATTAGCCCGACCACCCAAGGCGCGACCGTCCGCGCCGCGTGGGATGGATCCGCGTGGAGCGCGCTCGACCCGTTCGGCGGAGAGGGCTTGACCCACCTCTCGTCGCTCGTGTGGAACGACGGCCGCGTGGACCTCTTCGCGCTCGGCAAAGACGATAAAGCCCTTTATCATCGCGAGAGGCCCGCAGGCGGCGCCTTCACCGAGTGGGCCGTGTTCCACCAAGGCCCCTTCGCCACCGGCGCCGGCGCGGTGCTCTGGGGCGACGGGCACGCCGAGGTCTTCGCCACGGGCGAGGACGGCATCGTCAAACACACCTTCAGCGGCTCAGGGGCCGAGTTCCCCGATGGGTGGTTTGCATGGATGGATATCCCCGGCAAGGTCGCCTCCCGCCCCGTGCCCGCGCGCTGGGCCGACGGCCACATCGAGGTGTACGCGCGGAGCCCGATTGGCCGCATCGTCCGCTCGTATTACGACGCCATCAACAAGGCTTGGATCACGTGGGAGACCATCGACGAAGGCCCGATTGAGGGCGATCCGAGCGTCTTCGTGCGGCCCTCCGCGCCCGGCCCCGAGATCGTCGCGCGCACCGACCAAGGCAAAGTGGCCTCCCTCGCGTGGGATGGAAGCGCCTGGACCGCGCTCACCGCCCTTCACGGCCAATCCACCGCCTCGGATCCGTTCGGATGGACGCGCGCCGACGGGCGGGCCCACGTCTTCACCATCAGCCCTCAAGGCACCTTGATCGAGAGCCTCCGCAACGATCAAGGCTTTACGCCGTGGTCCTCCATCGGCGGGCCGGCGAAGCTGAGCCCGTGCGTGTCCGGCGCCGGCGTCCGAGACCCCTCCGGCGGCAGCGGCGGCGGCGGCGACGGCGGCAGCGGAGGGGGCGGCGGCGACGGCGGTGACGACGGCGGTTGTGGCTGCCGCGCGGCAGGCCAAGAGGGGAATCCGAGCATGGTTGGGCTCGTTGGCCTCCTCGCGCTCGGGATCATGGCCCGGCGCAGGCGCCGCTGATACCTCACTTCGCTTCGCCGCCACACTCCTTCTGATACCGATCGAGCGTCGCGTTCAGGCTCTTGGCCAGCTTGGAGCCGGACGCGTGCTCGGGGATCACGTCGACCGCGCGCGTCTGGACGCGCAGCGCGTCAGCGCATCTCCCGACCCCGAAGAGGCTCGCCGCATAGGTGTCGAGCACGGCCGCGTCCCAAGGCTCGAGCAGCGCCGCGACGGTGGCGAACGGGAGCGCCTCCTCCGCTTTGCCCGCGGTGACGAGCGCCCATGCGAGGGCGTTATTGGCCCTCGCGTCGCGCGGGAGGAGGGATTTCGCCTTCCGGTACGCTTGCTCTCGAGCCATTCCGTTCGCTTTGCCAAGGACGTCCCCGAGGAACAACCACGCTTCGCCGTCGTCCGCGCGCACGCTCACCTGCTCGCGGAGCCTGCGGAGCAGATCGTCTTCGGGCATGGGGTCGAGCATCATGCGGAGCTTGAGCGCGAGCACGTTGGCCGGCTCCAACGCGAGCGCCTTCTCGATCTCCTCTCGCGCCTCCTTCTTGAGCTCTGCCCTCCCCCCCACGGCCGCGAGCTGCGCATGGATCGCATGGACGTCCGCAGCGGTGAACGAGGTTCTCTGCCGCACGACGTGAACGGGCGGGAGCGAGACGGTGAGCTCTTTGAAGCCGCCGTGGCGGGAGTACGCGTAGAGCGCCTTGTCGAGATCGTCGAGGCGCAGACCTCGAAAGCTCTTCTCCCACGCGACGGCCGGATCGACCCCTTTGACGAGCTGCCGTTGAAAGTCGGAGAAGAGCTCGAATTCGGTGTTGTAGAGATAATGGACCATGAGCCACGAGAGCCCATAAAGGCCCGTGACCTTGGTCTCCCCCATCTCCGCGTCGGAGCGCCACGCGAGCGCGTCCGCGACGCCGATCGAGCGCACCGACCGATATTTGCGCATGGCTGACATGTTGGGACGCCCGATGGTGGCGGTGGCCTGGTCCTCGGAGATGACGATTGTCTCCAGGAACTGCGCCAGCCCCTCGGCGAACCAACGTGGTTGGCGGCCGTAGATCCCCGCCGCCAGACGATGAACCAGCTCGTGACGAAAGACCGATGTCGGCGCGTCGTCCTGGGGATAAGCCCGCTTCTCCCACCGCTCTGGAGGGCCGGAGAGGAACAAGGTCGGTCGCACGACGTTGGCAAAAAAGCCCGTGTACCGGCGCCCGGCATAGTGCTCGAAGCCGAGCTCGCTCGCGAGCACCACCACCGACGCCCGCGCCGTCGCCCGCGTGCCCGCCTCTTTGCTCCACGCGGCGGTCAAGAGCGCTGTGCGGGTCTGCTCCAGCATCTCCGAGGCGCGGTCCGCGTCCTCCTCGGCCAAGTCGGTGGTGAGCTCGAAGTGCTCGGTGGTGATCCGCTGCCACCGCCCCGCCGCGGTGGTCGCCTGGCAGCCGGTGAGCCAGAGCAGCGAGAGCACGAGGACGACCATCGCAGGTAGCCGGCGAGCCACGTTCATGGCCTCAGCCTATCAGACGACAGCCGCGATCTCTATCGATGATCGCCTGGAACCGATCGAGCTCGACCGGATCGTGCGCCGAAAAGAGCTTCACCTCGGGATGCCCTTTGGCGAGCTGCCTCAGCCGCTCTTGGTTGCTTCGCCGCGCGCCGTCGTCCATCGCGACGAGGCGTTGAAACGCCGCGAGCGCGGGCGGGCACGAGGGCTCATACGGGTCCATCTCACGATGGTTGAAGTACGCGTCCCCACAATGGAGCAAATACCCATCTCCCTCGCGCACGGCGATGCACGCGTGGCCGCGGGTGTGGCCCACGACAGGCACGATGAGGATCTCGTCCTCCGAGCCCGGCACCGCGCGCACCGCCTCGAACCCGTTCCACCGGTCCCCCGCGATCTCGTATTGGACCCACGCCGGCCCGTGCTCGAAGTGACACGCGCGATAACGCTCCCTCTCTTGCAGCGTGGCGCGGGCCGTCGCCGCCGCGTGCTCGGGGCCATACACGTGCACCTTGGCCGCGGGGAAGTCGGGCAGCCCGCCCGCGTGGTCCAAATCGAGGTGCGTGACGACGATGTGCCGGACGTCCTCGCGTTGGAACCCCAGCGCCTCGACGCGCCGGAGCGCCGTCTCCCCCTCGTCGAGGACGGGCCCGGTGGCGATCAAGAACCCTGCTCCGAGCCTCTGTTTGGGGCGCCGGACGTCGTCGGTGCCAAGCCCCGTGTCGACCAGCACGAGCCCGTCGTTCGACTCGATGAGCAGGCAGTGGCAAATCATGCGCGCCTTTTGGAACAGGCCGCCCTCGCCGTTCACGAGGCGCGCGCTCGCCGGGCACATGGTCGCGCAGTTGAGATGGTGGATCTTCACCCGGCGAGACTAAGCCACCCTCCCGCGCGTGTTCAACCAGAATCCCCCGAAGGAGGCTTGGGCGTCTCTTCACCCTTGTTCGGCGCCTCCACGGACAACGGGCCGCCCTCGGTCACGGGGGGAGTCCTTCGGATGCGCGCGATGACGGGCTTGAGATCGGCGACGATGGCGTGCAAAAAGAGGAGCAGTGACAACGTGCCAATCACCTGGCCGATGGTCATGGCCGCGACGACGGGGAGCGGCTTCGGATGGACTTGAGACCACGCGATGAGGAGCAGCGCCGCGATGGCGACGACACACGCCCTCCGCACGCGCTTCTCGATGAGATGAACGACGCGCTGTACGCTCGGGGGCGGAGGCGGTGTGGGCGCGCTCATGGCTTGTCCCCCTCGGTCCTTCGAGGATCCGTGGCGACGGGCGGGGGCGAGCCCGCGGGGCCGACGAGGGGATGGGGCCTGCCGTGGCAGCCCGACGCCGTGCACGACACCTGGCTCGACGCGATGGCCTGGGCGTGGACCTTGTGCTCGAGCGGCCGGCTCATCCGCTCTTTGGCGTGGCACTGCTCGCAGGTCTTGTATTGATAAGGATGATAGAGCTTGGGCGGCCTGTGCCCGGGCTTGCTCCAATCATCGGTGTAATAGTCCCACACGTGGTGCATGCCGCCGAGCTTGGTCACCACGGTGCCGAACATGCCATAATCGGCGTGGCAGACATAACAGCTCTGCCCGCCGAAGTATTGCGACTGGCTGTGGACCGAGGCGAGCGTCTTGCTCTTTTGGTTCTTCGCGTCCTCGGCGTAGGGCTCCATCACGTGGCACGAGGCGCAGAACTCTCGCTCTTTGGTGACCTCGAAGTTCGCGACGTTGCCCGTGATGGCCGCGGTGATGGGCAGCGGCCCGAGCCCCGCGAAGAGCCAGATCTTGACGTGCCGCGTGAGCTCGGGCCGGACGACCAGATACCCGATCAAGATGACCGCCGCCGCCACGATGCACGCGAGCGCGAGATAGGACAGGATGGAGGGAAGCTCGAACTTCATCGTAGCAGCGGCTCAAACCTCTCGTAATGCACGGGCCGTACCGGGCGAGGCCGCCCGCGCGACGGCCATCACCGCCGCTCCTCCGCGCGCGCCTTGCGCGGGCGGATGAAAAACCTGCGGCTCAAAGGCAGTCGTAAAAATCTTCGCTGCACGCGTCGAACACCTCTGTCGCGGCGTCGAGGAACTGGCCCGTGCCCGTGGAGCTGTCACGGCAGATCTGCCCGAGGCCGTCGAGCGCGTCGTAACAAGCGTCCACCAGATCTCCTTTGATGTTGACGCCGTTCGGACACTCTTTGCGGGAGTCGAGCTCGAATTGATCGCAGTCGAGCTCACAGTCCGCCCGGCAGTCCTCCGGGTCCGCGTTCTGGCCGGTGAATGGCTCACAATCGTCCGCGACATCGCAGTTGAGCTGGCAAACGCGCAGGCACTCGAACGCCACCGATCGACCGCAGCCCGCGGACGTGGACGTGATGAGCGCGGCGGCGGCGAGCCCGAGCGCGGCGGTGATGAGGGGAATTCGTTGGCTCATGGGGTGCTCCTCCAATCGGTCCGCGGCGATGCTACAGGGACGGCGCGCCCCTTGAAAACCTCAAAGCACGGGCCCGGCGGCGCGCGCCGACCAAATCCCTGTGAATTCAGGGATACGCGCCCAACCCATCTCCCGCACGCGCGCCCCGAAGGCGTCGCCGAAGAAGAACCCCGCCGTCTCGGCGGCCTCCTCCACGCTCGGAAACACATAATCGGTGCGGATGACGGTCTTCGAAAACCCCTGCTCCGTCTCCAACCAAGCAACGTATTCGGCGAGCTCGGGCGACGGGGGCTCCGCACGATCGCGCCCGGTGCCCAAGGTCTCGATGATGATCATCGCGCCGCCGGGGACGAGCGCGCGGCGCATCTCGGCGAGCGCTTTGCCGACCTCATCTCTCCAGCCCTCGGGCATCCAATAGCGCAGATGGCCGAACACCCACCCTGCGACGGCGAGGTGAGCCCAGCCGTCGCCGACGGGGAGCGCCCGCGCGTCCGCGAGGACCAAGCGCCATTGGTCCTTTGCGTTCATCGCGTCGAGCTTGCGCCGCGCCACGGCCAACATGGCCTCGGCCCTGTCGACCGCGACGACGCGCGCGCCGGCGCCCACCAAAAGGCGCGTAATCCGGCCGGTGCCGGCGCCCACCTCCAGCACCTCGGCGCCGCGGAGCGGGATCACGCGCGCGATGGCGGGGAGCAGGTTGCCGTCGCAGTCCTCGGCGCGGACGAGCGCCTCGTACTCGTTCGCGTGCTTTTCGTAGATTTCGACTTGGTCCATGCCACCCGGCGCCGCCTCGAGAACCAGAATTTAACGCAAAGACGCGAAAGACGCAAAGACGCGAAAGACGCAAAGACGCGAAAGACGCAAAGAGAAGGGGAGATATTTAAGCGCAAAGACGCGAAAGACGCAAAGAGAAGGGAGATAGATAGGGGGAGGCAGGGGGAGACCACCCTCACCTTCTCTTTGCGCCTTTGCGCCTTTGCGTTCCTTTCTCCCCTCTCCTTTCTCCCTGGTGAAAATGGGGTCATGAGCCCCCTTGGCGGAGGGGCGAAATTCGTGTAAAGAACCACGATGCGCGCTTTTTCTTCTCTCGCGATGGTGACGATTGGAGCCGTATCGCTGCTCGCCTCGCTCATCTCCTGCGGCGGCGGCTCGACGGGCACGACGAGCGGCAACAACGGCGGACAAGACGCGGGCCCCCCTCCCCCGACCCCAGGGGCCGACACGACGGTCACGCCGTTCGATCAGACCCATATCTACTTTACGGGGAGCGAGAATATGCGCGTCGTCGACGTCGAAGCGACGTTCCCCGACGAGGGCGCGTACGAGAGCATCCTCCTTCATCTCTCGCTCTCGTGTCCGACGGGCGGCTGCGACGCGTGGGACCGCTTCGCGACGATCGGCGTGGTCACGCAGAAGGGCGCGACCCCCGAAGAAGATCAGGTGATCGAGCTCGCGCGTTACATCACGCCTTATAAGGTCAAAGCGGACTGGGACATCGACGTCACGAGCCTGCGCCCGCTCCTCCGCGGCAAGGTCACGCTCCGGGCGTTCATCGATACGTGGGTCGGCCCCGGCAGCCCCTACGGCGCGGGGTGGCTCGTGACCACGAGCTTCGCGATGAAGGGTGGGATTCCGGCCAAGCTGCCTATCTCGGTCACACCGATCATCTCGCCTCGATATGTGCCTTACGGCGATCCGAACAAACCCATCGACGGCTCGGTGCCCGCCGCCGACGTCATGCTCGGAGAGGCCTCTTCGTACGAGCTTCGGACCTTCGTGACCGGCCATGGCCAAGGCAACGCCGGCAACTGCGCGGAGTTCTGCAAACGCACGCACACCATGACCGTCAACGGCGCGGCCCACGATCAGCTCATTTGGCGCGCCGACTGCGCCACCACCGCGGTGCCCAACCAACAAGGCACCTGGAAGTACCCGCGCGCGGGCTGGTGCCCCGGCGCGGACGTGCTTCCGTGGACCATCGATGTCACGGCCGACCTCGCGAACGGCAAGAGCGCGACGATCACGTATGGAGTCGAGGCCTACGACAACACGTGTAGACCCGACGCGCCCACGTGCACCGGGTGCACCCTCGGCACCGGCTGCGACTACGACGGCGGCGCGCACACCGAGCCCAACTATCAGCTCTCGTCGGTCCTTATTGCGTATCAGTGACGGGATCGGTCAACCCGCGTCGAGGCCGTATTTTCGGAGCTTGGTGCGGAGCGTCTTCGGATCGACGTTGAGCTTGCGCGCGAGCTCGCCTTGGTTGAGCCCGCCTCGCTTGACGAGCGCCGTGAGGAGGGCCTTCTCCGCGCGCTCCGCGGCCTCGGCGCCGAGCGCTTTGAGATCGACGTTGTCGAGGTCCGCGCTCAGCTCGATGTGGAGCTTGACCTTGCCCTCCCCTTCGCCCTGCGGCTTTTCGGGCGGAGGCTCGGAGGGCGGCGGCGGCGGGGCGGGCGGCTCGGGCGCGACCGCGGGCCTCGTCGCCTTGGCGAGCTCGCGGAGGTGGAGCGGCATGTGCTCGGGCCTCACCTCGTCCTCGGCGAGCACGACCGCGGCCTTCATCACGTTCTCGAGCTCGCGGACGTTGCCCGGCCACGCGTAGCGCGAGAGCAGCTCGATCGTCTGCGCCGAGACCGTGCGCTCGCCGAGCCCGAACCTCGTCGCGTACCGGCGCGCGAAGTGCTTCGCGAGCCGCTCGACGTCGCCCGTCCGCGCGGCGAGCGTGGGCGGGCAGATGGTCACCTCGCCGAGCCGATAATAAAGGTCGCTTCGAAACGTGCCGCGCGCGACGGCCTCGCGGAGCGGCACGTTGGTCGCGGACACGACGCGCACGTCGAGCTGGATGGTCTCGCGGCCTCCGACGCGCTCGATGGTGCGCTGCTGGAGGACGCGCAGCAGCTTGGCTTGAAAGGGCAGCGGGAGGTTGCCGACCTCGTCGAGGAAGAGCGTGCCCCCGTTCGCGCGCTCGAAGTGCCCGATGCGGGTCGACGCGGCGCCCGTGAACGAGCCTTTCTCGTGGCCGAAGAGCTCGCTCTCGATGAGGCTCTCCGACAAGATCGAGCAGTCGACCGGCACGAACGGCCCCGCCTTGCGCTTGCTTGACACGTGGATCGCGCGCGCGAACAGCTCCTTGCCCGTGCCCGTCTCACCTTCGAGCAGCACGTTGATCTCGGGCCGCGCGAAGCGGAGCGCGAGGTTCAACGCCTCTTGGAACGCGGGCGAGTCGCCGACCATCACCGGCATCGCGGTGCTCGGCCGCTCGTCGCGCGGCGCGAGGATCGCGCTGACCGCGGCGGTGAGCTTGTTGTCCTCGAAGGGCTTGGAGACGAAGTCCTGCGCGCCGAGCTTGAAGGCGCTCACCGCGACGTCGACGCTGTCGTTGCCCGTGATGATCACGACGGGGAGCCCTGGGCTCTGGTGCAAGAGCCGCCCGAGCGTCTCGAGCCCGTCCATGCGCCCGCCGAGATCGACGTCCAAGAGCACGAGATCGGGGCGCTTCGAGCCGGCGAGGGTCAGCGCGGCCTCCCCCGACGAGACGGACTCCGCGGAGTATCCGCTGGTCCTCATGCGGCGCTCGAGGACGCGACAGATCATGGGCTCATCGTCGACGATAAGGACGTGCGGCATGCCTGCTTGCACCTTAGTACAGGGCGCGGGAGGTGAGGAGCCCGCGCTGGCGTCGAGGCTCGACGAGGCCGCTTCTTCGAGCGATGTGGGGATGCTCACGCGACCGCACCCGTCAGGCCGCGATCGACGCCGCGCTGATCGCGGGCGTGGTGGACGTGGTCGGGATCCTCTGCGCGAGCGACCTCGGCGCCGCTTCGCGGTGCATGGACCGGCGGCGCGACGCGGGCTCGTCGCTCATGCAAACCATCCTCATTTGGAGCACGGCCTCCCCGTGGATCTGGCAGGCGCGCGACTCCGTCACGCCGAGGATCGCGCCGATCTCGCGCAGCGTGCGCCCCTCTTTGTAATAGAGCTCGATCACGCGGCGAAGGCGCGGCGGGAGCGACGCGAGCGCGGCGGAGACGGCGGCCATCTTCTCTTGCCGGAGGAGCTCCTCCTCGGGGAGCATGTGATCGTCGGCGATCTGGATCATCCCGCCGTCGGCGAGCGGCTCGTCGAGGCTCACGGTCCTGCTCGATGCGGCGCGCGCCGTCCGCGCTTGGACCACGTCGAGCGGCAGATCGAGCTCGCGCGCGATCTCGTCCTCGGTCGCGCGGCGCCCGTGCCTCTGCTCGATCGTGCGCGCCGCAGCGGCGATTTGGTTGTTTTGGCTGCGCAGATCGCGCGAGAGCACGTCGGACGCGCGCAGCTCGTCGAGCATGGCGCCGCGGATCCGCCGCTCGGCGTACGCGTCGAAGTCGTCGCCCCGCGCGGGGTCGAAGCGTTGATAGGCCGAGATGAGGCCGACGTGCCCCGCGCTCGCCAGATCATCGATGCGGACGTGGAGCGGCAGCCTCCGCGCGAGCCGCTCCGCGATCCGACGAATCACAGGCAACATCCTGGCGATCAGGTCAGAAGGCATCGATGCGCTTGGAAGAGACGCGTTGGACATGAGCTCCTCGGGACGAGGCGGGTGTTTGGGCTCGCCGAGGGACCTAACCGCAAACTCGATGCCACACTCAAATCGCCAGGAATTTAGGGATATCGGCACAATTGCCCCTAATGGCGGAAATATTTCCAGGCGCCTCTTGCCGCTTCGAAGGGAAAGCGCTCCCGAGAGCGGGTTTCCCTTGCTCCCATACGCGAGGGCCTTATTGCAGCGTGCGTTCGGCGCGCGTGATCTCGACGACCTCGAGCCGCTTCAGCATGTCGAAGGTCACGAGCGGCCCGCTCGGCCTGAGCCCTTTTCGCGCTTGCTCGGCCTCGTACGCGGCGAACGCCTTGATCAAAAAGGGCGGGAACGCGCGGAAGAGGAGGCGCGCCTCGATTCGAATCGGCCCGTTCGAGCGGCTGATCGGAAGATCGTAGACGTAGCGAAGGGGGACGCCGGGAGGGAGTGAGCGCGTGTCGATGATCGCGTCCGGGCCTTTGACGAGGCCCCTCGACGCGTCGAGCGATCCGACGGGGAAATAGGTCTCGAAGAGGGCGTTCACCCCGCTCAAGTTGGACGAGCACGCGCCCGTGTCGAGATCGTAGATGCCGTCGGCGAAGCGCGCCGCGCGGTGATCGTTTTGACCCGGGAGCGGCTCGCAGCGACCGCTCGCGTTGATGGTGCCGATGCAGCGCACGCAGCGCAAAAATCCATTTTGAAAGTTGATGAGGCCTCTGCCCCGGAAGCTCGTGCCCCCGAGCTCGGGCGGCGGCTGCCACAAAGGCACGTCGCGCCCGTCGCGCACGTCGGCGCCGAAGACGCCGAGCGGCCGATTGAACCCGTCGGTCGCGTCGTCGCGCGTCGTGACGCGCACGAATTCTTTGTCGTGGAGATCTTCGTCCGTGCGATCGACGCGCCCCGCCTCGTAGAGCACGCGCCCGTCGCCGCCCCGCACGGTGATGTGGACCCAAATCTCGCGCTCTTGGCTGAAGCCCGCGGGCACGCGGTGGCCGGCGCCCACGTTCTCGATCTCGATCGGGATCTCGATCCCAACCCCGCTCCGCCGCGCGTCGAGCGTGAAGCGAAACGTCGCGCGGAGGAGCATGTCGCGCCTGCGCCTCGGCGAGAGCGGGATCCCGTTGCGATCAACGGTGTCCTCGTTGACGAGGAGGTCGGGGTACTCGCGCGAGAGCGGCAGATCGACGCCTGAAAACGAGTGCGTCACGACGCGGCCCGGCGCGCTCGACGTCGAGGCCGCCGCGCCCTCGGGATAGACCCCGGGCCCGCGCGCGACGAAGCGCGTGCCTTTGGGACAAGGGTCGCCTGCCGCGCCTTCCCCCGGCTCGCACACGCCGGGGAACGTGCTCATGTGGCAGTCCTGGCACGACGCGGGTGACTTGCCTTTGCGCCGCTCGGTCTCGGCCCACGCGGCCCACTCGGAGTACGCGTTGCGGAGGCGCTTGAAGTGCTCGCCTTTGGCCGCGCCGAGCGTGTCGGTGCCGAACAGGCGAACGTCGTGGCAGCTCCCGCAGAACTCGCTCGAACGCAGGTAGTTTTTGGCGCTCTGCGGCGGATAGAGGTGCGCGCCCGCGCTCTTTGCGCCGAAGGCCCCTCGCCCGAGCAAGAAGTCTTCGATTCGAAGCTCGTAGCCGCTGTTGCCGATGCCCGGGAGCCCGCGGCCGTCCTCGGGCCGCATCGCGAACACCGCGCCCGTCACGAACGAGGTCCACGTGGGGTTGCCCTCGTAGCCTCCGCGCGCCTCACCGCGCCTCGGGACAGGGCCGTGCACCGCGTGGCAAAACATGCACGAAATCCCCTCGATCCCGCGCTGTCCAAGGAGATCGCGGACGGGCCTCCGCGATCGTGGATCGCCCCCTGCCCTGCCCTCCCACGGGGGCAAGAGACCTTCGAGCTTCTCCGTGGGGCTGTGGCAGTTGACGCACCAGTGCTCGCCGCCCGAGCCCGTGATCGCGCGGTTGCCCGAGGGCTCGCGGCACGCCGTCGCGGAGCCCGCGCGACGCAGGATCCCGGCTCCGTTCGGGCAATCCCGATCGCGGCCGACCTGCTCTTCGATGAGGCTCTCGAGGCCGTTGAAGAGCGGGCTCTTCACCGCGTGCGCCATCACCGATCGGCGCCACTCCGAGGCTTGTCGCGGGTGGCAGCTCGCGCAGTCGGTCGCTGTCGTGCGATCGGCGCTGAGCGGCGGCGCGGGCGCGACGCTCGGCGCAGCGGCTTTAGGCTTTGCGGGCTCGACCTGCGTGAAGGCCACGAGCGCCGCGAGCGCGCCCGCGCCGATCGGCCAAAACCTCGCGGCGTAAGCTTTCCATGCGGGCGCAGGGGCGATCGCGGGAGATGGCTTTGCGGGGGCGACGCGGGCCGCGCGCGGCGGAGGATCCGCCTGCTCTTCGCGCGCGGGCCGAGAGGGCTCGATCGACCGGGGGAGCTCCGCGTGGGAGCGCGCCTCGCGCGGCGCAGGCGGCTCGCTTTGTCCGCTCAAAAAGCCGTCGCAGAGCGCGACGAAGCGCGCCGCGCTCGCGGGCCGCTCGCGGAGATCGGGGCTCATCGATCGGAGCACCAAGCTCTGGAGCCCCGCGGGCAGCTCGCGCGCGATCGCGTCGACGAACGGCGGGGCCTCGCGGTGCCGCGCTTCGTCGATCGCGTGGCGAAGGCCCGCGCCGCCGAACGGGCGCTCGCCCGCGATCATGCGGTAGAGCACGTGGCCGAGCGCCCAGCGGTTGGCGGCGTCGTCCCACGGCGCGCCGTCGGCTTGATCGGGCGGGCACCAGTGCGGCGACACCTCGCTCGCGCCGCGCTTGCTCCGATCCCCCGCGAGCTCGGCGCGCGGCCCGTCCGCGCCCTCTTCGATCCAAATCGTGTCGGGCGTGAGCGGCCCCGGGAAGACGCCGGTCTCTTCGGAGACCGCGAGCATCACGCCGAGATCGCGCGTGATCGCGACGGCCTCGCGCCAAGGCCAAGGGCCCTTTTTGGCGCGGAGGCGGTCGGAGAGCAGCATGACGAATCAGCGGCCTCGCGTGTCGCGCGAGACGCCGGGCGCTGAGGCGGTCGCCGTCGCTGTCGCCGCCGTGGGCGAGGACGCGCTCGCCGCGTCGGTGTCGGAGGCGCTGCTGGTCGCGCGCAGCACGTACGCGCCCGCGCCGGCGAGCACGGCCAGCACCGCGATGATGCCGATCGCGACGGGCATCGGGACGTCACGCGGTTTGTCGACTTTGTCGAGGAGCGCGATCGTGTCGGCGCGCCCCTCCCGGCCCGCGGGCTCGGGGCTGGGCTTCGCTTCGGGCTCCGCGGCGCGCGCGCTCCGCGCCGACGATCCCGCGTCGCTCTTGGCCTCGGCGGTCTCGCGCGTCCGGCTCGGCGTGCGCCGCTCTTCGTTCGAAGGCGACGAGGGCGTGCGGTGCGATGACGCCTGCGACGGGAGGCTCGCGCGCGCGCCGTGCTGCGTGCGCGAGGGCGCCGCGGTCTTGAAGGGCGCGAGCCTGTCGACCACGTCCTCGGCGAGAAAGGGCCTATCTTCAGGGGCTTTTTCGAGGAGCTGGAACAAGAGCTCTTCGACGCCTTGCGGGATGTTCTCGCGGATGGCGTCGGGGAGCGGCGGCGGCTCCGCGGTGCACTGGAGGTTCAGGAGCTGGCGCGGAGAGGCCGAGTGGAAGGGTGGTTTGCCCGTGATGAGCTCGTAGAAGATGAGGCCCAAACAGTAGAGATCCGCGCGGTGATCGATGGTGCGCGCGTCGATCTGCTCGGGGCTCATGTATTGGAGCGTGCCCACGCTCTGCGTGTTGGTCTGGTTCATCGCCTCGATGACCTTGGCGATGCCGAAGTCCATCACCTTCACCGCGCCGTCCGAGAGCACCATGATGTTCTCGGGCTTGAGATCGCGGTGGATGATGGGCGTCTTCTGGCCGTGCGCGGCGGCGAGCGCGCCCGCGATGCTCATGACGATGCGCACGGCCTCGCCCCAAGGCAGCTTGCCTTCGGCCGCGAGGAGCGCGCGGAGCGTGCGGCCGTCGAGGTACTCGAGCACCATCACGAGCTGCCCGTCGACCTCGGTGCTCGCGAGGCTGCGCACCACGTTCGGGTGCTCGAGATGCGCGAGGATTTGCATCTCGTTCATGAAGAGCCTGCGGCCTTCGTCGCTGCGCGCGAGCTCGGGGTGGAGCACCTTCAGGGCGACGCGCCGCTTGGAGAGGCGCTCTTCGGCCTCGTACACCTTGCCCATGCCGCCTTCGCCGATCAGGCGTCGGACGAGGTACTCTCCGACCTGCTCCATCCCTTGCTCTCCCTGTTTCGGGCCTCCCCTCCTACGGGCGAGCCCTCCCAAAGACTTACACGGTTCCATGATCTTTCGGGGATCCCATGCGATCCGCTAGAGTCCGGGCCCGCACCATGGCCCTTCGTCGATCCTCGCTCGTGCTCCTCGCCCTCGCGGTGATGGCGTGCTCCAAAGCTCCGGCCGAGCCCGAGCCCGAGCACGACAAAGTCGAAGCCACCGTCGTCGCCCCGCTCCTCTGGGACGCGCCCGGCACGTGGACCAAGCTCGATGCTCCGCGCAAGGGGCCGAAGAAGGCCGTTTACCGCGTCGTGAAGGTGGGCAACGACAAGGAAGAGGCCGAGCTCGAGGTCTACTTCTTCGGCGTGGGCCAGAAGAGCGACCCCGAGGTGGTCTTCAAGGAGTGGTTCGGCCAGTTCGACGGCGACGTGAGCAAAGAGGCGAAGCGCGACAAATTCACCGCGAAATCAGGCCTCGCCGCCGAGACGATCGAGGTCAACGGCACGTACAAGGTCTCGCTCGGGCCGGCGCTCAAGAACAAGCGATCGCCGATGCAGATGGTCAAAAAAGACTTTCGCCTGGTGGGCGGCGTCGTGCGCGCAGCCGATCGCGGCAACTGGTATTTCAAGCTGGTGGGGCCGGACGAGAGCGTGCAGGCCGCGCGCGCACAGGTGCGCGGGCTGTTGGAGAGCGCGCGTTGACCCTTTGAACTACGGATCGCGCTGGAGATCGAAGACGCGATCGCCGCTCCCCCACACCTGAAGGACGTAGCTCCCGCGGCCCCGCGCGACCGACGCCGCGAGCGTATAAACGCCTGCGTTTTGCGCGCAGATCGCGCTTCGTGGGGGCGCGACGGGGAAGCGATCGCGGCCCACGTCGGCGGCGGCGAGGCGGCCTTCGGGATCGTAGACCGCGAGATCGAGGTCGCGCACGCTGCCGTCGCCCGCGGCGAACACGCGGTAGCAGCGGCCTTTTCGGGCGCGGAACGAGAAGGTCTCGGGCGCGTCGCGTTCGCCGTGCGGCTCGCTCGTGATCACGGGGGTGACGGGGACCAAGCCTCCGCCGCAGGCGTCGGTGAGCTTCGCGAGATCGAGGCTCGCGTCGCCCGTGGGCGCGAACGATTGATAACAACCGCCGCCGATCGGGCGATCGTTGCCCGGCGCGGACGCTTCGGGCAAGCACGCAGCGAGGCCGATCGAGATCGCGAGCGCCCAGGGTTGCCGCACGCGACCACCGTAGCGGCTCTCTTCGGCGGGTGGAAGGTGCTGGTCTTTCGAGGGCTTTTTTAGTAGCTCGTGCGCCCATGTCGGCGCGCGGTGATCGAGGCTTGGAGCTCGGCGGTGTCCCTCTTCGCGACGTGATCGGGGCGGCGGGCAGCCCCGCGTACGTCTACGATCTCGACGCGATGGCGCGCGAAGCGGCGGCGCTCGCCGCGGGCTTCGGCGCGACGAAGCACCTCATCGCGTACGCGATCAAGGCCAATTCGGCGGGGCCCATCGTGCGCGCGATCACGCGGACCGGCGCGGGCGCCGAGGTGGTGAGCGGCGCGGAGCTCGCGGTGGCGATCGGGTGCGGGGTCGATCCCGAGCGCATCTCGATGAGCGGCGTCGGCAAGACGGACGCCGAGATCGATCGCGCGATCGGCGCCGGATCCAAGGGGATTCGCGCGCTTCAGATGGAGAGCGTCGAAGAGATCGCGCGGGCCGAGGCGCGGGCCAAGGCGGCGGGTCGTGTCGCGCGCGTCTCGCTCCGCGTGAACCCGGGCGTGATCGCGGACACGCACGCGCACGTGGCCACGGGGCACGACGAGGCCAAATTCGGGATCGCGCGCGAGGACTTGGGCGCCGCGTGGGAGGCGCTCGCGCGGTCGCCGCATCTCGTGCTCGTGGGGCTCGGGGCGCACGTGGGCTCGCAGCTCACCGAGACGGGGGATTACCTCGCGTCGGCCAAGGTGGTGATCGCGATGGCGGCCGCGTGGGAGGCTCGCGGCGCGGGCACGCCGCGGCTCGAGCTCATCGATTTCGGGGGCGGCTTCGGCGTCGATTACGGCGGTGGTTGTGAGAAATCGCCGCGCGATTTTGCGGCCGAAGCGTCGGCGCTCCTCGCGTCCTCGCCCTTCGCGGATCGCACGTTGCTCGTCGAGCCGGGCCGGTCGCTCGTGGCGCCGTTCGGCGTGCTCGTGTCGCGCGTCATCACGGTGAAGAGGTCGCACGCCGACGGCGGGCGGCGTTGGCTCGTGATCGACGCGGGGATGAACGACCTGATCCGCCCGGCGCTCTACGGCGCCAAACATCGCATCGAGGACATGGACGCGGCGCGCGCGCCGGGGGAAGGCGCGCTCCGGTACAGGGTGGTTGGGCCGGTGTGCGAGAGCTCGGACGACTTTGGCGAGCACGCGTTTGCCGAGGTGCCTTCTCGCGTGGTGATCCGCGACGCGGGCGCTTATGGATACACGATGGCGAGCGAATACAACGGGCGTGCGCTCCCTGCCGAGGTGTTCCTCGAAGGGGGGCAAATTCGCTCGGTGTTTCGGCCGCGGAGCGGCGACGCCTGGGCTGAAGAGCGCGTTCGTATGTAGCTATCAAGTGGTTGCCCCGGAGCCCCTTTTTCCCGTAGGCTAGCGGGCGACCGAACGTTCCTCTTGCGCCCCGGGTGCTTACCATGAAAAGCTCGATGATTTCGTCTCTGCGCTTCTCTCGTCCGCTCGTGGCCGTGGGGATGCTGGGCACGCTGATGCTCTCGGCGTCGGCGTGCCCGTTCGTGACCGATGGCGAAGGCGGCGGGGGCACAGGTACGAGCACGGGTACGGGGGGCGAAGGCGGCAGCATCACGTGCACCCCCGGCGCGGTCCAGGAGTGTTATGACGGGCCGGCCGCGACCAAGAACGTGGGTATTTGCAAGGCGGGCAAACGCTTCTGCAACCAAGAGGGCAACGGCTACACCGATTGCCAAGATCAGGTGCTCCCGGGGAACGAGGTGTGCAACACCCCGCAAGACGAGGACTGCTCGGGGATGCCGAACGACAACTGCGCGTGCATGCCCGGCGAGATGCAGAATTGCTACAGCGGGCCGATGGGCACGGCGGGCATCGGCATCTGCAAACAGGGCACGCAGACGTGCAACCTCGACGGCAAGGGGTTTGGCACCTGCATGGGGGAGGTGACGCCCATCGCGGAGAAGTGCTCGACGCCGTTGGATGAGGACTGCAACGGCAAGATCTTCGATGACACGGCGGCGGGCTGTGTGTGTGAGCCCGGCATGCCCGGCGCCTGCACGGTGGCGGGCCAGCAAGGGCCTTGTGCCATGGGCATGGGCACCTGCGCGGCGGACGGCAAGAGCGTCGGCAATTGCATGCAGACGGTGATGCCGGCGTTCGACGACTGCGCGACGGCGGCGGACGAGGACTGC
>CAYTJL010000204.1:0-17669 GCA_964437785.1 uncultured Polyangiaceae bacterium
GATGCACGCGCGCATCCACGACACCGACAAATCGCAGGACATGCGGCACATGGGCGGCCTCCGCAAGTACATGCCCATCACGCACGCGACCTTCCTCATCTCGTGCCTCGCGATCGCGGGCGTGCCCCCGTTCGCGGGCTTCTGGTCCAAGGACGAGATCCTCTGGAAGGCGTACTCGATGACCGTCACCACGCACGCGGCGTCGAGCCAAGACCTCCCGATGTGGCTCTGGCCCACGTGGCTCGGCCCGGCGATTTATTGGGTCGGGATCGCGGCCGCGACGATGACCGCGTTCTACATGTTCCGCGCGTACTTCCTCACGTTCCACGGCGAGTTCCGCGGCTGGACCGTCGTCGCCAAGTGGAGGGCTCCGAAGCACGGGCACCACGACGAGCACCACGATCACCACGACGGCGAAGGTCCGATCGAGGGCCCGGTGCCGCACGAGTCGCCGCTCGCGATGACGGTGCCGCTCATGGTGCTCGCGGCGTTCGCGATCGGCGCGGGCTTCCTCAACGCCGAGCTCTTGCACGTGACGCCGCTCGGTCACGCGCTCGATCCGCTCTTCGGGATCGCGCAGAAGCGGCTCGCGGTGCGGCCGGGCACCGAGCACATGGAGCACGTGATGCTCGCGCCCGGGATCGGCGCGTTCGTCGTCGGCGGAGGCGTCGCGTATTACGTCTACCAGCTCGGCGGCGGCGCGATGGAGAGGAGCTTCGCGACGGGTTATCCGCGGCTCTACAAGCTCATCTACGACAAGTGGCGCATCGACGAATTGTACGACGCGACCGTGGTCGGCATGGTCGACGCGCTCGCCGACATCTTCGTGATGGCCGACACGTGGATCGTCGACGGCATCTTGGCGAAGCTCACCGCGGTGCTCGCGGGCTTCCTCGGCACGGTGCTCCGCGCGCTGCAGACCGGCCGCGTGCAAGCGTATTCGGCCGCGATGATCGTGGGCCTCGCGGTCGTCGGCTGGTTCATGGTGCAGCCGCACGCGACCATCTCGGCCGACACGTCGGCGCTCATCGAGCAGGGCAACGCCAAGCTCACGGCCGCGCCCGGCTTTGGCTACAAGTACAAGTGGGAGGCGCCTGGCGTCGCCGACAGCAAAGACTTCTCGGGCAAGCGCGAGCTCACCGTCTCGCTCAAGCCCGGCGAGAAGAAGGCCGTCAAGCTCCACGTCGAGAGCGCGTTCCACAGCGTCACCACGCAGACGATCGAGATCGAGCGGCCCAAGGTCCCGGGCGTCCCGGGCCTCGACTTCGATCCGTCGCAGATCCCCATCCCCACCATCCGCGAGCTGCCGACAGGCCCCATCCCGATGGACAAGATCCCCGATCTCATCGCCCCGCCCAAGCCCAAAGGGGGCATCAAGTGAACGCGTTCACCGCGATCCTCGCATACTTCCCCGCGATCGCCGCGGGCGCCGTCGGCGCCGCGGTGCCGCGCCGATCGAGCACGCGCGAGCGCGTCGGGCTCGCCCTCGTCGCCGCGCTGCTCGTGCTCGCGGTGCAGTGGCTCTGGCCGACGGGCGCCGCGCCGAGCGACGCGCCGGCGGGCGAGTGGCCTCACCTCCTCAACGTGCTCGTCTTCCTGCCGATCGCGGGCGCCGTCGCGCTGATCTTCGTGCCGCGGCAGCTCCTCGCGACGACGCGCGGCGCGACGCTCGCGATCATGGGCGTCACGTTCGCGGCGTCGCTGATGCTGCTCATGGTGCCGATGAGCAAGGGCTGGCACTTCCAGTACACGCGCGAGTGGATCCCCGCGATCGGCGTGCGTTACCACGTGGCGATCGACGGCATCAGCTTGTGGCTCGTCCTGCTCACCACGTTCATCACGCCCATCGCCGCGTACTCGGCGTTCGGCTCGATCCAGACGCGCATCAAGGAGCTGTGCATCTCGCTCCTGCTCCTCGAAGGCGCGATGATCGGCGTGTTCGTCGCGCTCGACCTGTTCCTGTTCTACGTGTTCTGGGAGCTCGTGCTCGTGCCGATGTACATCATGATCGGCGTCTGGGGCGGGGTCGACAAGGTCAAGGCCGCGATCAAGTTCTTCCTCTACACGATGGTCGGCTCGATGCTGATGCTCGCGGCCATCGTCTACATGGTGCACGTCTACCACAAGCTCACGGGCACCTATTCGTTCGACTACCTCGCGCTCGTGCGCGTGATGCTGCCGCAGCACAAGCAGGCGCTTTGTTTCTGGGCCTTCTCGATCGCGTTCTTCATCAAGGTGCCGATGTGGCCGGTGCACACGTGGCTGCCCGACGCGCACGTGCAGGCGCCGACGAGCGGATCGGTGCTGCTCGCCGCGGTCATGCTCAAGCTCGGGACCTACGCGTTTTTGCGCTTCTCGATGGGCCTCTTCCCGAGCGCGGCGGCCAAGTACATGGGCAACCTCGCGGGCGTCGCGATCTTGGGCGGCATCATCTACGGCGCGCTCGTCGCGTGGAAACAAGACGACATCAAGAAGCTCGTCGCGTACTCCAGCGTCGCGCACTTGGGCTACGTGATGCTCGGCCTCTTCAGCGTCACGCCGTCGGGCATCCAAGGCTCGATCTTGCAGATGGTGAACCACGGCATCTCGACGGGCGCGCTCTTCATGCTCGTCGGCGTGCTCTACGATCGGCGCCACACGCGCCTCGTCACGGAGTTCGGCGGCATCGCCAAGGTGATGCCCGTCTACGCGACGCTCTTCGTGATCGTCACGTTCGCGTCGGTGGGCGTGCCCGGCACCAACGGGTTCGTCGGTGAGTTCATGGTGATCACCGGCACGTACGTCTCCGAGCAGCTCTCGGTGTTCAGCGGCGTGCAGGCCGTCGGCGCGGCGGCGGGCGTGATCCTCGCGGCGGTCTACATGCTGAGCGTGGTGCAGAAGACGTTCTTCGGGCCGCTCACCAACCCCAAGAACAAGCACCTCCCCGATCTCACCACGCGCGAGACGATCGCGCTCGCGCCGCTCATCGTGATGATCTTCGTCATCGGGTTCTTCCCCTCGATCTTCACCGAGCGGATGAAGCCCGCGGTCGATCGGGCGTACAACCAATACAAAGAGATCGCGGGTTACCTCGGCGACGATCAGGACGCCGCGCTCATCGACAAGCGCGTGTTCTCGGCGCCGTTCCTCGCGGGCGCGCCCGTCAATCCAAAGGACAAAAAGCCCGACGCGGACACGCCCTCGGCGGCGGAAGGCACCGCGCCCTCGGGAGGTGCCCATTGAAGACCGGCGCGCTCCTCGCCATCTCTCCCATCTTGGTCGTCTCGCTGGGCGGCCTGCTCCTCATGCTCTCCGAGGCGTTCAGCAAGCGCCGCGAAGAGGCGGACGCGCGTGACGCGGGCCCGTCGAGCGAGCTGTCGATCGGCACGGCCATCACGCTCTTCGCGGGCGCGATCTTCGCCGCGGCCGTGTGGGTCGTGGGCCCCGAGACGCTCGACGGTCGCGAGGCGCTCTGGCCGCACCTCGTGACCGATCGGTTCACGCTCTTCATCTCGTTCCTCGTGTGCTTGGGCGGCGGGCTCTCGTCGCTCATCGCGGGCGGCTACCTGCCCGAGCACAAGCTCGATCGCGGCGAGCTCTATCCGCTGCTCACGTTCTCGTCGGTCGGCGCGATGATCCTCGCGGCGGCGGGCGACATGCTCACGCTCTTCATCGGGCTCGAGACCATGTCGCTCGGCGTGTACGCGCTCACGGGCTTCCGCCGCGCTTCGCCGCGCAGCGCCGAGGCCGCGGTCAAATACTTCCTGCTCGGCTCGTTCGCCGCGGCGCTCTTCCTTTACGGCGCGGCGCTGCTCTACGGCGCGACGGGCCAGACGAGCCTCGCGGGCATCCGCGCGGGGCTCGCGACGGGCGCGGGCTACAACCACGCGATCGTGCTCATCGCGATCGCGCTCGTGCTCGTGGGCCTGCTCTTCAAGGTGAGCGCGGTGCCCTTCCACATGTGGACGCCCGACGCGTACGAGGGCGCGCCCACGCCGGCCGCGGGCTTCATGGCGGCCGTCGTGAAGAGCGCGGCGTTCGCGACGATGATCCGCGTGCTGCTCGTCGCGCTCGGCCAGCCCGAGCTCAAGTCGTGGGGCGCGGGCTGGCCGCCGATCATCGCGACCCTCGCGGCGATCACCATGACGGTCGCGAACCTCATCGCGGGCCGGCAGGAGTCGGTCAAGCGCATGCTCGCGTATTCGAGCATCGCGCACGCGGGCTACGTGCTCGTCGCGGTGACCGCGACCATGCACGACAGCAAAGACGCGCAGGGCGCGGTGCTCTTCTACATGCTCGCGTATTCGGTCTCGACGATCGGTGCGTTCGGCACGCTCGCGCTCACCGGCAGCCGCGGCAAGGAGGCGGTGAGCTACGAGGACCTCGCGGGCATCGGCAAGCGCCACCCCGCGGTGGGCCTTGTCTTCTCGCTGTTTTTGCTCTCGCTCGCGGGTGTCCCGCCGCTCGCCGGCTTCTTCGGCAAGCTCTACGTGGTCAAGGTGACCATCGGCGCGGGCCTCTATCCGCTCGCCGTCGTGCTGCTCCTGAACAGCGCGCTCGGCGCGTATTACTACCTCCGCGTCTTGGTCTTCATGTACATGCGCGAGCCCGCGCCGGGCTCTCCCGTCGCCGTGCCGATGCGCTCGGGCTACGTGACCACGGCGCTCGTCCTCGCGGCGATCCTGGTCGTGGCCATCGGCGTCCGGCCGGGCACGTCGCTCCAGATGGCGATCGATGCGGCGATCTCGGAGACCGGCAAATGAAGCGCGTTGTCGGCGGGTCCGCGATCGCGCTCTTGGCGCTCACGTCGATCGTCGCATGTGATGGGGGCGCCCCGCCGTCGAGCGCGCCCTCGTCCTCTGCCCTCGCTCCCGTGAGCGCCTCGACGCCGCGCGCGTCCGCCTCGTCCTCTTCGCCCGCGGCCTCCGCGTCCGTAGATCCGTACGCCGACAATCCTCACAAGGTGCCGATTGGCATCCCGGCGCCGGCCAAGAAGGTGCTCGAGGTCCTGAACCCCAAGGGCGAGGCGCCGTACGCCGGGCCCAAAGGCACGCTCAAGGGGGTTGTGCGCGTCAAGGGGGATCCTTCGCCGGACAGCAACATGAAGATCTCGCCCGGGTGCACCGAGGCGAAGGTGGTTTATCAAAAGCTCTTTCGCGTCGGGCTCGATCGGGCGCTCGCCGACGTGATGGTGGCGGTCACCGAATATCCCGGCTTCGTGCCCCCGCGCGAAGAGGCGAAGAAGGTGACGGTCAAGGGGTGCGCGCCTTCGACCCGCACCATCGTGGTGACGTACGGCCAGCGTATCGATGTCGCGAACGTCGACAAGGCCGACTCGTACATGCCTTATCTCGACGGCTCGCCCACCAAAGCCACGATGGTGGCGGTCCCGGGCGGCGCGCCGGTCAAGCTCTATCCGCAGGTGCCAGGCCACTACATGCTGCGCGACATGCTCCCGACGCCCATCGTGGCCGAGGTGTTCGCGCTCGCGTACGCGACGCACGACGTGACCGGGCTCGACGGCAAATACGAGATCAAAGACATCCCCGCCGGCAACAAGGTCAAGGTCAGCGCCTATCTGCCTGTGCTCGACAAAGCCATCGAGAAGATCGTCGACATCAAAGAGGGTGACAACACCTTCGACATCGAGATCGAGTTCAACGAGAAGAAAGACATGGAGCGGCTCCTCAAAAAGCCCAAGGGCGCTCCGTCCGCGTCCGCCTCGGCGGCGCCGCTGAGCCCGCCCAAGCCCACCAAGTAAAGCCCGTTCTCGGCCGATAGGCCGTTTGCGCGTCGCGAGCGCATGATACGCTCGCCGCATGGCCCGCCGCACCAAGAAGATCACCACCTCGCTGGTGCTCACCGTCGCTGTCTCGGATCTCGCGTGCCAGGGCGCTCCGCCGCTGCCAGCGGAGGTGGTGGTCGAGGTGCCTTCGGCGACCGCGCCATCCGCGAGCGCGAGCGCGCCGGCGATCGCCCCTCCCACCGAAGAGCAGGTCACTTCGCTCCTCGAACGGTATGCGCTCTCGGAGCGGGAGCCCGCGCGGAGGGTGCTCTACACGTGGACCACGCAGGAGCAGATCGAGGCGCTCGAAAAAGACAAAACGCTCCTCACCCGCTCGGTCTCCCCGGTGCACGGGCCGGCTTATTTCGATCGTGTGGTGGCGGACCTCGCGACGCGCAAAGACCCTATCGCGGCGCTCCTCAGGACACCCGCGTTCGCCAAGAGCCGTTTTGCGTGGCACGCGCCGTGGGCCACGCTGCTCGGCTGGCCGGGTGAGTCGTACGGCAAAGAGCTCATCCAAGCAACGCTCAAGAGAGAGGCCCTGTTGCTGGTGCTCCACGAGAGGGTGGCGCTCGGCCCAGCGCCTCACTTCACCGCGGTGGACATGGCGAATCACCCCGTCGGGCTCGACGAGGTGATGAAGCACCCGGAGCGCGTCGCGGCCGTGTATTTTACGCACGACCCCACCCCCGATAAACCCGGCTGCGGTACGTACCCCGATGTCGCAGGCCCGGCATACCGGGAATTCGTGCTCGTCAACGAGGCGATGATCGAGCGCTGGGAGATCCGCTCTCCCGCGGTCGCGGAGGAGCTCTTGAGCGAAGCCGCGGCGGTCGAGTCCATGGCTCGTTTTTTGGACGCTTCGGCGATGATTCCACACCTGATGTCGTGGGGGTGTGAGATGAAGATCGGCCCATGGCAAGGGCGTAAAGCGAAGGGCGCGC
Organism: uncultured Polyangiaceae bacterium; assembly: GCA_964437785.1. GTDB lineage: Bacteria > Myxococcota_A > Polyangia > Polyangiales > Polyangiaceae > CAYTJL01. The sequence goes on from CAYTJL010000204.1 coordinate 6,709, forward strand.
TCGGCAACTACGAGGCTTCGCTCGCGTTCGCGAGCGCTTTGTACGTGCCCCGGGGCCCGGGGCTCCACAAGCTCGCGGCCGAGCTCCGGGCCGTCGCGGAGGCGATCAAGGCGAAGAAGGCGACGATCCACGCTCCAACGATGGTGTTCCCCACCGCCTCTGCGAGCGCGCCTCCGCGCCCGCCGCCCCCGCCCAAAGCACCCACGAAGACGCGCCGAGGCACCTTTTAGCCGTGCGGCGCGTCACCAAAGACGAGGCGCTCGCGCGCCTCAAGGCCGAGGTCGAGGCCCTTCCATCTCACCTCGCGGGTTGCTCGATGTGCGGGCTCGTGGAGGGGTATCCCCAAGGCACCGAGCGGATCGGCGAGAACGGCGCGGCGATCGCGGTGCTCGACCGGTACGCGACGCGGCCCGGGCACCTGCTCGTGGTGCTCCGGCGTCATATCGAGTCGCTCACGGCCCTTGGTTGGGAGGAGTATGCGGACGTGCAAAAGCTCGCGTGGGAGCTGGCGCGCGCCGTCGAACGGGCCTTGTCGCCGAAGCGCATTTACATGGCCTCGCTCGGCGCCGCGAGCAACGTGCCCATGTCGTTCCCGCACGTTCACCTCCACGTGATCCCTCTTTATGACGGCGGCGCGGGGGACAGGCCGGCCGAGGTGCTCACCTGGCAAAACGGCGTGACGATGTACGATGATGAGGAGGCCGCGCGCGTCTCGGCGCAGATCCGCGCGGCGCGTTGAGCGATTCTATCAGAGCTCCACGAGCCAATATTGCGCCCACCCGTGCTCGACGCCGAGCGCGCGCGCGCGCTCGCGGCGCTCGTCGTGCGCTCTGCGAGAACACTCGATGATCTGGTAGCAGGAGTCGAGCAGGTCGATGGAGCGCACGGAGATGCTCCGTTGCTCCCCCGCGGCGCCGAAGCGCAGCTCCCCGACCGCGCCGAAGCGCTTTCTTCGCGCTCCCCCGGCGACAAGGTAGAGCCTGACGGCCCCGTCGTCCTCGACGGTGAGCCCCTCCATGGCCTTTGTCCAAAACGATGGTGGGATGATGAACGCGGCGTCCACGGCGTCGTCGAGCGCGGGGACGGAACAAGGCCCCTCCGCGCAGAGCCGCAAGCCGATGGCGAACGAGCACCGGAGCGGGACGCCCGGTGATTCTGTCGTGTCGTGAAAGCAGCCGAAGGGAACGCACGCGATCGGCAAACCCATCTCCCGGCCGAGCGCCTCCACGCGGGCGATGGTCGCCTCGACCTCGGCGACCAACATGGGCTGTTCGCTCGTCGTACGTCCCGCGATGAGGGCGAGCGAGGTGGGCACCGGTCGCGGAGGCGCGTCGGCGAGCACCGCCCAGCCGATCACCGGCCGGACGGCGAGCGTGGGAGCGTCTTGACCCGTGCCCGCGAACCCGGCGAGGAAGTGCATGGGATAGGACTCTCCAAAGTAGCTCCACGTGAAAGGAGCGCGCGAGATCCCGGTGGGGATGCTCCACGCCTCCACGCCAAACTCCGCGTCGAGCCCTTCGCGCCAAGCCGCCATGCGCCGGTTTCGACCGAGCCCGCCGCCATAGGAGAGGACATAGGGGAAGAGCACGTTAATCCAACCGCAGATATACGGGCCGCCCGAGCCGCTGTTGCGCTTGAAGAGCGATCTCCAGAACGGCACGTCGACGTGCCCCTCCGCGGTGGCGACCAAGGCATCGAGCACGGGGAGGAGCGCGCTCGTCCACCACGCGAGGTCGTATTCGTCGAGCGCCTGCGCGCGGCGGCGGATCGATCGCCAATCGGCGACCGTCCCTTCGAGCGTGATCTCCGGGATACCGCACATCGTGACAAACATGAAGTCGAAGTAGCTCTTCATGGCGTCGAGCAGCGCGATCTCCGATGCGGCGCGCTCGATCGGGCCCGTGGTGGAGAAGTCGCACACGACGAGATCGCGCTGGCGCCCGATGTGCCCGGCGATCTCGTCGGAGAAGGCTTGAAAGACCTCGGGCCAAGGGTTATGGGGAGAGCCCTTTACAAAATCGTCGCGCCGGACGCTGAGGGTCAACTTGCCTTCGTGACGCACGAACTTGCCGCGCAGCTGCTCGGCGTTCTCGTTGACGTGGGTCGCGAAGCCCTGCGCGATCGCGAGCCAAATCACGTCGGGCGAGAGCACGAGCGGCCTGTGCTCGGCGAAGGCGACGCCGATGGCGTCCACGAGCCCGTGCCCCGCCGAGGGCCGGAAGGGCCTGCTCGCGCCGATCGCCTCCGCGCGCTCCGCGCGAAAATGAAGCGGCTTGTTTGGTTCAAAGGGTTGATCGGGGATCGCGAGCGGCTCGCGGGCGCGATCGACGGGAGAGACCTGAAACGTGATGGCCATTCGCCGAGGATACCCAAGCCGGTCGCCTCGATGGCGAAAAAACGCACCGATTACGCCGGTTACACCACCGCCACGTCGAACAACGGTTGACGGGAAGGCCCGGTGAGGAGCCGCACGCAGGGCTCGATGACGTCGCGGAGCGCGGAGCGCGCCGCCTGATCGGCCTCGGCGCGCGTGAGGCGGCCATAACGATGGTAGAGAGCGGTGTTGATCTCACCCTCGTTCGCCTCGTCCGCGTCGCGCTGGAGATAACATTGGACGCGCGAAAACGCGCTCATCACCGCCGCGTGGACGCTCGCGTCCCCGGTGGTGAGCGCCCACGCGACGAAGCGCCACGCGAACATGGCGTGTCGCTCTTCGTCGTCGGCGATGCGATCGAGCGCGGCGCGGACGCCCTCGTCCTCGGCGACGTCGCGCTGCGCGTGCGCCGTCATGGCCGCGATGGTCTCGCCGATGCACCCTTCTTCGACGGCCCACGCCGCGCTCTCGGCGAGCGAGCCGCCGCGCATCGCTCCCTCCATGGCGAGCGGCGCGGGGCCCATCGCTCGCCCCGCGAAGCGTGAGGCGATGCCGAAGCAGAGGCGCGCGTGCTCGACCTCATCCATCGATGCGCGCTGCGACGCTTCGACCAAATCCGAAGGCGCGCCGAGCGCGAGCAGCTCCAACGTGAAGCGCGCGAACGAGGCGACGGACGCGTGCTCCATCTGCGCATCGGCGAGCCACGCCTCGGCGAGCGCCGCGCGCGTGGGCTCGTCGAGATGGGCAATGGGCCGGTGCTCCGAGGAGGCGAGCCAGCCTTGGCGCGAGACCACCTCGGCGACGCGCGCCTCGCCCCCTACCGTGAACGCGCGGCCGCAACACGCGCCCGGGCACCACCAATAACAGCACAAGCCACCTTCCGCGAAGGGGCCTTTGGTGGCCGCGTTGCAACAGCCGTCTTCGACCTCGGACGCGGCCGGGCAGTCGAACGGCGCGGTGCCGTCGGGCGGGGGCGACATACACTCTTTGTTGGGCTCACCGGACTCGCACGTCGGTGGGAGGGGATCGGTGCCGCCGCTGCTGCTCGTGAGCCCGCCGCCCGACCCGCCGCTGCCCGGAGGGTCGACGAAGACCTTGCCGCCGCAGGCGGAGGCGAGGACGCCGAGGGCGCCGCTCGCGGCGAGGAGGATGGCGATCTGCGTTCGAAGGTAGCTCATGCCCCCTCCTTATCACTGAATCGGCCGGTTGGGTATGGCGAGAAACACAAACACAGGAGGAGCGTATCGGGGCCAACTCCCCCGCTCGGAGGTCACCCCCGACATGCTCTCCCCCTCGATCGTCCTTCATTATCCGTCTCGCTGGATCACCCCTCCTCACCCCGCGCGCGACATGGCCCGACGTGACGTAGCGGCGTGGCTCCGCGATCTCGGCGTTGTCGCGACCCCGCGCGCGGAGCGCGTGCTCGACGCCATGAACGTGGGTGCTTATGGCGGAGCGCCGTTTTCGTTCGCCGGGTACGACGATCTCGTGACGGTGATGCGGGCCCTCACGCTCTGGATCTTCCACGATGACGCGATCGAAGGGCTCGGCGTCGAGTCTCCGCGATCCATCGTCGAGGCCCTCCGCGACGCCGAGGGACAACCGCGCTCGGACAACCCCTATCTGCGCGGGTGGCAGGACATCGGTCGTCGCTTTGGAGCCAAGATGAGCAGATCGTGGCTCTCCCGCCACGCGGAGAGGTTCACGGAATGGCTCGCCTCCGTGGGGGACGAGGCGCGCGCCGTGACCGAGGCGAGGCGCACGGGGCGCTCGCCGTCGTTCGAAGCGTACATGGAGCTCCGCGCGGCCAACATCGGCGCGCTGCCCGTCTTTTGCTGGATCGAATATGCCCTCGGGCGCGAGCTCGGCGCGGCGATGCTCAATGACCCCGCGGTCGCGCGGGCGGAGCGGCTCGCGGCGGAGCTCATCGCGTTTCAAAACGACATCGCCGGGCTCGACAAGGACGCTGAGGAGGGTTGGCTCAACGCCGTGATCTCCAAGGCAGCAGACGACAACGTCCCTATCGAGGAGGCGATTGTCCGCGTCGCGGCGCTCCACGACACGACCGCGCGGCAGCTCGACGCGCTCGGAGAGGGCTTGATTGAGCGCCACGGCCCCGACGGGCGCGCGTGGCTCCGCGCGCTCACGCGGATCATCGCGGGGTTCGCCGCGTGGCACACGAGCACCGTGCGTTATGCGGCAACGCTCCCGAACGGACAGCGCGTCTCCATCTCCGTCGCTGCGTACGAGCCTGCGTCGATGCGGAGGGCGCCTATGTCAACGAGGCTCCTCCGCGACGCCGCGCCGCCGAGCTCGGCGTGATCGCCGCGGATTGACCTGCTCAGAACTTCTCTGCGTAGGGGCGCAGATCGATCTCGTGGGTCCACGCGCTCTTGGGTTGCGCGTGGAGCTGAACATACACCTCGGCGATCGCGGCCGGGTCGAGGAAGCCGTCCTCCGGGCGATCGGGCACCATCTTCATGACGCGCTCGGTCCGAATCATCCCATCGACGATCACGTGGGCCACGTGGATGCCTTTGGGGCCGAGCTCGCGCGCCATGCTCTGCGCGACGGCGCGGAGCGCGAACTTGGGAGATGCCAAGTTGACGAAATAGGCGCTCCCGCGGAGCGAGGCCGTGGCGCCCGTAAAGAGGATGGTCCCCGACCCCCTTTGGACCATGCGCCGCGCCGCCTCTTGGCCGATAAGGAGCCCGGCCAAACACCCCACGCGAAAGCACCGCTCGAACGACTCCGGCGTGACGTCGAGGATGCTCGCCCGCTCGAAGGCGCCCGCGTTGAACACCGCGCACGACGGCGCGCCGAGGTCCTTGTCGATCGCCGCGAACGCGGCCTTGACCGACGCAGGATCGGTCACGTCGCACGGATACCCGCGCAGCGAAGGGTTCTTTTCGGTCCACGCCGCGAGCTTGTCCGGGGTCCTCGCCAGCATCGCGACCACGTGGCCGGCGGCGGCGAACCGCTCCGCAAGCGAGAGCCCGAGCCCAGGGCCCACGCCCGCGATCACAGTGACCTCTCGATTCGTCGTCATGGTGTGCGCTCTCCTTGGTGACGAACGCCGCGAATCGCCTGCGCTGGCGCTTCGAAATCGCCGTTCGTGCTCGTGTGGCCCATACGCGTTCCAAGCGCAACGATACGCGCTTCGCCGGCCTTGTCGCGGAGAAAAGCGACGCAACGCGACGCGTCCGAGATCGCGCGCTTCGCCCGGGACGCCCAGCGGTGTCGAATACCCATGGTGAGCAATCGAGTCCGCAGGCGCTCCGCGCGGGCGCCCCACAGGCCCTCGATCGCGCCAATCGTCACACCGGCACATTTTCTGCTGATGAAAGAGCCTCGTGGTGCCCACACACGAAGGCCCGGCGCGCTCGCCGTGCCCAGGGCATCCATGGAGGTCTCTCATGCGCAAGGTGTTGCTCTCTTCGCTGTTCGCCGCGATCTCGCTCGCCGTCGCCTCGCCCGCCATGGCGGAGGACTATACGGTCGTCGCGAGCGAGGAGACCCACGAAGGCCATTTGGTGCGTACGGAGTGGGTCGTGCAAGAAGGCAGCGACCCGCTCAATCGCTTCACCGTTTATAACATCAAGAGAGACGCGCCCCCCGCGGAGCACAGCGAAGCGGTGATTTTGCTGCCCCCGCTCGGCAACAACTTCGGGATGTACGAGATCAGCGACACGGGGGATTACAAAGACACGTTCGCAGGGTTTTTGGCGCACCGTCACATCGACGTATGGGGGTATTCGCCGCGCGCGACGGGGCTCCCGCCCAACGTCTGTGAGACGACCGATTGCAGCCCGATGGCAGACTGGGGGCTCAGCACCATCACGCGCGACGTCGAGCACATCCGCTCCATGATCACCGTGAATAGGCCCTGTGAGCGCCCCGCGATCGGGGGCTTCTCGCTCGGCGGCATCGCGGCGCTCGCGGTCATCAACGCGAACCCCTCGGCCTACGAAGGAGCGGTGATCATCGACGGCCTCTCGTTCAGCACCGATCCGGTGGTGAACGCGTACAACGCCCCCTTCTGCCTTGGCTACGAGGCGCTCTTGGCGAGCGGCCAAACCTTCGACGGGCAGACCAACGGAGGCCTGTTCGCGGCCACCGGGCTCGCCCAAAGCGCGCCGGACGCGCCCTCTCCGTTCATCCCCGGCTTCACCAACCATCAAACGTTGGTCTACTTCCTCTCGGTGCACCAAGACGCGCCCAACCAACCTCACCCGGATTACGTCTTGGCCGCCGGGGATCCCTTCGCGGACACGTTCTCGTTCCTCGACGAGAACCGGCTCTACGCGAACGTCGCGCAGGGGTTCAACGCGGGCTTCCCCAACAAAGAGATCCGCGACGTCGTCTGTGGGCTCGCGGGGCTCGACGCTTCGTTCGCGGACAACCTCGGCGCCTTCGAGGGCCGAGCGCTCATGATCTCGTCGGGACGTGGCTTTGGCCTCTTCAACGGCGAGCTCCGCGATCAGCTCGCGAACGCCGAGGTGACCGAGGTGCTCCACGAAGGGATGGGCCACGTCGATCCGATGTTGAGCCCGGATCACCGGCGCTTGGTCGAAAAGAAGGTGCTCCGGTTCCTGAAGCGCTAGCGACACGCACGGATCGCGGGCCAAAGAGCGCGCCGGACAAAGAGCGCTCTTCCAAGGCACCTCGAGACCGGATACGCTGGCCGTCCTTTGCCTCGGAGGACGCCATGACGCTTCATCGCCCGGCTCACCCGCTCTCCATCTCGCTCGCTCTTTTGCTGTGCGGAGCGGCGCTCGCGGCGGCGTGCGGCGGCGGCGTGACCAACCCGTCGAGCGGCACGTCGTCCAGCGGCGCGGGCGCGTCGGGAGGCGGCGGCGGTGGGCAGGGGCTCGGCGGCGGCATCAGCACCGGCGGGATGGGCCAAGGCAAGATCGTGAGCGTCACGCTCGATCCGCCCTCCATCACGCTCACCATGGATGGGTCGGCGCCTCAAACCGCGTCTTATACGCTCATCGCGCACCACCAGGGCGGCGCCACCGAGGTGGTCGCCGCCGAAGCGGTGCAGTTCGACAGGCCCGATCTCGCGTCGCTCGCGATCGGGACGCCGGTCGTGCTCACGGCGTCGGGCCAATCGGCCGGGACTGGCACGCTCCACGCCATCTATCAAGGGCTCGAAGCCACGGCCGCGCTCAACGTGGTCGTGCACGTCAAGGACGTCGATCCCATCGTGGATCCGGCGGTGGTGGTCAAGCTCGATCAACCCGGGCTCGCGCAGGATCCGGCGGTCTCTTCGCTGCTCTATCCGTACGACGCGACGGTGTTCCCTCAAGGGCTCGCCTCACCGCTCCTCATGTGGAGCGCGCCGAGCGGGCTCGACGTGTATCGCGTCCACTACGAGGAGCCCAATTACACCTACGATGGGTATTTCCCGATCACCTTGCCCGCGAGCGCGCGTGTCCCTCAAGCCATCTGGGACAAGCTCGTCGCGTCGAGCGGCGGCGGCCCGCTCGCGGTCGAGCTGTCGCGCTGGGATCAAGCGACCGACACCGCCTATTCGTCCGCCAAACAGACGTGGACCATCGCGCCCGCGAGCCTGCGCGGCGCCATCTATTATTGGACCACGAGCGCCGGAGGGCAGATGGCCCGCATTCAGCCCGGCGGCTCGTGGCAGCCCATCAACAACGGTCAGTGCATGGGGTGTCACGCGGTGAGCGCGGACGGCTCCACGCTCGTCGCCTCGGTCGAAGGACAGGTCACGAACGACGGCTCGAACGACAACCGCGCGTGGGTGTCGTTCGATCTGCCGAACGCCACGGTCCGCGCCGTCTCGACGTATTTCGCGGGCAACGTGGCCGTCAACAACGACGGCAAATACACGGTCTTCGGCTCGCAGACGCTCAAGCTCGGCGACACCGCCACAGGCATGATGATCCCCGCGAGCGGGCTCGAGGCCCTGCCGCTCATGCCAGGATCGGCGGGCGTGATGACGCCCGCGTTTTCGCCCGACGGAAAGCGCCTCGCCGTGGTGGAGGGCGCGGGGTCTTGGTATCACAACCTCGTGAACGGCAGGCTCGCGGTGATGGACTTCGACCCTGCGACACAACACTTCTCGGGCTACACCGGGCTCGCGCTCGCGGCCGATTTCCCGGCCGGCCAGCGCGCCATCGCCTATCCCACCTTCACGCCCGATTCTCAATGGATCGCCTTCCACGTGGGCGACTACGCGACGGGCTGCGACGCCCAAGGTTGCGACGACAACGCGACGCAGCTCGGCACGGTCGCGCTCCAAAACGTCGATGGGACGCCGCCGACGGTGCTCACCGCGCTCGTCGACCCGCCCACGCAGAACGCGGGGGACAAGAATCACACGTTGGAGCCCACGTTCAACCCCATTGAGCGAGGCGGTTATTTCTGGGTGGTGGTGACGAGCATGCGCGATTGGGGCCACCGCCTCACGGGCGTCCCCAACAACGGAAAGAAGCGCCTTTGGGTCGCCGCCATCGACAAAAACCCCATGCCCGGCGCGGATCCGTCGCACCCGGCCTTCTTCCTCGAAGGGCAAAACGAGGCCACCACCAACATGCGCGGGTTCTGGGCGCTCAGCGCGTGTACGCCCACCATGGGCGGGGGCGGCTGCTCCGCAGGGTTCGAGTGCTGCTCGGGCTTCTGCGACATGGGCGTCTGCGTGGACGCGCAGACCATCGCGTGCGTCGGGCTCGGCGGCTCGTGCGCCACCGACGCGGACTGCTGCAACGCGGGGCCGGTCCACTGCAAGGGTGGCATCTGCGTCGCGGATCAACCCAAATGACGACAACCCTCCTTCGCATCATGGCATCACGTCGATCACGATGGCTCTTGGTGGGCGCCGCGCTCGGGCTCCTCGGGTGTGGCAAAGGCGAGGCGCCCGGCGCGGCCTCGTCCGGGAGCGCGGCTCAGCAGCCGCAAACCCCTCTCCCGGCGGCCTCCTCGTCGTCCGGCGCGCAGGCGCCGCAGGCGGGCGGGCTCGCGGTGGTGGCGCGGGTCTCGGACGCGCGCCTCTATTCGGCCGGCCCCATGGCCGTGCTCGTGAGCCGGCACATCCTCTTCACCATCGACGATCAAGGGTTTCGCCAAGACCCTTCATGGCACAAAGGGTTTCTGAGCCCGCCGCCCTTCGCCGACGTCGAGGTGAGCGGCTACGACGTGACGGGCGTCGCGCCGGACGCCCTTTGGATCCAGGCGTGGTCGCAGGGCAAAGGCACCTCCGATCCGACCCAGACCCTCAGCACCTATCGTTGGGCCGGCAAGATTTGGGGCAACGTACAACCGCTCTCGGGCCACGACGTGCTCCTCGGCGTGGTGCCTTTTGGCAAGGGCAAATATACGGGGCTCGTCCTGGCGGACAACGGCGGTCTTCGCTTCATCCCCGGCAACACGCGGAGCGCCGCGGTGCCGAGCCCTCCAACGCCCCTCGCCGAAGAGGCGGACGGCGGCGCTCCCCCCGCGGCGTCCGCGTCCGCGAGCGCGGGTGTCCCGAGCGCTCCTCCGGTGGTGTCCGCGTCCGCAAACCCCGTTGTGTCCAACGCGCCTTCTGCGTTTGCCGCGCCTCCCGCCCTCTCCGCGGCGCCCTCGTCACCGCCTCTCGACGCGAGCGCGGCCCCTCCTCCGAGCGCGAGCGCCGTCGCCAAGAAGGCCGACGACAAGCCTCCTCCCGCGCGGATCAAGATCAAAGCTCCTTTCTGGTCGTTCATGGATCACGAGGACGCGGGCCTGTTCCCGCACGGACCTCCGGTGTCCGGGTCTTCGGCCGGGCAAATCGTGCTGGTGGGCGGCGACGCGGCCAAAGACGGCAAAGGCCTCCTCGTGGAGCGTTGGGCGCCGGGCGCGAGCAAGAGCGTCGTCACCGAGCTGCCCGCGCCGGGCGCGGACGAAGGCACGGAGTTCGCGCCGGTCGCCGCGGGGGGTCGCGAGGCGTACGTCTATGGCAATGGCAAGGTGCCTTATCTCGCGCGCTTCGACGGGACGGCGTGGGCCCGCGAGGCGCCTCCGGCGGCGTCCGAGATCCAGGCGATGAGCGCGGCGGAGGACGGCTCCGTGGTGCTCGTGATGGCCAAAGGGGTCTTCCGCCGCGCGCCCGGCGACAAGAGCTGGACCAACGTGCCTTTGCCGGCCACCTCCGGGTCGCCGCGCGCCGCTGTCTTCGTGGGCAAGGACCTTTGGGTGCTCACCGCGGGCGATCTCTTGGGCCCTGCTAACAAAGCTCCTTCGGAGGTCGCGCACCTGCCCACCGCGCTCGACGCGAGCGAGGCGCGCGTCGAGGTTGTCCGTTATCCGCTCACCGCGGCGTGTACGAGCCCGTTCGTGGTGCTCGACGGCCACGTGAGCCCGGCGCAGAAGAGCTTCCCCGAGATTGAAGATCTCATCAAGAAGACCATCGGTGTGGCGGGCGTCGAGCTCCTCACCGAGGTCTCGCCCAAATGGACCTACGTGGGCGCCAAGGTGCCCTCGTACGCCGCGGCGAACAAGCTCGAACAGGCGATGCTCGCCCAGAAGCCCAAGGGCTACGCCAAGGCGTATTGCCATCTCCCGAGGGCGGTCAAGACCATCCCGCTCACGCCTTAAAAGC
>CAYTJL010000205.1:0-17440 GCA_964437785.1 uncultured Polyangiaceae bacterium
TGACGGACCCCGAATATGGCACGTTGAGCGGCAAGCGTTACCGCGTCGATGTCGAGGATCGAATGCTCGAAGGGGTGACGAGCCATGACGGCACGCTCGACGAGCAGATCCCCAAAGGCGCCGCGAGCGCGCGTGTGACCGCGTGGCTCGGAGCGTACCCCGAGGGCGAGCAACGCAGATGGGTGATTCAACGCCCGGGAGAGGGACCGCTCGCGAGCGCCTTGGCGAAGCTCTCGAACCTCGGTTATTACCGCGGAGAGCCGCGGGGAGAGACCCTCGACGAAGAAGGGCGCGCGGCGCTCCGAGCGTTCCAGCGCGACATGAAGCTCCCTGAGACGGGGGAGCTCGACGCGCCCACCGTTGAGAAGCTCAAGACGGCGGACAACGGTTGAGCGATGAAGCGGATTCGATGGCGGGTTCACCTAGGGGAGCGCCGGCTCTACCCCTTTACGCGGCGAAGCAGAGAGTGGGATCTCTCTGCCTTGCGACTTCTGCCGCATGAGCCGTGTGAGCCGGCGCTCCCCGCCTTTTAAGAGGTTTCGTTGCGGCGCGGCCGACCGTGCGCCTGGTCTGAGGGAGATGGCATGAGCAGGGAAGATCGAACCACCGAACCGCTCATCGACACGGGACCGTTTCCGGCGCCCGTCCCGGCGCGGCGCAAAGAACCCGAGCCTCCTGCGTTGGTGATCCCACCGTCTCCACCGTCGTCCCCATGGGCTGCTCACGCGGGCGCGCTCCCCAAAAAGGAGAAGCGTGATGACGAGCCCCCGTCAAGCCAAGTGCCTATCGTGCCGTATTCGCCGCCCTCGAACGCAGGACTTTGGATCGGGGGTGCCGTCGTGACCACGAGCGTCATCGTTCTGTTGATCGTGCTCGGGAACAGCCTCAAGCGCTCGCCCAAACCGCAGGACCAAGCGCCGCCGATCGTGCTAGTGGTCCCCACGGTGGTTGACGAGCCCGCGCCGACACCGAGCGCATCGGCAAAGGCGAAGGTGCCAACCAGGCGCGGAACCAAGGTGGCCGGCCCGCTGCCGGCCAAGAGTCAAGAGCGGCCCATGGCACCTCCCCTCGCGCCACCAACCGTGGAGGCGAAGGTGAACGAGCTGCCGCCGGCCCCTTCAAGCTCTTCATCGCGAAAGCGGATTTTTGGGGCCGATGACGAATGACGACATTGGAGGTTTCGATGTGAGAGGTCCCGTAATGACCAACGAGAAGAACCGTCCTCCGATGAATCCGGCACCGGGAGAAGGCGCTCCACAAGAGGATCTCGAAGACTCGGGGGCTTGGCCCCGCGACAACGGGCCCCTTCAACTTCCCGACCTCGCGCCCATGCCACCAACGAAAGGAGCCCTCGATGATTGAACGGGTGACGCTCGTCTTCTTGCTCGTGCTCACGTCGTTGGTCGGTTGCTCACCAACACCGCGCCTCGTGCGCCCCGCGCACCCCGCGTCGAATCCTTCGCCGCCCGTTGAAACTTGGGCGGGGCCCTTCGAGCCGCGCTTCGCGGCGCAGCCGTTCCAACTCGCGATGGATCGCGGGCGCAGCGCGAAGGGATGGAGCGTCTCGCTCAGTCATGATGGGACGCTCATCGCCTCTGCCGGCGCTGACCTCGTGCTCGTGGAGGCGCGCTCGGGCGTCGTCCGAGGGCGCCTTCCGCTCGCCGTGACAGAGCCCGTATTCAATCTTGATGATACAGTGATCGCGGCGGCGGGGCGGAAGGAGCCGAACGCCCTTTACCTTTGGGATCTCCGCCTGGACGAGCTGCATTCACTCCCTCAGCATCAAGGCTTTTCGCCGGTAACGTTCACGCGCGAAGGTGCGCTCGTGGTCCGTCGCGGCGACGCGGTGCGGTGGGTGAACGTCACGGAGGGGAGCGCGAGCGCCCGCTTCAATGATCCTGCCCAACCGGGGGTGACCGTCGTTCATGTCGCCGAACATGGCGATCGGCTTCTCGCGCGCGTCAACGGAGCGCTCATGGTCGTTGAGCCGGGCAAAGCTCCGAGGGCCGCGGCGCCGATCGTTCGCGCGCGCGTGGAGCCCGAATATTCCGCGGACCTTCGCCGCGTCGCCGTGGTGGACGAGAGCAAGAAGACAACGGAGGGTCATCCGTGGCTCGGGCTCCAAGACGTCGATACGGGGCGCATCGTGGAACGCATCCCCGGTTTGGGCGGTTGCACACACGCGTTGAATCAGCGCGGCGATCGGATCGCCGCGGTGTGCAAAGGCATCGTCTCCATTACGGATATCGAACATCACGACGGGTGCAAGGCGGACACGCCCGCCGCGCTCACGAAGATCATGGCTCGTCAAGATTGGTCCGTGCTCGGCCTTCGATTTTCGGAGGACGGAGCGCGTCTTGGCGTGGAGTATGGGAATGCGCTCCACGGCTCTGCGTATGCCTTCCTCAACACCCACGATTGCTCGTGGGAGCGGGTGTATTCGTTGGACAGCCGTTTCGAGATGAGCCGTCATTGGTCGCGCTCGTTCGTGGGTGTCGGGCATGGCGGCGGGGCTATCCTTCACAACGGCGGCGGGCCGCTCGTGCTGGTGTCTGCCACAGAGGCACCTTATGCGGTCCCTTCACGCCTCGTGGGGTTATTCAGCGCGAGGGGCGAGGGCTCGTTCCCCGACCCGAGCCAAGCGGCGCTCGGCCCGGACAAGCTCTTTTATGACCTTCAAGAGATGAATGGGTCGATGCGTTACGTGTATGACGCCCGCAAGGAGCGCTTTGACGTCGCGTCGGTCGAGATATTGGAGCCGCTCATCAAGACGCCGTTTGGCGTGCTCCATGCCGTGTCTGCCGGCGGCTTCATGGAGCCTGTGCGCGGCATCAACCCGAGCGAAATCTTCGGCCCCTTTGTGCTGCTCTCTGCGACCGGCGCTCGTGTCACGCTGGCGGGCTCGGCGGTGCCCGGAGCGGTCGAAGGAACATGGGAGTCGCGTATCGGTCGCTTCCTCGCGAGCGAACGAGGCACCTTTATCACCGCTTACGGCGCTGGCACCCTTTGGGACGGGCGGACCGGCCGCCGCGTGCTCGAATGTCCTGCCGACACGCATGGCTCAGTCAAGGTGAGCCCGGGCGAGGATCGCGCCGTTCTCACCTGCGAGACGAGCCCGAGCGCGACGACGTATCGCTTCTCCCTCGTGGATCTACGCACCCGCCGCGCGCTCCACGCCTCTCGGATCAGCGATATCCCCACTACGGTGGCCTGGAGCTCGCACGGGGACCTCGTGGCCGTCGATCGCGTCGGGGTGCTCGATGCGGCCACAGGGAGAGTGCTTTGGGCCCCGGCCCCCCTCCCGCTTCAGATGATGTTCTCCCCCGATGGGCGCTTGATCGCGCTCGCCCTTTACGAAGGCGCGATCGAGATCCGGAACGCCAAGACCGGCGCGCGGGTGGCGCGTTTGGAGGCTGAATTCATCGAAGGGTGGGCCAACGAGGTGATGCTCACCTCTCCGCTCAATGGCGAGCGCCGCGATCACGTGCTTTGGGACACGCGCACATGGGCCGAACGTGCGCGGCTCGGGCCTTATCTCTCGGCGTCGCTCACGAGGGATGGTCGCTTCGTGCTCTTCCAGCGCGAGCATGACCTCGGCGCGTACCGCGTCGCCGATGGTGAGGTGTTGCTGCACCTCTTGGCGAGGCACCCCGGGCAGAGGGGGTTCTCGTTCACGTCGCGCGGGCTGTTCGACGGCGAGGACCCCGCGCTCGGCGCGCTCTATCGCATCGAGCGCGATGTCCGGCGGGGCCGGCTCGTGCCCTTCACGCAGGTGAACGCGCACGGGCACCGGCCCGGGCTCGCCGCCGCCTTCTTCGCGGGCAAGCCGATCCAGTGAGCGGTCTCGTTACCCGGTAACGCGAGATGCACGTGGCACGAATAGTGCGCCGTTGTTCGCGTTACCCGGTTCCACGCGGACGTGCTCGCGTGAGCGTGGATGAGCTTCCACGGAGCGGTGAGCTTCCACGCGGGGGTGCTCGCGTGAGCATGAAATGAGGAACGGCGTGAGCTTCCACGCGGAGGTGCTCGCGTGAGCGTGGATGAGCTTCCACGGGGCGGTGAGCTTCCACGCGGGGGTGCTCGCGTGAGCGTGAATGAGGAACGGCGCGAGCTTCCACGCAGAGGTGCTCGCGACCGGCGTCAAAATCTTGCTCGTTGATCAAATGGCCTGTGGGGGGTCGAGTCGGGCGGGGGATCTCAGATACGGAGCTCGGAGCGCTCAGCGCGCTCGTCTCGCCGACCTCGCTCGCGAGGAGCGTGTGGAGCGGTGACTCGCCGGGACACACCGGCGATTTTCGGCGCTCTTGTCGCGCGATGGGCACGATGGTTGGCCCGCCGAGCAGCGCGCCTCGCCCACACGAGCACAGCGATGCACTCCGGCGAGGCCCATCGCGGCGAGCTTGCAGAGGCCCGCCTTCCGCGCGGAGTGAGCGAGCTCATCATACGCGCGCGCGGCCTCTTGAGCCCGCCCCTGCTGGTTGAGCGTCGACGCGATCGCGATGCGCGCGAACCAACGCTCCGGCGCATCGCAGGTGTCCCCCAGCTCGATTACGCGGGCGAGCAGCGCACACGCTCTGTCTGGATCCTCCTTCACGTAGAAGAAGGCTTTGCAAACAAGCTTGGTCGCCTCAAGCTCAGCCCCTACCAACGCTCCCTGCGAGAGCTTCCGGTCGTGGGTGCTCGTGGCCGCCTTGCCGAGCTGAATCGCATTGCGGAAGCGCTCGCGAAATCCGAGCCACCAGAAGTGGAGACGGAGCGGCGTCTCCAAGGTCATCATATCCTCGGTGCGCAACGCCACAGCTTCGGACTGCACCCCGCTCTCAAGAGCCCTTTTGTCGCGGATTTCTTGGAGGTGCTCCACGACGAGGCCCATCCAGATAGGTGGAGGCGCATCCATGGTTTCAGGGCCTGCCCCCCTTTCGCAAGCAGTGGACGCTTCATTGAGAGGATACCCGGAGCCTTGATGGTTGTCGGTCGTCATGTGTGAAGTTGTGATGTCGCCTTATCATCACTGTCAAGCTGCGAATCCCATAACCTCAAAGAAAGTTGAGGAACCGTTCCTCGATAACGAATTGGCGCCGCAAGGTGACTCTCGCGTTCCTTGAGGATGGGACACGCCAAATGCAGGGATGCGCTCACCGTGGACGCTCAAGCCGTTCCTCATTCACGCTCACGCGAGCACCGCCCCGTGGAAGCTCGCGCCGTTCCTCACGCTCACGCGAGCACCCCCGCGTGGAAGCTCGGCGCCCCGTGGAAGCTCATTCACGCTCAAGCGAGCACCGCCCAGTGGACGCTCACGCAAGTGCTTTCACGTGGACGCTCCCGCCGTTCCTCAAGGAACGGTGAGTGTCTTGGAGCAGGACAGTTGTTGCGTGTCTCGCGTGGTCGAAGATCACCTTTTGTTCCGAGGAACGCCAAATCAAATATCTTTTGCATCCTCCGCTTGCTCTATTGACGTAGCCTATTGGAAGCCTTCACTACAAGGCTACTCACGAGGGAGTAGCCATGACCGTTGCCCCGCCTCCCTTGGCTCCACGCACGCTCACCGGGCCTGCGACCAAGCCGAGCTCGCGACGCGAGATCAAGTCCTGGGGCCTTGCCCCACCTTCGACGATCGACGCCTACCTCGATCATTGGGCTCGCTACTTCGCCACGGATCCCTGCTGGCTCAGCGTCTACCAGGCGACGCTCGGCGAGGACGAGCTCGACCCCCTCGCGCACCACGCTTTTTGCCTCCGCCTCGCCGCGGCGGTCTTTCCGATTTTGGTCGAGCAGAGCGCGACGAGCTCGGCCCGATGCGTCGTGGCTACGTCTCCCCCATCCTCGCAAGACGCCCTGATGATGCGCGACCTCCGCGCGCGACGTCTGCTCAGCACCACCGAAGCCGCGGCGTATTGCGGCTTCGCGACGAGCGGCGCGCTGCGGAAGGCGCAGATGGAAGGCCGCATCGTCGCTGCCGGGCGTCGTGGCGGCACCGGCCCGTGGATGTGGGACGTCGCGGATCTTGATCGCTTTCTTCGCGGTGCGCCGCCGCGTGGCGCGGATGGTACTCTGACCGCGGAACGCTCAGGCGCGCCTCCGCATGGAGGAGCGCGTGATGAACAAGACCGAGTGGATCGTGATGAAGAACGTGTGTGTGTCGAGCCAGCCGGTTCTTCCGGGAGTCTGGCGAAGAAAGGAGGGAGGCCACGTCGTGCGCGGGCGCGCGACCGACAACAAGACAGGCAAACAAAAGGAAATCTTCCGTGTGCTCCCGGAGGCGAACGAGCAGACGGCGCTGAAGTGGTTGCGCGACGAGCAGGAGCGCATCCGAGCGGGCATCGAGGACTCTCCCGAGAAGCCCAAGCAGCGCTTCGCCGAGTTCGCGGCGTCGCTCTTCGAGCACAAGGTGAAGGTTAGAGACATCAAGAGCGCCGCCGGTCGCTCCAAGTGGAGCGTCACGCTCGAACATTTGATCGGTGGCACGACCGGTCCCGTCTCGGGAAAGCACGTCGCTGGCTTCGGCGACTACTTCATCGACAAGATCGAGACACGTCACATCGAACGCTGGAAGGAAGGGATGGCCGGGTTGGTCGCCGCCGGCGACTACGCGCCGACGTCGGTCAACACGTGGATGAGCGTGCTGCGCGTCGTCATGAAAGCAGCAAGGCGCGCGCTCAACCTGCCTTCGATCGTGACCGACGGCATCAGCGACCTCGATACCAGCGAGCACGAGGTCTACACCGACGAGGAGCCGAATGCGCTCCTTCCCGACGAGGTCCCCACCTTCATGGCGAAGCTGCGCGAGCTCTTTCCGCAGCACTTCGCGATGACCTACCTCGGCCTGATCACCGGGCTTCGCCCCTCCACGCTCCGCCCGCTTCGTCGCACCGGACCCGAGTGCGACGTCGACTGGAAGGAGCATCGACTGCGCGTCCGCCGCTCGCACACCTTCGGCGAAGAGGTCATGCGAACGACGAAGCAGCGGCGTCGCTACACGATCGATCTGCCGGAGGAGGCGATGCAGGTCCTCCAATGGCATGTCGACACGCAGCTCCGAATCCCGGAGCAACAAGCGTCGGAGCTGCTCTTTCCGAACATCGACGGCGGGTTCCGATCACCGTCGGTCTTGCAGAAGCCATTCGCAGAAGTGGCGCAGGAGATCGGGCTCACGAAGCACATCACACCGCGCGCGCTCCGGCGCACGTTCAACGATCTGGCACGCGCAGCCCAGGTCAAAGACGTGGTCACACGGAGCATCAGCGGCCACCTCACGGAGGGGATGCAGCGCCACTACTCGACGGTGAGCGGCAACGAGCAACGTCAAGCTCTGGCCAAGGTGATCGATCTGACGACCCACCGGCACTCACGCATCCTTGGTGGGGAGCAAGGCTCCGCAAGTGGGGAGCAAGGCTCCGCAAGTGGGGAGCAAGGTGGGGAGCAAGGCTCCGCAAGTGGGGAGCAAAAGCAAAAGGCCGGATGATCGTTTGATCATTTTCCGGCCTTTTCTTCGTGGGCGCAGAGGGATTCGAACCCCCGACTTCATCCGTGTGAAGGATGCACTCTACCGCTGAGTTATGCGCCCTCGCGGGAGGTCCTCTCTACCCGAAGACCTCCCTCAGCACAAGGCCTAGATGACTGGATCAACCAGGCTTCTTCTTGTCCTTCTTGTCTTTGTCCTTGTCCTTCTTGTCTTTGTCGGTCTCGGCCTTGGGCGCGTCGAGCAGGTGCTTCTTGACGAGCGGCGAATCCGCCTCGGAACCGACCGCCGGGAAGGGCACGCCCTGCGGCATCTGGAAGAGGAAGTCGCGCACCATCTCGGCCTGCTGCTCACCCGTGATGTCGTTGACGGGGCTCGGCGCCTTGTTCCATGCGCCGGGCGGCGACAGGAACGGATCGCTCTCCGAAGGCCAGAGACCCTCTTTGGGACGATCGGTGGTGGCCCAGAACGCGGTCATCTTGGTGTACGGCAGGTAGTTGCCCGGACGGAGCAACCACGCCTTCACCCACTCGGGACGCAGGCGCTTCTGCACGTACGCGAGGTTCGGCGCCATCTTGCCGAGCTCGGACTTGCCGCGCTCGACCGGGAACTCACCCACGTAGTGACACGAGAGGCAGTTGGCCGCGTCGGGCGAGTTCATGTGCGTGAGCGCATAGAGCTTCTGCGGCTCGCTGAGCTCCGCGACCTTGGGCTCCTGATACGGATACTCCTGCCCATCCCAGCTCGCGAAGTAGCGCACGATGGCCGTGACCTGCTCCGGCGTGAAGTTGAACGTGGGCATGCGGAGCGCGAGCTTGTCGGACGGCACCTCCTTGCCGTACGCGAGCTCGGGGTGGAGCCAAGGCCGGATCGCGTGCTCCTTCTTGCCGGGATCACGCAGGAAGCCAAAGAGCCACTCGGGCTGCACGCGCGCGCCCTCCGCGCCGAGGTACGGCGCGAGGGCCTGCGGATCGGCCGAGATCTGCGCCGTGCGGAACGCGTTGATCTCCGCGCCCTGCTCCTCGATGAGGTGGCAGCCCTGGCAGTTGTAGTCCTCGACGATCTGACGACCTTCGAGCGCCGCGGCGTACGCCGGGTGCTTGTCGGGCGCGTACGCGACCTTGGGCTTGGCGGGCACGAGGCCCTTGAGGAACACCACGAGCGAGCGGATCTCGCGCGGCGACAGATCGAAGTCGGCCATCTTGAGCTCGATGCGATCGCGCCGGTAAATGCGCGGGGAATCGAGCTTGAGCGCCGCGAACGTCTCCGTGGTCTGGAGGTGGTGGTCGGCGATCGCGTAGCCGAAGTCGAGCGTGGTCACGTCCTTCTTGGCGAAGCCGCCGAGCTCGGGCGCGATGGGCGCGTACTTCTCGAAGCCCGACACCTGATGGCAGCCGAAGCAGCCGTAGTAGCCGACGAGCTTCTCGCCGCACTCGACGCGCGTGAGCATCGCGCCGCCCGCCGCGCCGCACGGGACCTTCTCGTTGCGCTTGGCGGAGTCCGAGACGAGCGCCGTGTCGGCCTTGTCGACGTCGACCGCCGCGAGCGGCTTGCTCGTGAGCGACGCGACGTACTTGCCGATGCTCGCCGCCTCCTCGCGCGAGAGGCGGAGGTTCGGCATCTTGGTGCCGTGCCAGTAGCGGTTCGGCTCCTCGACCCAATACGCGATCCAGTCGGCGGTGGTCTTCGCGCCCATGTTCGCGAGCGTCGGCGCGATGTCGCGCTCGCGGCTGCGCCACGGCTCGGGGAGCTTCTCGTCGCCGGTGTCCGCGTCGGTGCGCGCGTGGCAGCCTTGGCAACCGTACGCTTCGAAGTACACCTTGCCCTTCTCGGCCGTCGCGTTGGGCACGTCGGCGTAGCCCTTGACCGCGTCCTTGAGGGGCTTCGCGTCCTTGGCGGCGCCGGGCCGGATGCTCGGGTTGTCGCTGCGCTCGACGAGGAACGACGCGATCGCGACGGTCTCGTCACGCATCTGCGTCTTCCACTTCTCGTATTCGGGCGAGCCGGGAGGCAGCGGGCGCTTCGACGCGGGATCGAGCGGCTTGGGCCAGAAGTTGGGCATGCGCGTCTTGGCGCGCCAGCCGCGCGGATAGCGGACCCACGTGAGCAGCCACTCGGGCGACACCTTGGCGGTCACGTTGTCGAGGCTCGGCCCCGCGTTGCGATCCCAAGGGAAGTTGTCGAGGATGTGGCAGCCCGTGCAGTTGAGCTTGCGGAAGAGCGCGCGCCCCTCGGAGTACGTCGGCGCGAGGTCCTCGCTCGCCGCGGGATCCGGGTGCACCGCGGGGAGATCGTCGGCGCCGTCCTTCGCCTTCTTGTAGCCCTCGGGGTCCTTCTTCTTCCACGCCTCTTCGCGCTCGTATTGGAGCTTCGACGCGACGTGCTTGGCCTTCGACGTGCGCGGGCGCAGATCGAGATCGTTCGCGTGGCAGCGCAGGCAGCCGGACTCGACCTCGGGGAGCGCCTCGATGAAGCGGTTGCGCATCTCGTCGGTGACCTGGAGACCGGCCTCGCCGTTCGGCGGGTGATAGCGGCCGTCCTTGTCCCACGACTCCATGCCGGGGCCGCGCACGGGCTCGCTGGGCGGCGCGGACGCGGTGAGGAGCGAAGCCTTGCCGCCCGTCTCGACGGCGGCGTTGAAGCCGAGCATCGTCGCGAGCTCGGGCTTGGGGAAGCGCACCGCGATGGTGAGCGCCTCCTTGGCGGGGATCTTCTCGTTCGGGTCGTTCTGCTCGACGCCGATCTGCACGCGGTTCTGATCCTTGCGGACCACCGCGTGGTACTTGGCCTCGCCCTTCACCAGCTCTTGGAGCTTGGTTTGAAGCTCCGCGAAGAGCTCTTTCTCCTCTTCGTAGTGCTCGTGCTTGACCGCCTCTTTGTCCTTGGCGTGCTCCTCGGGGTTCGCGTGCGTGAGCGTGACCTTGGCCCACTTGCCCTTGCCGAGCTTGACCTCGAAGGTGTCGTTGCGATCGTCGACGATGACCTTGGTCAGCTCGCCGATCGGGAGGAGCGGATCCTCCCAGTAGTGATCGCCCTTGAAGTGCCAGCGCTCCTTGCCGGTGTGCGGATCTTTTTCGAGGTGCCAGCCCGAGTGCGAGAGCATGTCGGTCGCGCGGCCTTGGCCTTGGTGGCAGCTCGTGCAGCCGAACTTCTCGACGGGGTGAACCGTGAAGAGCACGCCGCGGTTCGGGTGCGTGCGGAACTGCTTGGGGATCGCGGTCGCCGTGTACGAGCCGTTGTCCGAGCCCATGTGGCACGTCTGGCAGCGATCGACCTGCTCCTTGTCGACGTCGCGGTCGTAGTCGATCCAGCTCGTGACCACCTGCTGGATCTGGAACGGACCGACGAGCGAGTGGATGACGTCGGCGACGTCGAGCTTGGGCTTGGCCTTCGTCTCGGCCTTGCCGAGGCGCAGCTCCGCGTCGATGAGCGGGCGCTTGCGCTTCGCGATCTCGACCTCGATGGTCTTGAGCTCGGCGTCGACGGGCTCGAGCTTGATCCACTTGATGCAGCTCCGCGTGTCGTCTTTGCCGGCGCACGCGGCGGCGCGGGCCTTGGCGCGCTCGGCGGCTTGCTTCTTCGGATCTTTCTCGCTGATCGTAGGCTCCGGCGGGCCATCGATCTTGCCCATCTCGGCGAGCGCTTTGTCGACGCGGATCTGATGCTTGATCTCGACCTCGAGCTTCTCGATGACGTCTTGCTCGAAGTGCTTCGAGGTCGCGAGCGCCTTGCGCGCGGCGTCCGAAGGCGCGCCCGCGACGGCCGCATCGATCTGCTTGATGTGCGCGCGCATGCGCGCGATTTCAGCTTCGAGGTGGTGCATCTTGTCGCCCGAGCCCTCGCCCTTGGGAGGAGCGGGCGGATCGGCGTAGATGCGATCGGTCTCGGCCTGCGCCTTGGCAGGATCGGTCGCGTACGCTTCTTGGTACGCTTTGCGGACGGCGACCGCGGCCGCGTCGCGCTCGTACTCGGCGAGGTTGCGGTAGTAATACGCCTCGTCGAGGTCGCTGCCGCCGAAGGTCTTTTGGAGCTCGGCCTCGCCGAACTTCTTGTTGAGCTCGTCGAGCCTGCGCTTGGCGTCGGCGTAGGCGCCGCTCACCATGCTCTTCTCGATCTCGTCCTTGCGGCCGAGCTTGTCCTTCAAGCTCGGCTCGATCTCTTTCTCCCACTCGGCCTTGTATCGCTCATGGCTCTGGCGCGCTTGCTCGAGCTCCATTTGGTAGAAGGCGCCTTGCTCCTTCTGCCACGGCACGCGCGTCACGAGCTCTGCGTACACGGCCCATGCGGCCGAGCCGGCGAAGATGCCGCCGATCGTGAGCCACAGGAAGGGGTACGTCCGCTTCTCGTCTCGGATGAATTTCGCCACGATGGGGGGTCCGTGATCAGACGTTGAAGTTGTAGGGGCCGACGAAGATGTACTTCACGCTGAAGGCGAGCCGCAGGATCACCTTCACGACGGTGCCGGCCATGGTCATGAAGAGCAGCGCGGTGATCCAGTAACGGACCGCGCCGAGCTTCTGGAGCACCTCGCTCTTCTTGATGCGCGCCTTCCAGTAGATGGCCGGGATGCCGACCAGGAAGAACCCAACCGCGCCCATGCCGATGGCCATCGAGAGGTTGCGATCGGTGACGCCGAAGAACTTGTCGGCGAAGTCTTGGTTGGTGATGGCGACGGTCTTGTGAACGTCCCAGAACTGGCCGGGGAGGAAGAGATACCAGCCCGGGCCGCGGATGAACGTGCCCATGATGATGAGCACGATCCACATGACCAAGAACCCGAAGAGGAAGGTCGAGATCGCGAACCAGCGATCGCGGAAGCAGTAGTAGCCGTTCCCCTTGGGGTTGATGTCGATGTACGGGATGACCATCAGCCCGACGATGATGAGGCCGGGCAGCACGACGCCTGCGAACCAGGGATCGAAGTAGACCAAGATCTCCTGGAGGCCGAGGAAGTACCACGGGGCCTTCGAGGGGTTCGGCGTCTTGGTCGGGTTCGCGGGCTCTTCGAGCGGCGCGTCGACGACGATGGACCAGATCGTCATGAAGGCCATGACGAGCGTGCCCACGAGCATCTCGAGACGCACGAGGTACGGCCACGTGTGGACCTTGTCGGGCACGAGCTTGGTGAGCCGCTCCGCCTCCGCGACGCGGTCGGTTGCCTTCGCGTCGCTCTGCCCTGCCGTATCGCTGATCGCTGCTTGCGCCATGTCTTACTCGCTCACGAAAACCCTTGAAACCCAGCTCTCTCCGACCTTCGCCCCCAACCATCTCCCGCGTTCAGCGGAGCGAGGCGGGGGGTTTGGGGGGGACCGGACTCGGTCCCCCCCATCGAGAATCACAGCGGACCCGAGATCCCGCCGTCCTTCCGCACGCGCCAGAAGTGCACGATCATGAGCACCGCGGCGATGAGGGGGATGAAGATGCAGTGGAGCACGTAGAAGCGGAGCAGCGTCGCGGGGCTGATGAGGCGACCCGCGGTGAGCAGCGCGCGCGCGTCGTAGCGAGCGTCCACGCCGACGAGCTCCGCGAAGGGACCTTCGTGGCCGACGACCGGCGTCGCGCGGCCCATGTTCGTGCCGACGGTGACGGCCCAGATCGAGAGCTGATCCCACGGCAGGAGGTAGCCCGTGAAGGAGAGCATCAGCGTCATCACGAGCAGGTTGACGCCGATGATCCAGTTGAATTCGCGCGGCGGCTTGTACGAGCCCGTCATGAAGACGCGGAACATGTGGAGCCACACGGCGATGACCATCGCGTGCGCTCCCCACCTGTGCATGTTGCGCATGATCATCCCGAAGGGGACGTCGAACTGCAGGTACTTCATGTCGTGGTACGCGTACTCACCGGTGGGCCGGTAGTAGAACATCAGGATGATGCCCGTCACCACGAGGATGAGGAACAGGAGGAACGTGATGCCGCCCATGCACCACGTGAACCGGAGCCGCAGCGCGTGCCTGCGGATCTTGGTCGGGTGCAAGTGCAGAAAGACGTTCGACGAGACCTGAAGGACGCGGTTTCTGTACGTGTCTTGGTACTCGTGCCGGAAGATCGACTTCCAGACGTACGAGCTCTTTACGACGTCGAACCAGCCCTTGTTCTGCTCCGCCACGATTCCTCCGAGCTCTTTCTTTTCTGCAGCGTGAATCCTAACGAGGAAATCTCACCTGGGGGGTTTGGGGGGAGGTCCCCCCAAACGTGACTACGCAAAAGGCAGGAAGGCGCCCGGTTTGTCGGCGTCGCCTTTGTCGATGCGGAAGGCCGTGCCCTTGTCGACCACGATCTGACCGTCGTCCGCGAGCCCGAGCTTGAAGCGCTCGAGCGGGCGCGGCGCGGGGCCTTCGAAGTTGGTGCCGTTGACGCGCCAGCCGGACGAGAAGCCGCGGAAGCCGGAGCCGTGGCACGGGCACTTGTACTTGTCCTCGGTGGCGAGGTAGCGCGGGGTGCAGCCGAGGTGCGTGCACGTGGCGCTCAGCGCGACGAAGCGATCGTCGTAGCGGATGATCCACATGCGCAGGGCCTTGATCCACTTGTCGCTGGTGGAGAGCGGCGAGTATTCGGTGGGCCTGCCGATCTTGAACTGGGTCGGCGGCTCGAAGAGCACGCGCGGGTACATGAAGCGTACGAACGCGAGCGTGCCGATGCCGATCGAGTTCAAGACCGCGCCCCATCCGAGGAAGCCGAGGAAGTCACGCCGGGTCGGCGCGATGCGCCAAATGTGGCCCTCGGGGTTGGTGCCGTCTTCGCTCTTGCCAGGTCCCGCCACGATGATCCCTTTCTTCGCGCGTTGGGCGCTGCTTTTACCAAACACGCCGGTTTCGCGTCAACGCGATGGGCGGCGCAGAACCCCGAAACATTTTCCGGCGCATCATCGCCGGGGAATTTAGGGCACGTCAATTGGTCCGAGGAGTCACGAGGAGGGATTGCGCGCTCCGCCCGATCATGCCCTCGCGATCGAAGAGCCCGCTCTCGGCGATCCCCACGCCGTGCGCGTGCGCGCTGGATCGGATCGAGAGGCCGAGCCATTCGTTACGGAGCGCTCGTTCCAGGTACAGGGTGAGGTCGGGGTTCACGAAGGTGAAGCGGCCCGGGGGCAAGGGCGGGCACACGCCGCTCTCGGCGTCGACGAGCGTGAGCACGCGCTCGAGCGGATCGTCGGGCTCGCCCTCCACGAGCGGCGCGAGCGCGCGCATCCACGCGACGACCGCGCGATCCCCCCACGTGCCCTCGGCGTAGCGAAGCTCGATGCCGCGGTGGTAGCCGACCTCGTGTTGAAAGAAGTTGAACGTGTAGGGCGCGAGCTCTTCGGGCGGCGTCGCCTGCGGAGCGGGCGTTGACGCTGACGACATCGTGAGGTCGCGTGATCGGATGCGCAGGCCGACGGCGCGCATCAGCTCGGTGTCGCCGTCGAGGAGCACGGCCTCGATGCGCTGCGCTTGTTTGCCGCCGCGCGCGATCGCGGTTCGAACGGTGAGCGCGGCGATGGGCACGGGCCGGACGATCTCGATCGTCATGCGCGCGACGAAGAAGCTCGCGGCGTCGTCGCCGAACGATCGCACCGCGCGACCGAGCAGGGCCGAGGGCGGGCCGCCGTGTTGGTGATCGTTGCTCCATGGACCGCGCGTGAGCGGCGTGGAGATGAAGCGATCGCCGTCGCGTTGGTAGAACGAGGGAGGCAGCGAGGTGCTCACGGCGGCGCGAGCTTACTCCAACGAGGACAGGCTCCGCGCGCTCACCGCTTCGTCGTCGTCGAGCGCGCGCGGCGCTTGCTGGTGGCCTTGGGCTTCGCCGCTCCCGAAGCGCGCGCGGCCGGGCCGGCAGGAGCAGGCCAAGGCCGAAACAGGGCTTTGTTCGCGCCCACGAACACCAACATCCCTGCTTGGAGCTCCCGATTGCCCAACAACATAGGAAGGAGCACAGGGTCGTTGGCGTACCGCGCGACCTGCGCTTCGGCCTCGCGAAAGGCCGCTTCGATCTGCGCGGTCTTCGCCCCGGCCTTCAGATACTTGAGCTCCAGGAGCCATGAATACCGCGCGCCCATCCGGTTGGGCGGCGCGCTCAAAAACAGATCTCCGTACCCTTGGGCAAACTCCTTTTCGCTCAGCGGATAGAACACTTGCCCGAGGGAGGCGTAGGTCATCAACAAGAGCTTGACGGTCTTCTCGTCGAGCCCGCGCAGGTCGCGGTTGCTGAACGCTTTGAGCACCTTCTCGTGGAAGAGCTCCAAAAACGGCGCGATGTCACCGTGTTTGGCCATGGCCGAGAGCGCAAAGCCCAAGGTGCCGAGGTCCATTTTGACGATGGCCTCCTCCTCCAGCATCAACGAGAGGTGCTTCCACTGGAGCTCGCGGATGACCCGATTGGGGATCTCCAAGTCGTATCCATCGGTGTCGGGCGGCCCGGCGCGGAGCGTCAACATCCCGAGGAAGTAGAGCAGCGAGAGGAACTGGGCCCGCGAGCCCAAGCTCTGTACGCCAAACTGCTCTACGAGCCAGCTCTGGATGTGGCCTTCGCTCAAGATGGTTTGGAGCAGCGCGCGCCGCTCGGCGAGCTCTGCGCCGGTGAGCGCGCCGATGCGATGGAGATGCTCGTACGCCGTGCGCACGTTCACGTCGAGCATGTTGTCGGGAAAGTCCCCCGAACGGACGAGCTGGCTAAGGAAATAAAGCACCATGTCGGCGTTGAAGATGCGCTCGCTCGCCTTTGGGGAGAAACGATATCCGTCGTAGTGCTCGGTGAGCACCCGGAGGAGCGCCTTGCGGTCACCCAACGCGGGGACCTCCGCGAGCGCCGGATACGCCACGAGGAACCGGTCCAGCGTGCGCTCGACCTCCTCGCGGACGAATCCGGCCAGGTTGACGAGCCCCACGTCGAGCGAGGCGTGCGTCGCGATGTTGAAGCCGCTCGAGAGATCATCGAGCATGATGGGCGTGACGCCCGTCACGAACGTGCGCGCCACCACGCTCCGCGTGCCCGACTTGAGCGCCGCATAAAAGGTGCGCACAAAGCCCGTCTTTTTGACGATCGTCTCGTACAGCGCCTCATTGCCGGCCGAGAGCAGCCGGTTGGCGAAGTGATCGTATTCGTCGATGAGCACATAGAGCTTGTGCGGCGTCGCCGTCACGGCGCCAAACACGGCGCCGATGAGCGCGTCCGCATCTTTGAAATCGCCGAGGCTCGCGTAAAGGTCGCCGAGCGAAGGAACGCGCTCGCGATAACGAAGCACCAAGGATCGTACACAACTGCGCACGGATTCGAGGAAGGTGCGGCGCAGCGTCTCTTCTCCGCCATCGGTCGACACGCTGGAGAAGTCGGAGGTGAGGACCAGATAGCTCCCGCGCTCGGCGGTGGGGTGCTCGTGGACCCAAAGGCCCCGAAAGAGCTCGTCGAAGCGGTCTCGCCGGCCAAGGTCGTAATAGTGCTCCATCATGCTGACGAGCGTGGACTTGCCAAAGCGCCGCGGCCGGAGGAAGACCATGTGACGGTAGTGGTCTTCGAGCACGGGCAGGAAGGTGGTCTTGTCCGCGTACAAGAAGCCGCCTTCGCGGATTTGGCTGAAGTCGCTGATGCCGTAGGGGATCTTCATGGGCCGGCGGGGGAGCGCCGCGCGAGGCTACCATCGCGCTCCGCGGAGAGCGATGGGAATGTGCGGCCCGCCGATACCCGCCGAGGATAGCCGCGTTGAGCACCGACTCCAACGCTCCTTCGATCCAGCCGACCGTCCAATGGACGCAGCCGCCGGTTACGTAAACGCCGGTGTCCCGGCCTTCGGCTTTGTGCTTGGCAAGAGGGGGAGTGGAAGAAGGCTTGTTTACGCGCCTCACCGCACCTCATGTGCGCGCGTAATCTTTCAAAATAAAGCCATCACGATCTTGACACTCCTCTCGTTTTGATTGAAACCACCTTTATGCCGAGCCAACCCCACGAGGAAATCCCCGAAACCCCTCGTGTTCGCGCGCTTCGTTTGGTCCTGGAGGAGCGGGA
>CAYTJL010000206.1:0-11831 GCA_964437785.1 uncultured Polyangiaceae bacterium
GTCAAGCTCTGGGCTGCGTTCATGCTGGGCAGAGACATGTGTTTTCCTCCAGTCGTCGTCGGCCCCGGGAGCAGGGCCTGTCCGAGCATGCATAGCACCCTTCAGGGTGACTTGGCCCCGATGATGATAAATGAGGTCTCGATCACGATTTTTATGGTCGAGACATGGCCGCGCCGCGCGACGCCGGGCGCGCGGCGAAGGGGAGGAAAAACCGTCGACAACCGCACATGATGATACGATAATGGCAGCTCGAGCATGACGAACATCCTCCCCATGACCGCGGCCCAGAGCCTACGAGACCCTTTGCTCCCCCCCAAAGGATCTCGCTCACCCACCCCGCCCGCGCCGGATGTCTCCGCCCCGGCGCAGCTGTCCTCCTCGACGCCCGTTGTGGAGACGCCCGTTGTTCCACCACCCGTCGCGGAGACGCCTTTTCTCGCTACGCCCGTTGTGGAGACGCCCGTTGTTCCACCACCCGTCGCGGAGACGCATCATTTTAGCGTTGCAACGCCCGTTGCTCCGCCCCCGGCCGTGGAGACGCCCATGTTTGCGACGCCCTTTGTCGCTACGCCCGTTGCGACAATGCCCGCGTGGGCAACGCCGGTGCCGTTTACGACACCGCACACGACCGCGCTTCCGGCGAGGCGTCACGTGTCTTATGCGAGCGCAGGCCGCACGACCACGCCGAGCGCGGTGAAGGTCGTGATGGTCAAGCAGCGTCTCCCGCGGGTCCGCAAGGCGCGCAGGCCGAAGGGCTCTTGACGCTCGCCCCGTCCGCGGCGCCCGTTACTCGTCCTCGTCTGAAGGCACGGGAGGAAGGAACTGCTCAATGAACTTGATCACCGGGACGAGGCGGATCTCTTTGTTCTTATCGATCTTCGCCAGGGTGGCGATGTTGCCGATCTGCTGCGCCTCCTCTCTCCGGCGTTCGGTGTACGCGCTCGACAAAACGTTCGCGACCGCCTCGCCTTTCAGATCCTTTTGCATCCACACCCGGATGTTCGGGAAATCTCCATTGTCCCCGCTGTAGGCGTTCCATGAATCTTGGAGCAGCTCTCCGTCCCCGCTGAGCGCCTTCTCCGGACTCTCCTTGATGAAATTCAGCGCTCTCTGGAGGAGCATCGGATGAAAGCCCTCGACGATCGCCTTCGGCATACCGCGGTCGTCCGTGTCCTCTTCATGGACGCTCACCTCGAAGGCCAAGAGGGCTGTGAGGGTGTCGAGGTTGGTCACGCCGAGCAAGAGGCTCTCATACCCATCCGTGCCGTACGCGATATAGTTGGCGAGGGTCACCTTGTGCGGCGCATCATCGATGGAGAATTGCGTCCGCCCTACGAGCTTCTTCCCTTGGTTGTCCTTGACCTTGTTCCCGAGTTGCTTCGCCGGTGTGCTGGCCTTCTTGTCGAAGCTGTCTTTGGACAGCCAGAGTTGTTTGGTGCCCTTCACCTCGACGATCCAGATCCAACTCCCATTGTCAGCGAAGATGTCGGCGTTCGCCTTGCCCGCGCCGGCGGGCATCACGTTGAACCCATAGCGGTTCACCACCTCTGCCGCGTTCAGCTCCGCTTGGTTCTCCTTCTTCTTCCCCTTTGAAGAGAGCTGGGCGGCGAGCTTGGCGCCGAGGCGGTCGGCCTCGTCCTCGAGGGCCTCGTCGCGGACGACGGCGACGCCGTATCCAAAACGGTTATGAACGCGGCCGCTCTTCTGTTGCACCACGTGGGCGAGCTCGTGCCCGATGAGCCAAACGCCTTCTTGGGTTGTCGGGTCGTAGTGACCGGGGGCGAAGTAGACGTGTCTCCCCACGGTGAAGGCGAGCGCGCGGAGCCGCTGCGCCTCGGGGCCGACATAAACCCTGACGTCGGAGAGGTCGGTGCCAAACAGCTCCTCCGCGGCGCGGCGGATGTCGTCGGGGAGAGGAGCGCCCCGGAGCGAGCCCCCCGCAGGCCGGCGAGGGGGCAAGAGCCCGAGCGACTGAGACGCGTTCATCATGAGTCCCATGGCACGCTCACCGCTCGAAGTAGGGTTGGAGGGGCGACACGAGGAAGGGGAACTGCCCCGTGACGTCGACCGTTGTGTAGCTCTTGGAGACAAGGCCGTTCGTCGGGCTCGTGTACTTCAGGATGACATCGATGATGGAGCGCGCGCCGCCGAGCGGCGAGGGGCGCGTCTCCACACCGCTGAAGTAAGGCTGCGACCCGCCGGACGACTGCGGGACGTAAATTTCGGGGTAGTTGACGCTCACGTAGTTGAGGGCGCGGTGCTCGGCGGCGTCGCCGGTGTTGTTCGCGAGCTGGAGCAGGTTGTCGAACAGGGTCGTGATCTGCGCCGGCGTGGGCATGGGGCTCACCCCCTGTTGGCGGAGCGACAGCTCCACCGACCTGACCAGATCGCTTAGCGTAAAGCCGAACGTGCGGTTGACGGTGACCCCTGGCAAAGGCCCTTCCCTGCCCGCTTCGAGCGACGCCGCCGGGTCTTGCGCGCCGAGGACGACGTTGTATTGCTCCTCGGTCGCGCTCTCGGGGACGATGGATGTCACGAACGCTTCGAGGACGAGGGTGGTCGCAGGCTGGAGCAGGTAGGTGCTCACGTTGCCGATGAGGAACGCCCAGCCCATCGCGTGCGCGAGGAACGGGTTGTGCCGGAGGACCCATTGGAGGAGGCGGTCCTCCTGCGCGCCGTTCAGCTCGGGAGGGAGGGGTTTGGGGATGAGCTGCTTATACTCCTTCTCGACGTCGAGCGCGGGGAAGAAGGGCTTGATGCGGCCAATGGCGTAGACGTGGCCCGAGATACCGTAGTCTCCAGCGAGCTGCACCACGGCGGTGCTGTTG
Source organism: uncultured Polyangiaceae bacterium (assembly GCA_964437785.1). GTDB lineage: Bacteria > Myxococcota_A > Polyangia > Polyangiales > Polyangiaceae > CAYTJL01. The sequence continues at coordinate 2,829 of CAYTJL010000206.1, forward strand.
CTCGTGCGGCTCATGCGGGTGTCGATCATCATGGTGGTGTTCCTCTCGTTGTCTCACATTCCCGATCTCGTCGTAGGGGGTTTGGGCCGCGCCCACGTGAGCGCGCGGCGGATGTCGGCCTGCATCGCGGGCCGCCCCCGCGCGCTCGTCCCGGCCTCTTCGAAGCCGAGCCCCCGGTACCATCGGATCAGCTTGCCCGAGCCGTCGTCGTCGGCTTCGAGCCGCGCGAGGGTCCGGCCCAACCGCGCGCCGAGCGAGAGCGCAGCCCTCATGAGCGCAGCGCCCACGCCCGCGCCCCGGAAAGGCCGTGCGACCGCGAGGTCGTGAATCGCGATCTCGGATGGTCCGACGAGGTCGACGTGAACCCCTCCGACGTCTCGGCCTCCGATCGTCGCTGTAAAGGAGAAGGGGCCGCCGCTCGACGCAGCGCGGCCGTCGCGGACCCTCACCACCGGCCCGCGACGCCCATCGAGAAGCGATCCAAGCACCGCGCCGACGGAGGGCTCCGCAGCGAGGGACGCGCGCGCGCGCATGGGCAACAGCCCTGCTGGTTGGACGGGCTCCGCAGCTCCGCTCTCCCCACCCTCGATGTCGCGCCGCCACGTCATCATACCCACGCATCATGCCGAGATCGCCCGCCGCGCGATTGGCAAAATCGATGAAAGAAGCAGCGGAATCCACGAACAAGCGCGCTCCTGCGGCCCCACAGATTCGGCGTTTTGGCGCAATTTTTCGTGGTTTTCACCAATCTTTCGCGCGTGTGCGCCCGCTAGCTACGAGCTCCCCGGCGGCGGATCGCCGGCGCATGGAGCACCGTTATGCCCACACTCCGTCTCCGCTCGACAACATCGATGATCCAACTTCATAGCGGGAGTGGGGCCCACGAGGAACCGGCCATAGCTTTCCACACGCCCCGGCGCCCTCACACCCACCCAAACGCCACCACCCGCACGGTCACGCCGTCGATCACCACATCTCCTGAGAGCTCTTTGGAGCTGAACCGCCGCATGGCCGCACCCTATCACGTCTCCGAGCCGGTGCGCTCGGGGTTCGCTGCGCGAAGAGCCTCGTTGATGATCGGGTTTGGGACGGCGGGCGTAAAGGTCGTTCAGCGGCCCGCGTTGGTGCCGCCGTCCACGGGAAGAGCGTGCCCCGTGACGTACGAAGCGCTGTCGGAGCAAAGCCACATCACGGCCCCGGCCACCTCGTCGGGTTGCCCGCCGCGGCCCATGGGGGCTGAGGACACGAGGGCTTTGCCCACCTCCGGGAGCGTCTGGAAGATGTGCTCGACCATCACCGTGTTACGGATGACGGCCGGGCAAACCGCGTTGACGCGGATGTTGGCCGTCGCGAGCTCGATGGCCGCGCACTTGGTCATGCCGAGGACACCATGTTTGCTCGCCGCGTAGAGCGAGAGCCCGCGCGCGCCGAGGAGCCCGCCCATCGACGACATGTTGACGATGGCGCCCCCGCCTTGCGCGAGCATCTGCGGGATCTCGTGCTTCATGCACAACCAAACGCCTTTGAGGTTGGCGTTCATCACCTCGTCGAACTCCTCCTCCGAGAACTCGAAGACCCCTTTGGGCACCCCCGAGACACCCGCGTTGTTGAACGCGAAGTCGAGCCGCCCGAACGCGCCGACCGTCCCCTTGACCATGGCCGCGACGTCGGCCTCCCGGGTGACATCGGTGGTGAACATGACCGCTTCGCCGCCCGCCTCGCGGATGAGGCGCACCGTCTCCTCGTTCCCCGCGACGCCCCGGCTCGCGATGGCCACGCGCGCCCCTTGCTTGGCAAACGCGATCGCCGTGGCCCGGCCGATGCCGGAGCTGGCGCCGGTGACGAGCGCGACCTTTCCCTCGAACATTTTCGACATGGAACCTCCTGTCTCGGGACGCACTACTACCACGGCCCGGCGCCGGCCCAAGAGGGCATTGTTGGCGCGTTGGGCCCGGCTACTCCAGCGCGCGCCTCTTCATGCCGTAGCGGCCGAGCGCGCCCGTGAGCACCCGATCAACGAGGTCCGCGTAGCTCCCGTCGCCGCCCTCGCGCCGCGCATAGAGCGCGTGGATGCGCGCGGCGCGGCTCGCGCGCGGGCCGAGCGCCGGAATGGCGTTCAGCTCCAGGATCCTCATTTGACCGTTCGCGTCCTCGCGCGCGTCGATCCGCGAGTGATCGCGCGCCCCGGTCGCGGCGATGACCCGCCGCGCGAGCGCCTGCAATTTCGCGCTGTCCTCGGGGATCTCGAAGCTCACGATGTCCTCCCCCTTCTCTTTGTGATCGTCGCAGAGCACAGGATACCTGTCGAACCCGTCCCTGCGCACCACGCACGTCAAAGGGCGGATCAAAGCGTCCTCCCCGTTGCCAAGGACAGAGATGGTGACCTCTCGTCCCGGCAAGAAGTCCTCCACGACAGCATCCTCACGAAACGTGTCATGGATGTATTTCACCCTCGTGTGGAGCTCGTCCGCCGAGGTCACCACGCTCGCTTCGGACACACCCGCGCTCTCCGACTCGTAACAAGGCTTCACGAACGCCGGCCACCGAACGGGCCCAGGCAGGCTCCCGAGCGGCACGAGCTGCTGCGCAGGAACCGGGATGTCCGCGTCCGCGAGGCACCGCAACGTCGCGTGCTTGCTGTTGGCCAGCTTCACCACCGCCGCCGTCGAGCCGACGTACGGGATGCCACGGGCGTCGAGCTCGTCCGCGATCCAAGGCTCGCCGGGCGGCGCGCCGAAACACTGTGTGACCGCCGCCGCGAAGTAAAGGCCGCTCCAAACGATGTCGAACCGCCGCGATTCGAGCCCCGCGGTGAGCTGCGCATAGCTCTCAATCCACAGCTCATCGACGAGGAAGCCCCGCGACACGAGCGCGTCTTGGAGAAAGCGCGTCGTCTCCCGGCTCCCCCACCCTTGCTTGGCCGTCGCCGGCCCAACGATCATCAGCACGCGCATGATTGATTAACCTCTCCTCGCTGCCTCGCTCGACGAGCCCGCTCCCCCGCGGTCAGCCGCTCTCCCCCACAACGAGACGCCGCGCTCGGCCGCCTCCCTCATTCGGATTCCGTCCTCCAGATCGCCGAGCAAGTGGCCAAACAAGGGCGGCACGTCCTCCTCGGTGCGATGCTGCATCGACCTTTCGAACAGGACCTTATCGAACCTGGCGTCCGCGTCGACCGCGCGAAACGCCACCGCGGTCCGTGTTTGGATGGGACCGGGACCGAGCTTTTGAGAGCGGTGCCACGTGAAGCGGTCGAAGATCAGCGCGTCGCCCACCTCCATGTCGCGCTCGCGCGCCAAGTCTTCGAGCATCTCGAGGTCGTACGCGCCGTACCAACGATCCTCGTATTGGGCCTGCTTCGCGGCCGCGAGGCGCTCTCCCAGCGCCCCGTTCGCGTATCCCCGCTTCTCGTGGAACGCCCATTGTTGCATCCGCGAGCGCGCGCAAAAATCGCTCCGATCGACGAGCAGCATCCCCCCGTTCTGCTCGTTGACCCGAATCGGCGTCAGCGGCACCCACAACGTGAAGGCGAGATCCCCGGGCCGGATGAAGCAGAAGCTCAGGTTGTCGAAGTGCCACCGGTAGCCGCGCGTGCCCGGGTTGAGCGCGAAGATGATCCCTTGGGTGAAGACGATGTCTCGCTGCACGAGGGTCGAGAGCGGCGCGCGCAGCGCGTCGAGCATCCCTTTGAGCCGGTCCGTCCTCGTGACGAATTGATTCGAATAACGATCGAACTCCGGGGCGAAGAGCGGTGAGTGGTCCTCCGCCCGGAAGTCCTCGTTGCTGGCTCGTTGCAAGAGAGAGATGTGATCGGCGTCGAGGAGGCTCTTCGCGAGGAACGATCCCGTGCGATGGTATTGCTCGCTGTCCTGGCTCGCAAACCGTCGATCGCGGAGCGAGGGCGGGCTCATGATCGACCTCCGGCGTTGCCACCGTCCCCCGGCAACGGGAGCACGCTCGCGGCGACGCTCGCAGGGACCTCGAGGCCATGACGCCTGGCCGCGCTCGCCACGATGGTCGCGGCCAGCCTGTCGAGGGCGGTGAGCGGGCTCATCCCCTCCCATACCGTGGTCAAGAGGCGCAGCGTCACGGTGTGGGGATAATCCAGCGAAGGCATCCCGTTGACGTCGAAGATCCTGAGCTTCCCGCGGGCGTCGAGGCGGCCGTCGACCCTGGTGAAGTCGCGGATCCCCAGCGCTTGAGCCACGCGCGGCACGATCTCCCGCGCTTGCTCGACGATCGCCGGGTCGTCAACAGGCCGCATCTGCTTGGGACCGCCCCAAGGCATGTTGCGCACGGGATGATCCAAGATGCCGTCGCGGTCGGTCATCTCGTACCACCCGGGCATCACCGCGGGCTCCCCGCCGCGGAAGAACAGGCCGATCGTGAGGTCCTTGCTCGGCAGGTACTCCTCGATGATCGCTTTGGGACCGTGACAATCAACGATGGTGCCCACCTGCGCGGCGAGGCTCTCCACGTCGAAGACACGCGCGACACCGATGCTGTCCCACATCGAGGTTGGTTTGACGACGACAGGGAAAGACAGGTCCGCGGCCATGAGGGCGCGCTGGATGGAGGGAGCGCTCCGCTCCGTCACCGTCGTGAAGCGAGGGACCGGGACGCCGGCGGCGGCGAGGCGAGACTGGCACTCATCTTTGTGGAGCACCGCGCGCAGCGCGGCCGAGGTCGGACCGATGACCCGTGCGCTTCTCTGCTCTAGGATGTCCGGTAGCCACGCTGTCTCTTCGCCGCCCTCGCGCGAGCGGACGCGATAAGCGTTCGGCCACACCAGCGTGTCGCTCCCGGCGCGGGCGAGCGCCCGCTCGACGTCCCCCGCGCACCCGGCCTCGATCCTCTCTACGTTCACGCCGGCCCGCGCCAGCGAATCGGCGAGGACGCCCTCGGTCCGAGGCTCGCTCACCCAACCGAGGTTCGAAAACCCCGTTGCGCTCAAGAGCAACACGTTCATTTGGAAATCTCCTCTGTTCGAGCAGGGCGGCGCTACGGCCGATACGCGATGCAATCGATCTCCACGCGCAACCCCTCGTGCGGCAGCCGCGAGACCTCGACCGTGGTGCGCGCCGGCCGGCGCTCGCCGAACATGCGGGCATAGACGGCGTTCATCTCGGCGAACTCATCCATGTTCGTGAGGAATACGCCGCAGCGGAGGACGTACGAGAGATCGCTGCCCGCCGCCCGGAGGATGGTTTGCACGTTGCGGAGGCACTGCTCCGTCTGGGCCGCAACGGAGTCGCCGGCGAGGCGGCCGGTGGCCGGGTCGGTGGCCCCCTGCCCCGAGACGAAGACGAGGCGTTCGAACACCATCCCGGGCGAATAAGGGCCTACGGGCGCGGGGAGGTCGGGGGCGTGGACGGGTGTAGAGCTCATAAAAGGGGGACCTCTACCACCCCGCACGAGCGCCGGTCAATCAGGTCTTCCACGATAAACGCAGAGGCGATGACCTGACCTCGACCGCCGAGCCCGGAGACCGCGAGATCGCTCTCCCTGAAACATGCTCCCCGCGACGGCGTACGGCGGCGGGAGAGGAGCTCATGGTTATGAAGAGAAGGACGAACCGACATCTGCTCTGGACAGGCGCCCTGACCACCTCGGTGCTGTGCTGTGGCGCCGCCGCGTGCGGATCGGGTGAGGGCGGGAACGGAGGCTCCGGCGGCGGGGGCGACGAGACGAGCGCGCAGGCCGTGCGCACGTTCATCGACAAGCAGATCGGCGGCCTCGCCAACCTGAAGGTCCCGGCGACGGACGACGCGATCCCGGTGCCGGCCGACGATCCGGCGCGGCCCGGTCGTTACAAGACGACCTCCGCCAAGAGGTTCCTCGGCAAGATGCTCTTTCACGATCCGATTCGGACCTCGCGCATCAACCTCAATGACGCGCAGCCCTTGGACCTGCCTGCGGGGACCTCGTTCGGCGGGACCGTGAGCGCCTCGGATCCCAACGTCCAATCCATCGTCGACGCCACGAAACAGACCGGCTCGTGCGGCTCGTGCCACATCGGCGAGGCCGCGGGCAAGGCAGGTCAAGTGCTCAACTTCAACGTCGGCGGCGAGGGCCGCGGCTACACGGACGAGAAGGGGAGCTTCGTTCCTCGCCGCAGGCCCATGGCGAGCCTCACCAAGCTGCGGAGCGAGCCCCTCTTCCCCGGCGACGCGCTGGTCGACGCGCTCCCGACGCTGACGGACATCTACTCCGTCAATGGCGAAGAGGTCATCACGACACCCGCGCTCTTCTATCACAATAACCCTCCTTCGCCCGGCACCACCATCGCGTTGATCAAGACAGGCCGGCTCGACGAGCTCGACAGCGTCGGACGCCAATCCCCCTCGATGATCGGCTTCGCGTTCAACAATCGCCTCCTCTTCGGCGGGCTCGGCGGCGAGCCTCACACGACGAGCGGCGCGCTCAACCCGCTCAACGATCCGGCCGGCGAGAACATGACGCTCCTCCTCTTGGATGCTCATCGCATGCTCGGCACCCAAGCGACCGAGCTCTTGAAGATCCCCGCTTATGTAAAGCTCTTCCAAGATGCGTTCCCCGAGGAGGCCGCGGCGGCCGACGCTCAAAACGACATGACGTTGCTCGTGAACGACGAGACCGAGCTCCGCGCCCAAGCGACGTTCCTTCGGACGGTGGTCACGCGGGACACGCCGTTCGACCGCTTCGTCGCGGGGGACAACGGCGCGTTGACGCCGGGCCAGCTCCGCGGCGCCCGGCTCTTCTTCACCAAGGCTCAGGAGGGCGGCGCAGGCTGCTTTACGTGCCACAGCGGGCCGATGCTCAACAAACAACCGAGCGACCCCGACGTCGCGGGCATCGGGGAGCTCGTCGAGGAGAACTTCATCAACGTGGGTATCGGCGATCACCCGGTCCAAGCGCTGAACGCGGCGGCGCGAAACCACGACACCGCCTATCACGCCGAGGACACGGGCCGGGCCGAGATCACCGAAGATCCCAAGGACGTCTACAAATTCCGCAGCTTGACGCTGCGCCAGCTCAAGGACGCGCGGACCTTCTTCCACAACGGCTCGTTCACCAAGGTCCGTGATGTGGTGAGCTACTTCAACGCAGGTGTCCCGCAGGACCCCACGGCGGGCGCCGCCGCGACGATCGACCCCCGGTTCACCCGTCCTCGCGGGGAGGGCGCCGCTCCCGGCCTGGGGCTCACCGAGGCTCAAATCGACGATCTGACCGACTTCCTGGAGAACGGGCTCTATGATCCGTCGTTCGTCACGATCCTCCAGCCGAGCGCCGACGACCTCGCGTATTCGAAGAACCGGCCGGATCTCGCCGCGCTCGGCGCCAAAGACGGGCTCATGCCGAGCGGGCTCGCGATCGACGACAACGATCCTCTCGCGCGGCGCGACCAAGGCCTCGAGTTCCTCGACGTGACCTCCGAGGCGAGCATCCAGCTCAGCTCGTCTTCGGGCGATCAAGACGTGTGGACCATCACGAACACGAGCGGCTCCGTCATTGACACACACCTCCTCGTGATCGTGACCGGGCTGCCCGCGGGCATCACCGTCGACGCCAAAGAGACCACGACGACCGGCAAACCGTATTATCGTGTGTTCTTGCCGGAAGGTGTGCTGTATCCCGGCCAGTCCATCGCAACGACGGTGGTTAGGGCCGGCGGCGGGTCGAGCAGCTCATACACGTTCCAGCTCATGTCCGGGCAAGGCAAGCCGTAGCGGCCCTGACCGCCAAAACGACGCGAGATGGCCGCGGCGCGACCGCGGCCTGCCCACCCCACCGCCCGCCGTGTTGACGGTCACTTGTAACTGTCGCTGTCGCGCAGGGGCGCCGCCTTCATGCCGATGTAGTCGTCGAGGAACTTGATGAACTTGCCCGCGCCGAGCACGAGGCTGTTCTGGTGCTTCTGCGCGTTGTCTCGCTGCTTCTCTGCGCGGACCAAATCCAACGCCAAGATCGCCCCCAGCTCGCCGATGAGGCCACAGAGCTCGAAGAGCTCGGTCTCCGACAGATTGATTTTCGCCTTCCAGCTCACGCCGCCGCTGTCGCGCACGGCGCAAATCGCCTTGCCGACCAGGGTACGCAGCGTTTTGTTGCCCGCGATGAGGTCATCCAGCTCTTTAAAGATGAATTTATAGGTGCGGTTCGTCGTGGCGCAGTAGACGTCGCCCTCATAGATGCTCAAGGGCGCAAAGCCGATGTCCATCCCGTACGACGTCCGAAAGAAGCAGTCTACCCCGTTCACCGTGAACCTCAACACGAACGGTGGGGCCTTCTCGTTGCCTTTTAGCTCCTCCCAATTTTGCGCGATGAACCCCATGTCGACGATGCTGAGGAGCCTGACGTCACCCTTTGTGTAAAAGCACTTGAGCGTCTTGGCGTCCTTGTCGATCTTGATCTTCTTGGTCAGCTCGAGCAGGATCTTGTTGCGCTCCTCCTTCTCTTTCTCGTAGTTGGGGTTCAAGTACTCGTTATCGTCAATCTCTTCTTCCTCGTAGTTGATCTTTTTCTTCTTCCGCAGGCTGCGTTCCATACGCTGCGCGACGCCCGGCGGAGGCAGGGTCGCGGGGTGAGGAGGGCGCGGGGAGAGCGCGGGCATGAAGGCTTGCAACGACCTCACCGGCGGGCGCGTGGCGGGGTGCGGCGGGAGGTCGCCGTTCACGGACCGCGGTTGTGCGACCTTCACCGGTGGGAGTGTCGCGGCATGCGGCGGGCGGCCTTGGATATCGTGGCGCACCGCCCAGAGTAAGCAGCACCGGCGCAGACGGGCCAAGTCCTCGGCGCCGTCGCTCAAACGACGGTCGATCAACGTGGCTCGATGACGGCGACACCCAGCTCGTCGGCGACTTCCGCGGCCTCGGCCGCGGCCAAGTCATGTACGTGAACCGGGGCGGCGCGGGCGGCAAGGTGATGATCGTGGACTACGCGGGCGCGGCGCCCGGGCAGGTCCGTTATTGGGAGGACTGGGGGCAAAGCACGCTCCTCCGCGACTACCTCGATCCGGGGGACCTC
>CAYTJL010000206.1:11931-17292 GCA_964437785.1 uncultured Polyangiaceae bacterium
CTCGAGCCCCGCGCTGCTCGCCAAGAAATTCGCCCCCCGGCTCCGCTTCGACAGCGCCATCCACGGTTACCCGATGTCGGCGCAGTCGTTCTACGACCAAGCCGTGGCCGTGCCGCAGACCTACCGCGTCGAGAACACGAGCTACGCGCCCATCGCGAACAACGAGGTGCCCGCGTACTTTCAGACGATCCGCTGCGGTCGCCAGCTCCGCATCATGTATTGGTTCTTCTACGGGTATCAGTCCGCGTGTGACGCCTTCGGCAACGGCACCCACAACGGCGATTGGGAGAAGGTGATGGTCACGTTGAGCGAAGACGAGGGCTCGATCGCGGCGGTCACCTATTACATGCACGGCAAGCGCTACACGCGCCTCGCCGCGCGCGGCGGCTTCTCATGGGGGTACGACGGCGTCGGCACCCACCCCACGATCGAGGGGCCGAGCTGCGACATGAACGCCGCGGACTGGAGCTTCGAAGTGCCCACGTGGTGGCACTCGCAGTGCAAAGTCGGCGACGACGACACCGGGACGTGGTGCGTGCAGCAGTGCGAGTCGGGGTATGATCAATACCCGCTCACCTGCACTCATTGCAGCGGCTTCTGGCCTTGGGAGTGGAGCTGCAGCACGTATAACCGCCACAACTACCAATACGATTGGACCCTCCCCACGAGCGACCTCGGGCTCCTGGTCGACGATCCTTGAAGCTCAGTCGGGCAGCACCACCTTGAGCACGCGTCGTCGGACTCTCCGCATGGCGCGCTCAAAGTTCGATGGCGCCGCGCCCAAGTCTTGTGCAGGATGCCCCCTCCATCATGGCGCAGAGCGAGCAGGCCCGCGCGCCATGAGAGGAGACACAAGGAGGTCGTCCTCATGACACGTAGACTTCAGCTTCGATTCGTCCTCATCGCTTCCGTCTCGCTCTTGCTCTCGCTCACCTGGATCCGCCCGAGCGCCGCCCAATCGAGCTTGCCTTACTGGACCGAAATCCCGCAGAGCGGCGCCGTCCCCTCCCCCCTCTGGGACGGATCGAGCGCCTATCACGATGGGCTGTTTTACATCTTCGGCGGGCTGAACGGGACCTTCCCGAACGACGAGCCCGTGGCCGATTTCAGCGTCTTCGACGTCGAGACGTCGACCTGGTACGACCTCGGCCAGCACGCGGGCGGCCCCTCGGCCCGCGCCGAAGCGATGATGTGGTGTGTCGCCGAGGACGACGCCCTGATCGTCTCCGGCGGGCGAGGTCCCTTCCGGCGCGGCCTCGACCTCACGCACCGGGACACGTTCCGGTTCGATCCGGTGAGCGGCTGGACGCAGATCACCCAGAGCGACGCCGAGGCAGAGCGCGCGAACCGCTCCACCGAGGCGGTCGCCGTACGGGAGAAGGGGAAGCACAAGACCGTCGCGTATGCCTTCTCGGGCTCGTCATCGACGCTGCCCGCCTTCGTCAACCGCCCGGACGGCCTTCAACACGATCTGGTCCGCTACAAGAACGGTTGGAAGCAGGTCTCGACCAGCTCGCCCGCTCCGCGCGCGCGGGCCCACCACCCGCTCGTCCACGCCGAGGGCTGGAACGCCCTCTTCGTCTACGGGGGATATACGAACGACGCCGTGAACGGGACTGGCCTGTTCACGCCCGCGAACTACCTCGGTGATCTCTGGAGGTTCGACGTCCACACGGAGACCTGGGACGAGCTCCTCTTCGACGAGGCCTTCGGGCCGGGCCACCGCGACAACGCGAAGCTCATCGCCGATGAGCAGCACGATCGGATTTGGCTCTTTGGAGGCAGCCAGTTCGACGGCACAACCCTGTCCGACGTCTGGTATTTCGATCTCCAGAGCGGGGCTTGGACGCGCGTGGACACCGCGATGACAGGGCCCGCGCCGGCGCCGCGCTTCGGCCAGTTCTATTTCTCTCGCCGGACGGAGACGGCGTATGAGCTCTACATCTTCGGCGGAGCGACCGCGGAGTTCGCGCCGGTGCTCCTCAATGACATGTGGAGATTGACGATCCCCCTCGGCGACGACTGATTAGCTCCCCTCCATGCCTCGGGATGGGGGGATTCTCTCCGGCTCAGGATCGGTTCCCCATCCCCAGCACCGCGCGCAGGACCCAGCGCGCGGCCGCGAGCGACGTAGACTCCTCCCGAGGCGGGAACGCGACCGGATCCATGGCGGCCGTGAAGAGCGCGCCTCGCCCGCTGAACATCGCATAAGCAGGCCCGGCGAGCGCCGCGAGGGGCGCGGCGAGGACGCCCGCATCGGCGGCGTCCCAATCGGGGATGGGGGTGAGATCGCCGCGCACCTCCATACGGGGGCGCGGGTCGCCGAACCACTCGAAGCACGCCCGCACGTCGCACGCGCGCGCCGGATCGCGCTCGCCCATGAGCAGCAGCGTCACGTAGTCCACGGCCAAGGCATCCGCGCCGGCCACGATGATGTGAGGGTGCTTGGGCGTGGGATCGGCGAGCACGCCGAGCAGCCCGTCGGCCGCGTACGAATAGCCATCGACGATGGCAAAGTGAGGTGGCATGTCGTGGAGCACACCCACCATCACCGAGGTGAAGTCGGTGAGGCGATCGCTGAAGAAATAATCACCCATCTGCGGGATCACCGTCCCCACGTTGCGCAGCGTGAGCTGCGCGACGGCCGTGGGGTGGGTCTTTTGCTTGGCGAAGCTCACGCGCACGTCCGCGTCGCGAAAGGCGCGGCCCACGGCGTAAACCCCCATGGCCCGGGAGAACGCGTGATCGACCTGATCGAGCGACAGATCGACCAGGCGATAAGGGCCTTTGCCCAAACCCACGTACCGGCCGACGGCCTCTACGGTGCGGTTCTCGTAATACCTGCCATAGAGGTTCTGCGCGTCGCACACGGCGACGTCGCGATACCCTCGCTCCCAAAGGCGCTCCGCGAGGCGATCGACCAACGCGGGGTCGACGTACGAGGAGGGATCGGCGGTGTGGGCCGCGAGCATGAGGTCGATCTTCACCACGATCGCCACGTCTTGCCGGCGTTTGCCGAGGGCGTGCGCGCGGCGATCGATCACTTCGAAGAGGCCCGCTTCGTCGAGGGCGCGATCGAACGTGGCGATTTTATCCTCGGGCGCCTCGCCACGCGCGACGACCACGCGACCGCCGCCGCCCACGGGCCGATCGCGGGCGACCTCGGCGCCGCCGAAGGCCGCGTCGGGGACGACGTCGAGCGCGAGCGCGGTGATGAGCGCTTCTTCGTCGTATCCTTCGAGGAGCTCGTCGCTGTCGCCGAGCATGCGCGCGACGGCGCTGAAGATACGAGCGTGCGTGAGCTCGTCGCGCTCCATGCGGGCGATCTCGTGCGCGAAGCCCTCGGGCAATACGAGCGTGGAGGCGTCGAGGGCGCTCACCTCCTCGGCGAGCGATCGCATGTGGCGGAACGAGACGATCGCGCTCTCTTCGGCGTCGAGGCTGAACAAGCACCATTCGCGGAGAGGCACGTTCACGAGCGATGCGCGCGCCGCTTCGGGGATGCGGCCGGACAAGCGCCCTGCCGCCTCCACGAGCGCCGCGACCAGGTGATCGCCCGGCGCCTCGCGAAAGGTCGTGTGTTGTTCGACGGCGGTCATCCACCCGCCCACGCCGCCCTCCGCGCTCTCCATCCTTGCGCCGAGCTGCGTGGTGAGGTCGCGTTGGCGCAAAAGGACGCCGAGCACGTAGCGCGCGTGCATGTTCTCATCGAGCCAAATCTGGCCGACGGCGCGGGAGAGCGCGCGGCGAGCGCGCTCCGGCAAAGGCGAGCGCGCGAGCCGCTCACCGAGCCTCTCCGTGTCGTATCCAACGGCCGCCACGCGCTCGCGTTGCACGGCGACGAGGAGATGCTCGAGCAGCTCCAGATCGGGGCGACCTTCGCAGCGCGCGCGGCGCTCTTCGATCTCGCGGAGGACAGAGGCGGTGATGTCTCGCATGCGCCTCACACCTGCCCGAGCGCCACCACCCGAACGGTCACGCCGTCGATCACCACATCTCCTGAGAGCTCTTTGGGGATCTCCGCCTCGGGCACCGGCACGAACACGGCCATCGTCGCCTCGGAGAGCCCCAGCTTCTTCGCATAAGCGGCGGTCTGGGCGTGCCCTTGCCCCAGCTCGTACATGTCCACGAAGCTCTTCACCTCGATGACGCCCGTGTGCCCGTCCGCTTGAATCACCAGATCGACCTTCCCGTTCCCGGTGGGGAACTCCGGGCTGATGACAGCGCGCCGCCCCAAAGCGTTCAAGAGCCACGCGTACAAGTGGAAATGCCCCACGGCCTCCGTCATGTGCAGATCCGCGCGCCGGGGCTGCCCCTGAAAAGGATCGATTCCACGTGCCTTGAGGCGCTTCAAGTATCCTCGATAGCGCTCCAAGAGCGGGTGTACAGAGAGCCCTCCGGGGACGAACACGTCAGACAGCGTGTCGCCGGGCGGGATGGCGAGGATAGGCCCCTTGTCGCCGAACATGTCGCCGGTCAACGCGGCGTAGAGGCGGCGCTGCACGAACGGGCACGAGAAGCGGCAAACAGGCTTCTTGCCCCTTTTATCATCGATGGTCTTGTCGATGATGCCGTTCATGTACAGATACGCGCACCAATCGCTGTCGAGCGTGAAGGTCACGTTGGGATCGGTGAAGAGAGAGATGACCTGAGAGACGTACGGCCCGCGCGCCTTCGCGACGAGGTTCAAGATCGTGTTGTTCCACTCGGAGGTGAGCGCGGCGTTCAAGACCTCTTCGAAGACCGGAGTCGTGATGGCCTCGTTCGGCCCTGGATTGTACCTCTCGACGATGAGCTCACCAAACCACGACACGAGCCCGGGTTGCCCGCGGGTCACTTCGAAGACGGCGTTCACCACCTGGGGATCGACCACCTGCCCGCTCTCGGCTTGATATTGCGAGAACAGCTCCGTCACCTCGGGTTGGGTCAAGTTTGGGATCGGGAGGGACCTTTGCACGTTGAACGGTGAGCCTCGGGGGCTGTCCACGCCGAGGGCGCTGCGCACGCCCACGAGCGCGAGGCCGTGGAGAAGGTAGCCGTCGCGGTTCAGGTAGAGGTTGCGAAACAGTCCGACCAGTCGGTCGATGAGCTTCTTTGGCAGGCTGTCGAACTCATCGATGCAGAGGATGACAGGGCGATCGAAGTAGCCTTCTTTGCGGGCGAAGAGCTGGATCCAATCGGCCCAGTCACGGGGCCTTTGGGCCTTGGCGCCGAAGGCCAGGCCGAACAGGTCAGGGACGAACGAGAAGAGCGCCTCCTCGGGATCGTCGTCGTTGACGACCACCCCTTGCATCGAGAACGTCCCGACCCGGAACCGGTCGCCGTAGCGCGCGCGGATCTCCTCGATGGCGCGGCGCATGA
>CAYTJL010000207.1:0-13402 GCA_964437785.1 uncultured Polyangiaceae bacterium
CCAACCCGGCGTGATGGTGTACCGCGTTTTGCCGATGATGAGCTCGCCGCCGAGCGCCGCGCCGAGGCCCGCGCCCAACGTGGTGTTGGGGTCGAGCCGATATTCGCCCGTGACCGAGACCGCGCGCCGCTCCACGAACACGTCGCGGTACGTCTCGCCGAACGAGAGCATGGACCCGAATTGGCCATAGCTCGCGCCCACGCGAAAGCGCTTGGGCGCAGGCTCGTCGCCGCGGCACGTGATGACACCCGTCGGACCGACGGGCGGTGAGAGGCCTCAAGCCCGCGCGTCGCGCGGCGAGAGCGCGAGCAACGACGCGAACGCGGCGAGGCCGAGGGCAAACGAGAGCGCGCGCATGGACGGCTCCTCGTACACCCGCGCCGCCCCTCCCGCCAGGCGAATCGATGCTCCCGGAGCGCGACAGGCCCAAATTGGGCACGTGGCCATGCGCGGAGTGACAATCTTTGCCTCGCGGCGCTGCCCAAACGCCATTTCTCGAAGGGAGGATGAGGCACGGGCTTTGCGGAGGCACGGGCTCAACCACCATGAACGGATCCAAAGCCTTGATCGCGCTCACGCTCGCGCTGCTGCTCCCCGGGTGCAACGGAGAGACTGCCTATCAGGTCGACACGAAGCCCGACCTATGGCCATGTCTGGATCACCTCCAAGAGTGGCCGGATGGGAGCAGTTACCTCACCACGTGCTCGTGCCGTTGGGAGGCGCCGGCCATGCTCGGCGACATCACCGAGGCCGTGCTCAACGCCTTTGAGGCGAGGGGCTCGCTCTGTGCGGGCGCTGAAAACTCGGTGCCCCCCGGCGGTATCGTGAGCGGTCGCAAGTACAAGCCCAGCCGCAACACAGGATCAGACTTTTACATTGGGAACGAGGACACGGGCTGGGTGTGCCTCGGGTACACCCACGACACCCCGATTGGCTGCACCTATTCGTACAACGTGGGCTCGGGCTACTATGGGCCGGAATTCGGCGGCCCCGACCCCGGTCCCAACGGCTTTGAGGTCGCGGCGCGCGGAGAGTGGGACGGGGATCTGCGGGTGAGCGTCTTCACCATCACAGGCTCTGTCGATCCCCAGACAGGAGCGCTGGTGTTGGCGCCGCCGTTCGTCCGCGATCCAAAGGAGTGACCGTATTAACGGACTGTCAGACCGCGAGATGGAACGCGGCGCCGAGCCCAGCGGCGAGCTCCTCGGGCGAGATGCGGCCATCACCGTTGACGTCGAGCGCGGCGAACACAGCCTCGCTGCCGCCCCACTCCTCACGTGTGATGAAGCCGTCGCCGTCGAGGTCATACACCTTGAAGAAGCGCCGCGCGGCCTCACCCGCCTTGGCCCTGCCCTCGCGCGCGCGGAGCCGCTCGGTGAGGAGCTTCTCGAGCGCGACGATGGCCTTGCTGAAGCCCGCGATGCCCTCGTCGAGCTTCTCCTTGGACATGCGGTCTTTGTCGTGCGCCTCGGCGAACGCGGCCTCGTCCATCGGGATACGATAGATGTCTTTGGCCGCCGCCGCGCTCGGGTCGAGCTTGCGCGGGAGATCGCCTGTCGCGCTCGACAGCTCGGCCAAGAGGCTCGGAGAGATGGTGAGCAGATCGCAGCCCGCGAGCTCCGTGATCTCACCCATGTTGCGGAAGCTCGCGCCCATCACCTCGGTCTTGTAACCGAACTTCTTATAGTAGTTGTAAATGCCAGTCACGCTCACCACGCCCGGATCTTCGGCCGGAGGGTAGCTGTCGCGCCCGGTCTCCTTCTTGTGCCAATCGAGGATGCGGCCCACGAACGGTGAGATGAGCGTGACGCCCGCCTCGGCGCACGCGACGGCTTGGTGCTTGCCGAAGAGGAGCGTCAAGTTGCAGTGGATGCCCTCTTTTTCGAGCTTCTCGGCCGCGCGGATGCCCTCCCACGTAGACGCGATCTTGATGAGCACCCGATCGCGCGAGGCGCCCGCGCTCTCGTAGAGCTGAATCAGATAACGACCCTTGTCGATGGTGGCCTGCGTGTCGTACGAGAGCCGCGCGTCGACCTCGGTCGAGACGCGGCCCGGCACGATTTGAAGGATGCGCAGGCCGAACTCGACGCTCAGCCGGTCGAGCGCGAGCGCCACGATGCGCTTGTGACCCGCGCCCGCGGCCTTCTGCTCGGCCCACGCGATCGCGCCGTCGACGACGTCGGCGTATTCGGGCATCTGCGCCGCGGCCGTGATGAGCGAGGGGTTGGTGGTGGCGTCGCGCGGCTTGTACTTCTCGATGGACTTGATGTCGCCGGTGTCGGCGACCGTGACCGTCATCGCGCTGAGCTGTTCGAGCAGGGTCTTTTGCATGGTGGCTTTTCCTGCGCAGAGGAAGCTGCGCGCGAGCGCTACGGCGCGTTGGTCTGGTCGTTTCGGCGGGGATGAGGATAAGCGTGAGAGCGCGCGGGAGGCGCGCGCGACGAGCGAAGGATCAGGGGAAGATCTCGCGCTCGCCGTAGGCCGCGGCGATGCGCTGGAGCGCGACCGCGTACGCGGCGATGCGCATCGAGCACTTCTTCATGCGGGCCATGTCGTCGACCTCGCGGTACGCGCGCTTCATCGCTTTTTCGAGCCTCGCGTCGACCTCTTCGAGCGACCACGACTCGCTGCGCTTGTTCTGCACCCACTCGTAGTAGCTCACGGTGACGCCGCCCGAGTTGGCGAGCACGTCGGGCAGGATGTCGATGCCGCGCTCCAGGAGGATCTTCTCGCCGTCGGGCGTGCACGGGCCGTTCGCGCCCTCGGCCACGAGCTTGACTTGCAGGTTGTTCGCCTCCTCGACGCCGACCTGATTTTCGAGCGCGGCGGGGATGAAGATATCGGCCTTGAGCTTGAAGAACTCCTCGCGGGTGATGGCTTTGCCCGCGGGGTAGCCCGCGATCGAGCGGTTCTTTTTGACGTGCTCTTGGAGCTTGTGCGGGTTGAAGCCCTCGGGGTTGTGGAGGTAGCCGGTGTGATCGCCGACCGCGATGGTGGACGCGCCGAGCTTGGACAAGATGACCGCCGCGTGCGAGCCCACGTTGCCGAAGCCCTGCACCGTGATGGTCGCGCCGCCGAGCTGGAAGCCGCGATCTTCGGCCCACTCGGTGATGCAGTGGACGAGCCCTTGGCCCGTGGCCTTCTCGCGGCCGAGCGTGCCGCCGGACGCGACGGGCTTGCCCGTGACCACGCCCTTGACCGCTTGCTTCGACACGTGACCGACCGTGTTCATGTACGTGTCCATGGCCCAGGCCATGATGCGCGCGTCGGTGCCGACGTCGGGCGCGGGGATGTCGGTCTCGGGGCCGATGTTGGAGCCGAGCGCGTGGAAGAAGCGGCGCGTGATGCGCTGGAGCTCCTGCCGCGACACGCCGTTGGGATCGAACTTGATGCCGCCTTTGCCGCCGCCGAACGGCAGGTTCATGAGCGCGCACTTCCACGTCATCATCGCGGCGAGCGCCTTCACGTCGTCGAGCGTGACCGTCTGGTGGTAGCGCATCCCGCCCTTGTAGGGCCCGAGGAGGTTGTTGTGCTGGATGCGATACCCCTTGAAGAGCCGCACCACGCCATCATCCATCTTCACGGGGAAGTTGACGATGATCTCGTTCTTGGGCTGGCTCAAGATCGTGGAGATGTAATCCGAGATCTCCGCGACCTTGGCCGCTTCTTCCAGGTAGCCCTGGATGACCTTGAAGAACTCGTATTTGGGTTTCGCCGTAGGCGGGAGGGACAGTGCGGAGTTGGTGGGCTCGTCGACGATGACACTCATGACGGGCCGTGCTTCTAGTGCGCTCTCGCAGCCGATTCAATACGAGATCACATCACGCGTTGCGTCATCTTGTCGGCCTCGCCCTGCGGAGGGGTGAGGGCGTTCAGCCGTCGGCGAGCTTGCGGTATTTGATGCGGTGGGGCTCGGCCGCGTCGCCGCCCTTACGGCGCTTGAGGTCGGCCTCGTACGCTTGATAGTTGCCCTCGAACCAAACCACCTTGCTGTCGCCCTCGAAGGCCAGGATGTGGGTCGCGATGCGGTCCAAAAACCACCTGTCGTGGCTGATGACCACCGCGCACCCCGCGAAGTCGAGGAGCGCCTCTTCGAGCGAACGGAGCGTGTCGACGTCGAGGTCGTTCGTGGGCTCGTCGAGCAGGAGCACGTTGCCGCCGCGCCGCAGGAGCTTGGCGAGGTGAACGCGGTTGCGCTCGCCGCCCGAGAGATCACCCACCTTCTTTTGCTGGTCGCTCCCTTGGAAGTTGAACGACGCCACGTACGCGCGCGAGGCGACCTCGCGCTTGCCCACCATGATCTTCTCTTCGCCGCCCGAGATCTCTTGCCAAACGCTCTTGCCAGGATCCAGCGCGTCGCGGCTCTGATCGACGTACGCGAGCTGCACGGTGTCGCCGATGCGGAGCGCGCCTTTATCGGGTTTGTCCAAACCCATGATCATGCGGAACAACGTGGTCTTGCCCGCGCCGTTCGGGCCGATGATGCCCACGATGCCGCCGCGAGGCAGCGAGAACGACAGATCGTCGATGAGGAGCTTGTCGCCAAAGCCCTTGGAGAGATGATCCGCCTCGACCACCACGTTGCCGAGCCGCGCGCCCGCGGGGATGCGGATCTCGGTCGCGTCCACCGCTTTGTCCTTCTCCTCCGCGAGCAGCGTCTCGTAGGCGGCGATACGCGCTTTGCTCTTGGCTTGGCGCGCCTTGGGGTTCATCCGCACCCACTCCAGCTCTCGGGAGAGCGTCTTTTGGCGCGAGCTCTCCTGCTTCTGCTCGTTCTCCAGGCGCTTTCGCTTCTGCTCCAGCCAACCCGAGTAATTGCCCTCGTACGGATACCCGTTGCCGCGATCGAGCTCCAGGATCCAACCAGCCACGTTGTCGAGGAAATACCGATCGTGGGTGACGGCCACCACCGTGCCTGGATAATCGTGCAAGAAGCGCTCGAGCCACGCGACGCTCTCGGCGTCGAGATGGTTCGTGGGCTCGTCGAGCAGGAGCATGTCCGGCTTTTCGAGGAGCAGCCGGCAGAGCGCGACGCGCCGCTTCTCGCCGCCCGAGAGGTTGTCGACCGAGGCGTCGGCGGGCGGCAGGCGAAGCGCGTCCATCGCGCGCTCCACCACCCGATCGATCTCCCAACCACCCGTCGCCTCGATCTTGTCTTGGAGCTCCGCGTACTCTTCGAGGAGCTTCTCCATGTCGGGCGGGTCTTCGCCGAGCTTTTGGCCGATCTCCTCGAACCGGTGGACCAGCGATCGCGTCGCGTGCACCGCCTCTTCGACGTTCTCTTGCACGGTCTTGCCCGCGGTGAGCTGAGGCTCCTGCTGCAAGAAACCGATCTTGATGCCGTCGGCGGGCTTGGCCTCGCCGAGGTGCTCTTTGTCGACGCCCGCCATGATGCGGAGCAAGCTGCTCTTTCCAGAGCCGTTGTGCCCGAGGACGCCGATCTTGGCGCCGGGATAGAACGAGAGCCAAAGGCCCTTGAGCACCTCCTTGTTGGGAGGGTGGACCTTACGCACGTCCTGCATGGTGAAGATGAACTGGGGGGCCACGGCCTCGCTCCTCGGTCGGAAGGGGAGCCCGCTATGAGGGATCGCGCGGCGCAGGTCAAGAGAGGGTCAAGAGGCCGCGCTTTTGTGCGCTGTAGAGCGCCCTTGCGAGATGGTATCTCTCGATGGATGGCTTCTTCGAAACTTCTCTTCGCGCTCCCGTCGATCTTGCTCTCGCTCTCGCTCGTCGCGTGCGGCCAAGAGGGCACCGGCCCGTCCAGCGCGTCGAGCTCGTCGGGCTCGTCGAGCTCGGGCTCGGGCGGCGGAGGAGCGGGAGATCCGGGCGTCCCGGTCAAGATCCTCAACTACAACGCGCACAACTTCTTCGACACGTTGGAGGATCCCGCGACCGACGACACGGTCCTCACGCAGACCCAATATTCGCAGAAGCGCTCGGTGATCGGCGCGGTGATCCACGATCTCGACCCCGACATCGCCGTGCTCCCCGAGATCGAGACGACCGGCATCCTCGCCGATCTCGATCAGCAGGTGCTGAACGGCGCGTACCCCAATCGCATCATCCTCGAGAGCAACGATCAGCGCGGCGTGGACGTCGGCGTGCTCTCCAAGATCCCGCCCGACAAAGTCGTGAGCCACAAGACCGACATGTTCACCAAGGCCGGCACGAACGGCCCTGTTTATACGTACTCGCGCGATTGCTTGGAGATCCACTTCACCGTCAACGGCAAAGAGCTCATCGTGCTCGCGGTCCACTATCGGTCCAAGGGACCGCCGGATGACTCGGACAAACGGCTCGCGGAGGCGCAACACACGCGATCGATCGCCGACGCGCTCCAGACCGCGAGCCCCGACGCGCTCATCTTGATCCTCGGCGACTTCAACGACACGCCCGGCTCACCGCCGGTGCTCGCCGTCGAGGGCGCCGACCCGAACAAGTACGTTGATTCAGCGAACGCGGTGCCCTCTGCGCAGCGCTACACGTACGTCTACATGGGCACGTTGGAGCTCATCGATCACCAAATGGCGAGCCCCAAGCTCGCGGCGCTGCTCGATCCCGCGTCGGTCGTCATCCCGCACGGCGCCGGCATCGACGACGACAAAAACGGATCGAGCGATCACGCGCCGATCATGGCCACGTACGGCATCAAGTGAGAGCATGATCCCGCGGCGCTCGCCCCGAGCCGCCGCAGGTGTCCCAAGGTAAGCTCGCAGCGCAGGGCTCTGGCCCCGCACCCCCATGCAGACCGCGAAGAAACAGCCGGGACGGCGCCCTCGCCGTGACGTAGGTCGCGCCATCGCGCTCGCGCTCTGCGTCGTCTTCGCGATCGTCGGAGCCGTCCCGCTCGTGCTCGGCCTCTTGGTGCGCGCCGAAGCTGTGCGCACCTATGCGGCGCGCGAAACGGCGAAGCTCATCGCCGACAAAATCGGGGTCAGCGCGCGCTACGAGGTGCGCCTCCAAGCGTGGCCGATGTTGCTCAAGCTCGAGCACGTGACCGTGGACTCCTCCGACGGCGGGCCGCCCTTCTTGGAGGTCGAGCGCATCGCCGTGCGGCCGAGGCCGTTCTCGCTCCTCGCGGGCAAGCTCGACGCGGGCGACGTGGAGATCCTGGGCCCGCGCGTGCGCGTCATCGTCGCCGACAAAGAGCTCAAGAACCTGAAAATCGAGCTGCCGAAGAGCAAGAGCCCGCCTCCCAAAAAAGAGAGCGGCCTCTTGCCGAGGCTGCCCATGGCGTCGCTCTCGGTCACCGACGCGAGCGTCGACGCTTCGATCGAAGGCATCAACGTGAGCCTGCGCGCGGTCGATCTCGACGTGACCGCCGAGGACTCGGGCGCGGTCGAGCTGGCTTTGCACGTGGGCGACGGATCGATCGTGCGCGTCCACCCGATCCCCGGGCGCGACGAGGACGCGATCGACGAGGACGTGATCTGCAAGCTCGACACACGCGCGCGCATCGAGGGCAACGCGATCATGGTCCGCAGGCTCTCGCTCAACGGCGCGGCGGACCTCGATCCCGAGAACGGCACGCAGCCCTCGTGCCCGCGGCTCAACGACGATCTGCAAGCGAAGGACGAGAAGCGAGAGCTGGATTGGCGCGTCATCGACGTGAGCCTCGGGCAAGTGAAGGCCGACCTCTCGAACGGCGCTGCGCCCGAGCTGCGAGGCCGCGTGTTCGCGCGCGTGCCCGTGCCCGTCGTGCACCGCTTCCTCGCGCTCGCGCACACCTCGGGCGCCGTCTCGATCGACGCGGACATCACGTGGAACGGCAGGGCCAAGCTCCCGAGCGTGAAGGGCCACGTGGGGCTCGATCAGGTCGGCATCGACGGCAAGGTGTTCGGCAAGCGCATCGATCTCGATCTCGACGTCACGGGCGACGACGTCGCCGCCAAGAACGTGGTCGGCGCCAAGAACATCGTCGCGCAGTGGGCCGACGGCACCGTCACGATCGCGCGCGCGACGGTCGAGCCCTTCAGCGACGGCGTCCCGCTCAACGCCGGGCCGATCACGATCGACGGGCTCAAGTTCCACGCGCTCCTGCGCGACCTCGGCGTCCATCCGCGATCGCACGTGCAGTGGTCGTTGGAGAAGGGCCACTTCGATCACTTCCGCGGCACGCTCAACCCGGTGCTGCTCGAAGGGCCGCTCACCCTCGCGACCAAGGACTTCGAGATCTTCGACAGGCCCGTGATCGAGCCCACGCACCGCCACATGGCGGGCGTCCACGAGGCCACGATCCACGGCAACTTCGTGGTGAACGGCACCACGCGATCGCACTACAAATTCCCTGGGATCATCCTCTCGGGCTTCAACGTCGACACGCCCCGGTCGCACGTCCTCACCACGGTCTCGATCGGGTTCTTGGAGCAGCTCGACGTCGACGTCTTCGGCGGCTCCACCGTCGAGCTCGCGGACCTCTCGCCGCTCATCGAGATCCCGATTTCGGGCAAGCTGTCGCTCGTCGCGAGCGGCGGGGGGGGCTTCGTCAAGCCTAAATTCAAGGGCGACATCGCGATCAAAGACTTTGTCTTCGGCGGCTTCCCCATCGGCGACGTCGACTCCGCCAAGGTCGCCTTCGAGCCGCTCGTGCTCGACGTCATGGACGCGCGCGTGCGCCACGGGCCGAGCTACGTCCGCGCGCCGTTCGCGCGCTTCGCGTTCGACAAGGGCCCGGCCGTCTTGATCGACGCCGACGTCGACACGCGCACGGACGCGGGCCTTCGCCTCAAGGATCTGCTCGAGGTCTTCCGGCTCGACAAGGATCCGAGGCTCAGCGATCTCGAAGCGACCGCGTTCGGCACCGCGCGCGTGCACTACGCGCTCGGCGGGCCCGAGGATCATTGCGGCGGCGGCATCCTTGGGCTGCGCGCGAGCGCGGGGCTCGCGGACGCGGCGCTCTTCGGCGAGCGCTACCCCGAGGGCTCGATCGACATGGACGTGACCTGGGACGACTCCGCCGCGGGCACGGCAGGGATGAAGGCCGATCTGCGATCGCTCGTGCTGCGCAAGGGCGGAGGCTCCGCGATCGCGAGCGCGACCGTGCGGCACGGAGGCGCGCTGCGCGGCAGCATCGCGGGCGGCCCGTTCCCGCTCTCCAAGCTCGACATGCTCGGCGCGTACGCGAAGTCGTTCGACGGCACTTTGTCGCTCGTGGCCGAGCTCGGGGGCACGATGAGCGACCTCACGATGGACGCGCAGGTGAACGTCTCCAAGGTGCGCATCGGGCCTTCGAGCCTTGGTCCTTCGAGCTTCGGGCTGCGCATGGAGGCGCCGCCGCCCGGGCCCAAGCCGCGCCTCACGAAGTGCAACAACCCCATCGCCGCGCCGTTCAACCCGGAGGAGTACAAGCGCGATCCGTCGGGCGGCGTGATGCGCGTGAACGGCTCGCTCTTCGACAAGCAGGTGAGCCTCGACAACGTCACCATCACGCGGCAGCGCGCGAAGGTCGTCGCGGGGCGCGCGCAGATCAAGAAGCTCGACATCGGCACCATCGCGAACCTCATCCCGGGCGTCGCGTTTCAAGGCGCGCAGTCGGGCGAGCTGTCGGCCTCGATCGACATGACGCGCGTCCCGCTCGAAGCGCTCGGCAAGGCCGAGGCGAAGCTCACGCTCGAGAACATGCAGATCGCGTACGAGGGCTACACGATCGAGCTGCTCGACAAGAGCGCGGCGATCGATCTGCGAGGCGACGACGTGCTCCGCGTGCCCGGCCTTCGCTTGAAGGGCCGCGCGCCGTCCGGGCTCACGGGGATCTTCATCGCGGGCGGGCGCATCAACGACGTGACCAAGGGCCGCACGCTCGACGCGACCGTGAGCCTTCAGCCCACCGATCTCGCGAAGCTCGGCGCGGATCTGCCGTCGATCGATCGCGCGGGCGGGACGCTCGAAGGCACCGTGACCATCAAGGGGCCGATCGGGGATCGCAAGCAGCTCGTCTTCGGCGGCGCCGCGCACGTCCGCAAGGGCGAGCTCTCGCTCTCCGGGATCCCCATCGGGATCCAAGGCATGAACATGGACCTCGAGATCGTGAAGGACAGCGCGATCATCAAGAACGCGACGATGAAGGTCGGCGGGGGCGACGTGACGGTGACGGGGAGCGTGCCGATCCGCGGCGATGACGCCGGATCCTTGACCGCCAAGATCAACGCGAAGGGCGTGAAGGTCCCGCTCGCCGACGGCATCGACTTCACCACCGACGCGGATCTCGACGTCTCGTACCGCGCCAACGCGAAGCCCGTCGAGGGCCAGCAGAACCTGCCCGACGTGAAGGGCACGGCCACGCTCACGTCGTTCAAATACACGCGGCCCATCGCGCTCAGCTTGAGCTTGAGCCAGCTCGGCAAGACAGCGAAGCCCACCGTCAAGACGTACGATCCGGCGAACGACGTGCTGCGCTTCAGCGTGACCGTGCTCTCGCAGCGGCCCCTTCATTTTTCGAACAACTTGGTCGAGATGGACCTGGAGGTCGTGCAGCCCGGCGTCACGCTCACCGGCACGAACCAGCGCTTCGGCGCGCTCGGTCAGCTCCGCGTGCTGTCGGACTCCAAGCTCACGCTCCGGTCGAGCGAGTTCTTGGTGCGCGAGGGATCGGTGCGCTTCGACGATCCGCAGAAGATCTCGCCCAAGGTCGCGATCCGCGCGAGCACCGAGTACCGCCGCTACAGCTCGAACGCGGGCCTCGACGCCGCGCCGAACGCGAGCGCGGGCGCCGTGTCGCGCGCGGCGGGCAGCTCGTGGCGCATCTTGCTCGACGCGCGCGGCGAGATCGACAACCTCAAGGTCACGCTCACGAGCGATCCCACGCTCAGCCAAGAGGACATTGTGCTCCTCTTGACGTTGGGCATCACGCGCGCCGAGCTCGATCGCGGCAACGCGGCGCAGCTCGGCGAGTCTGTCGGCATCGAGGCGCTCTCGGCGCTGACCGGCGCGGACAGCGCGATCAAATCGATCGTGCCGCTCATCGACGAGTTCCGCTTCGGGACGGGCTACTCGCCGCGCACCGGGCGCAACGAGCCCACGGTCACCATCGGCAAGCGCATCACCGACGACGTCCGCGCGTCGGTCACCACGAGCGTCGGGACGGACACGCGCTACGTGCGATCGAACCTGGAGTGGAGGCTCGGGCGGCGGATGAGCGTGCAGGCCTCCTACGACAACCAGAACGTCATCTCGAGCTCGCCGATCGGCAACATCGGCGCGGACCTTCGCTGGCGCTTCGAGTTCGAGTGAGGCCTGACAACCGTAGGGCCTCCACGAGATCGTCGACCAGCGCCCCGTCCGCGGTCATCCGCGCCAAGACGGCCCTGGGATTTTCGGCGAGCGACGGGGCAGGATGTCGAGCTGGTTGACGATCTCGCGCGCGATCTCGTCCTCCACCGCGAACAGCCGGTCGTCAGCGCCGAAGCGGTCGAAGGCGCTGCCCCAGATCTGGACCCAGCGCCTCGTGTCGTGGAGCTTGACCGCGACGCAGAGGGCGCCGGGGACGAGGCGTACGCTCCCTTCGAGGACGTAACGCGCGCCCCGCGCGGCGGCCTCTTCGAGGCTCGCGACGCGGGAGACCACGACGATGCAGGGCGCGCGCGCGAAGAGGGCGCCGAGCCGCTCGGTGAGGCCATGGGCGAGGGCCCGGCCCCGCGTGCCTGACGTGTGCTGCGGTGTCGCCGTGCCGAGCTGCAGCGTAGCCGATACCGCGTCGACCGCGACGAAAGGCAGGATGGCGAAGACCGGCCCGCCGGAGTCCTCCATCGCGTGGTCGGCAAGCCCTTCTCCGCTCAAAGGCGGCAGGGTGTCGGGCGCGAAGCGCTCGCCGTCGCCGGTGGGGACGAAGATAGGGGCATAGCTGCCGCGCGGCAGCTCGATGCGTAGCTTGGTAGCGCCGGTCAGCGCGTAGTGGCTGGCGAGGGCGCGGCGGAGCTTGCTCGTCTCGACGCGCACGATCGAGTCCACCGTGGTGTCGAAGCCCTCGGGCCGCTCGAAGACCTGGGTGGCCACGACCGCGGCGGTGAGCTCGTGCCCGCGGCCGTCGAGCACCTCGCCCACGAGAAAGCGGAGCAGGCGGACCTGGCGCGTAGCCCCGTGGAGCGCCGGGCTCGCCGCGACCCGGCCCAGCTCTGCGAGCGCAACGTCGCGCGCCGGCACAGGTGTCGCCGGCAAGGATCGCCGCGTGGACGAGCCCTGCGTCATGAGGATGGACCATCCGATGTCCCGCTCCCGAACGCAACGGTGCGATTCGCAGCGATTCGCACTGACCGCAGCGGGGCCCGCCGAGTAAGGTCTTTGGCTAAATGTGCCGCGCGCCAAACGGCACCGCGGTCCCAGAGCAACACTGTATGACGGCATGTCGTGACGCACGCCGCGACACATTGCCAACGAGGGAATCCATGATGCGAACGTCCTTCGGCGCCTCGGCCTTCACCGGCCTTTTGGCGCTATCGTTGCCGCTGCTCGGCGGATGCAGCCACCCCGACGAGCCCGACGGGCCCATCGGGACATCCGGCCAACGACTGTCCCAGTGCGTGACGATCCAGCGCGGCACCTTCGGCAACGTCGAAGACGCGACCATCTCGAACGGCGTCACCGCCCCGAACTGGTCACCGGGCTCGCTCCGCGCCGGCGGGCAGGCCGAAGCGCTCCTCAAGTTCGACGTGAGCTCCATCCCTGCGAGCGCCACCATCGACAGCGCCACGCTCAGCATCACCACCGCATCGCCCGTCTCCAATCAATCGCTCTGGGCGCGCCACGCCTCGGCCGCGTGGTCGGAGCCCACGGTGACGTTCGCGAGCTTCAACCAGCAGATGAACAACAAGATCGCTGGCAGCATGATCGCGTCGGCCCTCAACACGACGTTGACCATGACCATCAAGCCTGCGACCGTGCAAGGTTGGGTCGACGGCTCGATCCCCAACTATGGTATCGTCCTCGAGACGATGGTGAGCGCGCCGTCGTTCTGGAAAGATACGGTATTTGTCAGCAGCGAGTCGCCGACCATCGCGAGCCGGCCCGCGCTCCAGGTCTGTTTCACGCCCGTCAACTACTGCGCTTCGGCTCCTTGCCAGAACGGAGGCACCTGCACGAGCGGCAGCGGCGGGTACACCTGCGCTTGCGCGCCCGGCTACACCGGGACCAACTGCGAGATCAACATCAATGATTGCTCGGGGGGTCCGTGCCAAAACGGCGGCACGTGCACCGACGGCGTGAACAGCTATTCGTGCGCGTGCGCGCCCGGCTACACGGGGGCCAACTGCGAGATTGACATCAACGAGTGTGCCCCTTTGCCGTGCCAGAACGGCGGCGTGTGCACCGATCACGTAAACGCTTATTCGTGCGCTTGCCCCGCGGGCTTCACCGGGACCAACTGCGAGATCAACATCGATGACTGCGCGGGCGGCCCCTGCCAAAACGG
>CAYTJL010000207.1:13502-17142 GCA_964437785.1 uncultured Polyangiaceae bacterium
TGCGCGGGCGGCCCCTGCCAAAACGGCGGCACGTGCGCGGACGGCGTGAACGGTTACACGTGCTCGTGCGCGGCCGGGTACACCGGGGTCAACTGCGAGATCGACATCAATGACTGTCTGCCGAACCCCTGTCAAAACGGCGGCACCTGCGTCGATGGCGTAAACAGCTATTCGTGCCAGTGCGCGAGCGGCTGGTCGGGGGTGAATTGCGATCAGCCCGCGGTGGTCCAGTGCCCGTGCTCGGGCGGGTACTATTGGGAGGCCGCCCTGCTCCAGTCCCCCAAGCTGCTGACTCGTGATGACGCGGATGGCGTCACGTGGGAGACCAACAGCGCCACCGCCGGCGTCCTCAGGGCAGCCATCGTCGACGGCGAGGGTGTTTGCGAGGGAAAGCCCGATAACGGTAACCTCACCTATATGGCCCCCATCTCGCCCGCGGAGGCGCAGGCGTGCATGGATATCCTCCGCGCCTGGGGCGCCGGCCCCTGCACGCCGAACCCCTGCCAGAACGGAGGGTATTGCGCGCCTCAGGGGAGCGTCGACTACGCCTGCTACTGCACGACCTTCTGGACCGGGACGATCTGCGATCAGCCCAGGACCGAGTTCGACTGTGACGCCTACAACCCGTGCTCGCCGGAGGCCTGGTTCAGCGGGCAAGTCTACTACCCCGCTTCGGCCGGCCCGAGCAACTACATCGAGTGCACGAGCCCATTCAGCTGCGAAGTCCAGACCTGCGCGCCGGGGACGACCTGGGATCAGGCCGCTCACGTCTGTCAGGGCTCCGACCCCTGCGCCACCAACAACCCGTGCGTCCACGGCACCTGCGCCGGCGACGGGCAGGGCGGCACCACCTGCACCTGCGACCCGTTCTGGCTCGGCGCGATCTGCGACCAGCCGGCCTGCCCGTGCCAGGTGTACTCCGATTGGGCCCCAGACAACTTTGTCTTCTGTGGCTACATCGCCCCGAGCTACAAAGGCGAGTTCCTGCTCCTCGCGAACGCCGACTCTTGGGAGACGCCGATGGTCGCTGACTACAGGCCCCAAGCCCCTCCCACGTGCTGGTCCATGGACCTCCCCACGGGCGTCATGGACATCTCGGGGCCGCAGTACCAGGCGTGCTTCGACTACCTCATGGCCCTCGACGCCGCGAGCAACAACCTCTGCGGGCAGTGCGTCCAAGCGAGCCCGGCGGTTTGCACGTCGGGTGCTCAGTGCAACTCGTCTATCAACGACGGCCTCTCCTGCGACTACTGACCCGCCTCCCGTGAGCCCTCTCGACGGCCCGGCGAGATCCTTCTCTGCCCCGCCGGCCAAGAGCTAAGGGCCACCGATCAATCAACGACGCTTGACTATTTCGCAGGGCCCTACGCCGCGCGGGCGAGCTCGATCTTCTCGGCTTGCCCCGCGTCGTAGAAGCGCCGGAGCGCGGCGCGGACGCGATCGATCCTGGGCTCTTCGGCGAGCCGAGCGTCGAGCCCGCGCGCGTACCGCGCGGCGAGCTTGTTCGCGGTGCGGTAGCGCTCGCCGCGCTTCGTGCCTTCGGGGTGGAGGAACGTGACGCGTTCGAAGAGCCGCGCGTGGAGCTCGCTCACCTCTCCGCGCGAGACGATGCGCGGCGCGCGGCCCGCGAGCGCGGGCGCGTGCGTAAAATAAAGGTATTTGTCGACCTCGGCCTGGAGCTCCAGCTCCAGCTCGGTGACCGGCAGCTCGCGCCGCGCGCGCTCCGCGAGGAAGAGGAAGTGGCTCACGCCCTCGATGACCTGGCAGATCTCGTCGAAGGTCGCGCGCGCGCCCGCGTCGAGCGCGCGCCGTGGGAGGACCAGCATCACCTCGATGTCGCCGTCGTGATCGCGGACCAACAGCTCCTCGCGACCGTCGTCACAGGGCTCGATGAAGTCCTCGATCGGAGGGCCTTCGTCGAGGCCGTAACACGCGGTGAGCTCGGCCTGGACGCTCGTCGCAAAGCCCGCCATCAGTTGATCGCGCCCCCGCCGCGCGTAGGGACGATGCCGCGCGCGCCGAGCTCGCCGGCGAGCCGCGACGAGCCCGTCTTGAGCCAGCGCTCGTAGAGCCTCACGACCGATCGTTGATCGTTCGAGCCCGCGACGATGGTCCCTTCGGCCACGTCGTGCAGCACGTCGACGAAGCGCCCGAGCTTGCTCCCGAGCTCCGAGAAGAGGTCCGGCTCCGTCGCGCTGCGCTCCTTCTGCGCGCGTGCGCCCTTGCCGCTGAGCCGCAACATCGCCGCCGCCTCCGCGTACGCGGTGGTCCCGACGCCGAGCACGTAGCGCCTGTCGACGCCGCGCTGTTCGAGGTGATCGCCGAAGAACCCGAGCGCGTAGAGCACGTGATCGCCGAGCGTGCGGAGCCGCTCGAAGCGCTCTTTGCCACCCGCGGCGAGCGCGTCGTGGAGCACGAACGTGAGCGGCTTGCTGAACGTGGATCCCGCCGCTTCGTTGGGGTGGATGTAATCGCAGAGGACGCCTACCAAGTAGCGGGCGGCGGCCTCCGTCGCCTCCACGTGCCGGACGCGGATCGCGTCCGCAATCATCTCCTCGAAGAACTGAGCGATGTTCGGGGTGATCGCGATGGTAGACTGAGACACCTTGCACCTCACAGGCCCGCCCGCGCGGGCGTTGAAGACGTTGAGGGTGCAGCCGCCCGCGGGGAGAGGCGGCGCCAAGGCGGACGAGCCCATCCTCCATGCTCGGGAGCCCGACGGCCCGGACGAGGATGAAGGACGAACAAGCCCGCCATTCCAGGACAAGGTACAGGCGTCGAGCCCCCGCCGCCAGTTTGTGGAAGTCAAGTTTGTTGAGTGATTTCGGGGGTCTCTGGCCACCTTTGCACGTGGCTGCCAAGGGTTCGGGGCGAGCCTTTCGCAAGCGTGCTCATGACCGCTTGACAGGCCTTCGGACGTGAGTAAGTTCCGGCGCGCTCGTTGGCACTCCGCGCCAGTGAGTGCCAACAAAAGACAAGCCCGCTGCCTTGCGCGGCGGTGGGTCGTATGCGGGCGTGTGTGCCGTGGGCCCACGGGGGTGGGAACGGCCGCGCTGCGCCTCGGCCCCGGGGCTCTGTCCCCACCTCAACGACGCTCTCTCAGGAGAACAAGACCATGAAGATCAAGCCGCTTCAGGACCGCGTGATCGTGCGCCGGATCAAAGAGGAGGAGAAGACCAAGGGTGGTCTCTTCATCCCGGACACCGCGAAAGAGAAGCCGGTCGAGGGGCACGTCGTGGCCGTGGGCAACGGCAAGCTGCTCGACGACGGCTCGGTTCGCAAGCTCGACGTCAAGGAGGGCGACCGCATCCTCTTCGGCAAGTACTCGGGCACCGAGGTCAAGATCGACGGCGAAGAGCACCTCATCCTCCGCGAGGACGACATCCTCGGCGTGATCGAGGGCTGAGCGCGCCGCAGCGCAATTTAAAGGGTTTTTCGAGGTTTAGAGGAGCAACAGAACATGGCTGCCAAAGAAATCATCTACAACGAGTCCGCGCGCGGCATGATCCTCGCGGGCGTCAACGCGCTCGCCGACGCCGTCAAGGTCACCCTCGGCCCCAAGGGTCGCAACGTCGTCATCGAGAAGAGCTTCGGTTCGCCGACCGTCACCAAGGACGGCGTCACGGTCGCGAAGGAGATC
>CAYTJL010000208.1:0-13393 GCA_964437785.1 uncultured Polyangiaceae bacterium
GCTTTTGACAATCGTCACCCCAGTTGTGCCTAAGACTTGCGCCCGGAGCAAGAACCCTCCAAGGTTCCCCGCGCGTGCGTTCGGAGATCTCATTCCTCGTGGCAGCGGCCGTCTTCCACATCGCCGGCATCGGCGTGGCGGGCTCCGTTGCGCGTCGCTTCGCGAGGCCGGATCAGCGCATGATGCAGCCTATCCAGGCCATCGACATCGAGGTCGGCCCGCCGCTCACGCTGCCCGCGGCCAACATCGCGCCCCCCGGCAAAATCGAGGACACACCCAGGACCCCGGAAGACAAGCCCCCGCCGCCCGCGGCCGCGGCTGTTGCGCCGGGCGGCGGTCCGGTCGGCCCGGGGCAACCGGGTCCCGGTCCCGAGGGCACGGTCAATCCCGCGCCCGGTCCGGCGCCCGCTCCTTCCGGCGAATATGCAGGTCCCGCGGGGCCCATGGGCCCGGGCGGGGGCGTGCTCAACGGTCCTCCCGGGCTCGGCGGCCCCATTTGGGCCATGCCTGGGATCTTGCCGAGCGCTGCGCCGCCGCCTCCTGCGCCCACCGTCGCGCCCGCGCCGCGCGAGGTCGACAAAGACATCGCGGGCAAGCTCATCCGCCAAGCCCTCAACGAGAAAGACAAGAAGATCGGCCTCGATTCGCCGGCCGCGGGCACGGTCGCGTCCACCCTGCGCGACGCGGTTCAATCGTCGGACACCCCGGGCGACTCCCGCGCTTCGTTCGAGATTCGCATCAACGCTGCGGGTCAGGTCGTGGGCATCAAGGTCCTTCGCTCCAACACGGGTGATCCCGCCATGTGGGCCCGTATCGCGCAGGCCGCGTCCGCGCGCCTCGCGGGCCGCGGCCTCGTGCTCTCGGGCGATTACGCCAAAGGCGCTGTCGTCACGGTGGATGTCGTCTCCACGATTCAAGCCCCCTCCGGCGGCAACGGCAGCCCCAAGCTCCAAGGCGCGGGCGTCGGCTTCGACATCTCGGACATCGGCGCGCACAAGCGCCGCGTGGTCCGCGTGAGCCACCGTGTCGTCCCGATGAAGTGAGCGGCCTCATGGCATCTCGCGCGCGCTCTCTCCTGATCGCTTCGGCGGCTCTTCTCGTGTCGTGCGTCGATCAAGGCCAACACCAAGCGATGGTGGCCGAGGTCCACAAGGTCCACGCCGAGCTCGCGGCGCAACGCGCGGAGCTCGCCCAGCTCCGCGCTGCGGTCGAGCAAATGCGCGACACCGAGGCTCAACGCCGGCAAGAGGCCGAGATCCAGCGCCGGAAGGCCGAGCAGCAAAAGGCCTTGGACGCGCCAAAGCCTCTTCAGACCGCGGGAACGGTCACCCCGCCAAACCCTCCTTCGCAGGCGTTCGAGGTCCGGTCCAACACCCCTGACACCCCGCCCAAGAAGCCTATTTTGCCCGGCCCCGCGGCCAAGCCCATCGGCACCTCGCCCCCGCCGGCGGACCCGTTCAGCACGCGGAATTGACGCGCTTCAAACGATCTCGGGCTCGGGCGTGAGCGCGACCCCAAACCGCTCTTCGACTTGCCGCACGACCTCGGCCGCGAACGCGAGCACCTCCGCCGCCGTCGCGCCGCCGCGGTTGACGATCGCGAGCGTGTGACGCGTGGAGAGCCCCACGCGCCCTTCGCCAAAGCCCTTCTTCATGCCCGCCCGATCGATGAGCCACGCGGCCGAGAGCTTGCGCTTGCCGGCGCCCGCGTCGAACGACGGCATCACCTCGCCCGCCCCGAGCGCGCTCGCCGCGCGCGCCTCGACCCGACGCCACGTGTCGAGATCCACGACAGGGTTCGTAAAGAACGATCCTGCGCTGTGCCTATTTTCATCGGCCGGATCGAGCACCATCGATTTGCCCCGCCGGAGCGCGATCACGCGCTCTCGCACGTCAGCCAGCGTAGGTTTGTCCAAACCACGCTCGGCGACGGCCTTCGCCAGCTCCGCATAACGCACCTTGGGCGCGCCGCCCGCGCGCAGCCGCAAGGTCACCTCGGTGATCACGAGCGCTCCCCGCAAAGCTCGCTTGAAGACGCTGTCGCGATAGCCAAAGCCACACTCGCCCGCTCCCAACGTCACCACGGCGCCCGTCGCGCGATCGACGCCGCGGACCTCTGTGATGACCTCCGCGACCTCTTGTCCATACGCGCCGATGTTCTGCATGGGCGCGGCGCCGACCTCGCCCGGGATGCCCGAGAGACACTCGATGCCCGCGAGATCGTTCGCGACCGACCACGCCACGAGATCGTCCCACACCTCGCCCGCCGCCGCCGTGACGACCGCATAACCACCCTCGTCCGCGCGCGCGATGCCTTTGAGCAAGGGCCGAATCACCAGGCCGTCAAAGCCCTCGTCGCGCACGAGCAGGTTCGAGCCGCCGCCGAGCGGCAGCACGGAGAGCGCCTGTTCGCGGGCAAACGCGAGCGCCTCGCGCGCCCCCTCTTCGCTCACCACCTCGACGTAATAACGCGCGCGCCCGCCCACGCCCAGCGTGGTGCGCGGCGCGAGCGGCTCGTGCTCGCGGAGGCCCTTCACTTGATCTTGACGCGGGTGCCCGCGAGAAAGCCGTTGTCGACGGCCTGCACGTGCTCGACGAAGGCCTGGTAAGCCCCCGCGGCGATGGTCCCGGTCGGCAGGCTGAGCGCGAAGTCCTCTTCGATCAGACCGCCGTTCACGTTGATGGTGCGCCTCGCTTTGACGCGCGCGTCCACGACCTCGACCTTGTCCGGCGCGCGCGCGACCGTCGCGCCCGCAGGCAGCTCGACGCGCCTGCGCAGGTGATACTGGAGCGGCGCCTCGATCGAGAGCGCGTTTTGCCGCGCGCCACGCGACGCGTAGATGCCGCCGAGCGTGCCCGCGATGGGCTTGGGGAAGCCGCCGTGGACCGGCTCGAGCCCCGCGAGCACCCACGTCTTGCCGTCTTTGCCCTCGGGCCTCCCGTAGCCGTGGATCGCGATCGTGGCGCGCAGCGCGACCTCCCACGAGCCCTCGGACGAAGAGAGCTGCACCTCTTCGACGTCCGCGCGCGGCACCCAACCGAGCACCACTTGGCGCAGCAAATCGCGGCGCTCCGTGCCCACGACGGTCTCGAACGCCTCCGCGAGCCCCTGCGCCACGAGCCCGTGGAGCAGCACCGTGAACGTGCCCTTCGCGTCCCCTTTGGCGTCGAGCACGAGGCGCACGTCGACCTCGTCGCCCTGCTCCACGCCCGAGCCCTCGACCGTCACGATCGAGCCGCCGGAGAGCAACGCGCTGCGCCCGCGCAGCTCGGGGCTGATGCGACCCGGCGGGAGCGGCGGGCCCTCGACGTCGGCGTCGATCCACACGTCGCCGCCTTCGGCCTTGTCGAGATGCGCGACCACGAGCGGATGGCGGAAGCGGCCCGCGTGCGGCGGGAACTCGTGCGCCGCGCTGAAGGGCTCGGTCTCGGCCACCGCGATCTCGGCGCTCACGCCGAGCGCGCGGAGCGCGCGGTAGATGACCCACGTGCGCGAGCCCTGCCGGAGCTCGAGCGTCGTGCGCGCGGTCATGCGCTGCGAGCCGCCGCTGTAGAGCGCGGCCACGTCCGACAGCTCGCCGCCGCCGCCGACCTTGATCCGCTTGCCGGCCGCGCCGACCACGCGATCGACGAGCGCGCGCCCGATCTTCTTGTCGTCGCCCGCGGCCTCGTTCGCCCAGCGCACCACGTACGGATCGTTGTCTTCGAGCGACCGCACGTTCTCTTGCATCGCGCGCGTGATCGTCGCCCACGTCTGCGTCCCGAGGCTCACCGCGACGGCGCGCTCCATCTTGGGGACGCCGTCCTCGATGCGGCGCGGGGCCTTGTCCGTGAGCCTCCAAATGGATGTCTTGATCGCGCCCTGCACCGTCTCTTCGGGCCTGCCGAGGAGCGGGTGCGACCACCGCGAGAGCGCGAGATCCGCGGGCCGCGCGATCACGATCTCGGCGCTCCGCACGCTCGTGCGCTCGGGCATCAGGTCCGGCGTGTCGATCACGATCTGGCCGCCGTCGCCCGGGAGCGCCACGCCCTCCGCGATCATCTCGACGTAGTCGCCCTTCTCGAGCTGCGAGAGATCGCTCGCCTGCTGCGCGTTCGCGGCCGCGTCGGGAGAGAGCACGCGCCCGTCGGGTTTGTGGATGCGCTTGCGGAGCACGCGCGACGACGTCCGGCCTTCGATCGCAGGGCCGTACGAGTACGCGCCCATGGCTACGTCGGTCGTGCCCGACACGCGGCGCAGATCGTAGGTCAAGAAGTGGACGAGCCCCGAAGGCTCGATGGTGTAGCGCTCCACGTGACGCAGCACCGCGGTGCCCGCGCCCGGCAAAAACGCGCTCTTTTTGTCGACCTCGACGAGCCGTGCGCCCTCGGCCTCGAGCTCCGGGATCGGATCGACCCCGCCCGCGCCGCCCGCGACGGCGATGGACTTGCGCAGCGACAAGATCGAAAACGGCGCGTCGCGCGCGGTCACGAGATCGCGATCGAGCCTGGTCTTCGCGTCCTGCAGCGCGCCGCGCCCCACCGCGAAGCCGAGCACGTCGAGCATGCGCCGCTCGGCCGGCGCCATCGCGTCGTAGACCTTGAGCGCGCCGTCGAGATCGCCCGACATCACGCGGAGCGACGTCTCCCAATCGCGCAGGTTGGTGGGCCCGCCGCGCAGCACGCGGAGCCTCTCCAGCTCGGCGAACGCCGCGCCGTAGTCGCGCCGCGCCGCGTGCGCTTCGAGGCAGCGCGTGTCGGATCGATCGCCGCCGCCGAGGCACGCGGCCTTCACCCAATCCATGCCGGTGCGCCCATGGATCCGCGCGTCGACGAGCGCGAGCAGCGACGAGCCCGGGGCCTGTCGCGCGAGCTCGTCGTACGCGCCCGCCATCACGTCGAGGATCTGCGCGCGGTGCGCGAGCGCCGCGGCGTAGGCCGCGATCATGCGGTTCTTCGCGGGCGAGAGCGCGTCCGCAGGAGGCGGGGGCGCCCCCTCCGCGCGCGGCGCCGCGCCGAGCTCGCGCAGCGCATCGGTGACGCCTTCGCCCACGCCCTTGCGGCGCTCCGTCGCCCGCGCGTGCCCCACGCGCGCCTCCCACGACGAAGGCAGCGCGGTGAGCGCGCGATCGATCGCGGAGCGGACGCGCTCGATCTGCTTGGTGTCGGGGAGATCGTCCGCGCCCTCGACCGCGCGCGCGTAGAGGAGCTCTTCGCTCGCGCTGATCTTCTTCCCGAGATCGCGCGTCTCCAAGAGGTGCTCGGCCGCGCGGTGCTCGCCGAGGCTCATCAGCGCCGCGGCCGCGAGCGCGCGCGCGTCGGGCGAAGAGGGCGCGATCTCGATCGGCCGCGGGTTGACCGCCGTCACCGTGGCCGCGTCTCCCGCCGCGGGCGCGCGGGTGACGAGGGGCTCGCCTCTCTCGTCGAGGACGTCGAGCTCGATCATGCCGCCGTCCGCTTTGTTCGCGACGCGCACGACGACGCGGAGCACACCCGCGTCGGCGACGTCGACGCGACCGAGCTTGGTCACCGCGCGACCGCCCGCTTCGAATCCCCTTCGGATCACGGTCACGCCGCCGGCGTCGACCACGGCCGCGGACGTGCTCGTGAGCGCGAGATGGATCGTCTCTGCCTTGGGCACGGTGACGTCGACGACCAGCGCGCGGAGCCCTTGCAGGTGCGTCGCGACGTTGGTGTCGAGCTGGCAGCGGTCCGTCTCGATCGCGATGGGCACGACGCGCGACGAGAACGGCGCGATGCCCGCGTACGAGGACGCGAGCGGCGCCGCGTGCTGGATCGGCGAGGGCGCGTCGAGCGCCTGGAGCGGCGGGAACGCGAGCGGGCCGATCAAGGCAGCGGAGCGCGCGCAGCCGCGGCGCTGCCCCCACACCGAAGCGGCGCGGCGATCGCCGGTGAAGAGCGCGAGCTGGTAGAGCGCCGACGCGATCCTCCCGCGGATCGGCGCGCTCGCCGAGGCCGCCGCCCAGGCGCGGCGAAGCCGATCGACCACGACCGGCGCGAGGTCGCGCGATCGAAACGCCATCGCGTGCGCGCCGAGATCGTCGAAGCCCGAAGAGTCCGCGGTCACGAGCGCGTCCACGGCGGCGATCGCGGCGGCCAACGCGTCGGGCGAAGCGGGCGCGGCGACCGCGCCGTCGAGCAGATCGAAGTACCCGTCCGCGGAGACCGGGTCGATCGCCTCCGCTTCGAACGCCCGCACGTGCAGGCGGGCAAAGCTCGTCTTGGGCGCCTCCGGCGCGGTCGCAGGCAAAGAAGGCGCGCACGCGCTCGCAAACAGCAGCCCTCCGGCGATCACATGACGATGGGGAATGTGTTGATTCATGCGCTTTGCCCGCTGCTGGAGGTGTTCCACACGACTGCGGATCACCCTCTAACACCGGGACAGCCGCGCTTGATAGAGGGAGGGAAAGTCCATCGTCAAAGCGCGGACGGAATAAGGCTCGTTTGGACGAAATATTTCTCGAAGCCCCTAGAAAAAAGGCTTCAAAATTCTGGCTTTCCCCAACGGATAGGGATACGGGGAGACCCGATGGTCCGCGCTCACACAATTGCCACTCTCCTCACGCCCACGCTCGGTCGTGACAAGAGTGATGTTGCCGTTACGACAGCGATTCAAAGGCTTGGAATCAAGGACGAGGAGCTCTCTCCCGATCAAGCCAATGCCGTCCTGGACGAGCTCGCTCGGGAGCCTGGTGTAGTTGGGGCAGCGGCGCGGTTCGCGCGGCAGCGCTCGACCTGGGGCAAGCCCAGTGAGCCCGACTCATCGCAGAACAAAGAGGCCACCAAGCCCAAGTCGTCGCCCAAAGGCGCGGCCAGCAGCACCGGCCGTAAAGAGGAGCCGACGCCGACGGGGCTCCCGCGGACGCGCCGAGAGGAGCTCACGCCAACGGGGCTCCCCAAGCTCGACAAGCACGTCTCAATCGACGACCTCATCCCGTTCCTCGCCTCCGCCCTCGGCGAAGAGAAGTCGCGTGAGGTCTTGGGCGCCGCGGCCAAGCGCGTGGGGGTCACCGGCAAGACCATGGATCACGCCGCGGTCGCCGCGCTCTTCGACGACCTGACCAAACAAGAAGGCCAAATCGGCATCAGCGCGAGCTTCGCCAGGGCGCGCATCCTGCTCAAGCTCGGCGGTCGCTGACGGCTTGCCTCCCGATGGCCACAGTGCGAGCGGGGGGCGCTCCGCATGGCCGATCAAGATCCCTCCGCTCCGTCCGTCGGACATCCCAAGCGCCACCCGAGGCCCGATCATCCGTACGCGCACGCGGCGCGCGTGCAGGATGACGGCCCCATCGAAGCGCGCGCGCTGGTGACGAGCCGCGAGGGTCCGATCGAGATCGAGATCGGCCCCGGGCGCGGCGGATTTCTCTTCGAACGCGCGGCGGCGAGCCCTTCGTCGCGCCTCATCGGGCTTGAGATCCGCACCAAATGGGCGGCGATCGTCGACGCGCGGCTCACCTCGCGCGGCCTCGGATCACGCGCGCGCGTCTTCAACGCGGACGCGCGCGAGGTGCTCCACCGCCTCGCGCCCGACGCCTCGATCGCCGCGTTCTTCCTTCACTTCCCCGATCCGTGGTGGAAGAAGCGCCATCGCAAAAGGCTCGTGATGGGCGACGATCTCGTCGCGCAGATGGCGCGGCTGCTCATCGACGGAGGCGTCGTGTTCGTGCAGACCGACGTCGAAGAGCGCGCGGCGCTCTATCGCGAGATCCTCGCCGAGCACCACGAGCTCGAGCCGTTCGGCGACGTCGACGGAGATCCTCATCTCGTCGAAAATCCGTTCGGCGCGAGGAGCCCGCGCGAGCACCGCGCGATCGCCGACGGGCTGCCTGTGTTTCGCCTCCTGTACCGGCGCCGCGCGCGGCGGTGATTGCGATTGCGCGGCACGCACGCCCGTTCTATGCGGGGCTCGCCGTGCAGGACCGCTACAAAGCGCTGAGCAACAGCTACGCGACCGTGGGGATCGAGATCGTCCTCTCCGTCGCGCTCGGCTTCTTCGGCGGCCGCTGGCTCGACGACAAGCTGCACACCGCGCCCGTGCTGATGGTGCTCGGCTTCTTCTTCGGCGTGGGCGCCGCGATCAAGGCGGTGCTCCGCGCGAGCAAAGAGATGCGCGTCATCACGGATCGCGAAGAGCGCGAGCAGGGCAACCCCGCGCCCCTCTTCGACGAACGAAAGCGCGACGGCGACAAAGACGACGGCGACAAAGACGACGGCGACAAAGACGACGGCGACAAAGAGGATCGTGCGGGCGAGGGCTCGTCGAGCGATCGCGAGTCCCCTACGAGCGACACGAAGGATCGAGCATGAGCGATCGCGACGAGCATGAACGTGCGGACGACGACGATCGCGACGAGCCCCCTCACCGCGGCGACGACGACGGCGCCGAGGCCCCTCCGGCGGCCGAATCCCCCGCCGAAGAGAAGGGCCCGATGCGCGCGGCGATCCTCTCCGTCGTCGCGGCCGCGCTGTGCCTCGCCATCGGCGCGTTCGCGACGTTCGGCGTAAAGAGCGGGATCGGCGTGGCCATCGGCGGCGCGCTCGCGGTCGCGAACTTGATGGTGTTCGCGCGGCTCGGCCAAGCCTTCGTCGCAGGCAAAGGATCGAGCGCGCCGTGGGGCATCGTCGCGGTGCTCAAGCTGGTCGCGCTGTTCGGCGGCGTGTGGCTCATCTTGAAGAGCGGCTACGTCTCCGGCCTCGCGCTCGCCGTCGGTTACGGCGCGCTGCCCATCGGCATCACCATCGGCTCGCTCTTCGGCCCGCGACCCTCGGAGCCCCCCGAGAATCGCGAGGAACGACGCGAAGATTTTTCGAGTCGAACAAGGAACGCCCAATCGCGGAGAGATGTGGTAAAGGGGCGCCGCGATCGAGATCGATAGCCATGCCCGAGCATACGAGCTTCCTCACGTATTTCCTGGCCCGCTTCCCCGTGCTGCGCGAGAACTCGCACGCGCTGGGGAAGAGCTTCATGAAGGCCGTCGTCAACCCGAACGGGGGTTACGACGTCAGTTACCGTGGGCTCGAGCCCATCTTCATGAGCTTCCTCGTGATCGCGTTCGTGGTGATGATGGCCTCCGGCGTCCGCGCCGAGCTGCGCAAGCTCGATGACGCGGTCGTGCCCGACGAGACGCTCTCCGCGCGCACGTTCTTCGAGGCGTTCCTCGGCTACTTCTACGACATGGCGAAGGACGTCATGGGGCCGCGCAACGCCAAGCGCTACTTCGGCCTCATCGGCGGCTCGGCGCTCTTCATCTTCTTCTCCAACAGCCTCACGCTCATCCCCGGGTTCAGCCCGCCCACGTCGAGCCTCAACGTCACGCTCGGCTGCGCCGTGCTCGTGTTCTTGAGCTTCAATTACTGGGGTCTGAAGGAGAATGGCTGGGGGTACGTCGCGCACCTCGCCGGCCCCAAGTGGTACCTCGCGCCGCTCATCTTCCCTATCGAGGTCATCTCCACCTGCGTTCGGCCGGTGACGCTCTCGATTCGTTTGATGATCAACATGGCGCTCGATCACTTGGTCGGAACCATCGTGCTCGGCATGGTGGCGTTCCTCGTGCCGGTGCCGCTGATGTTCCTCGCCATCATCGTCATTTTGGTGCAGACGCTGGTGTTCTGCCTCTTGTCGAGCATCTATATCGGTCTCGCGACCGAGCACGCGGAGCACTGAGGCTGTCAACGTTGGTCGCGACTCCGCGTTCGCGGGTCGCTCGACCGGCCCTGTTCAACATTCTTTGAGAAAAGGGCTGGTCAACGGAGTGGATTCGATCTAGAGGGCGGCGCGGAGATAACGGACCGCCCACTCGGATGGTTCAAATGAGGTCCCGAGGTGGACCTCTTTAAAAGACGGAACAAGCCGGGGCGGCTGGACCGACCGGTGGTTGAAAGGAGCAGAGATGTCGCTGAAGAGCAAGCTGTCGGTCATTCTTGCGCTGGCTACCACGCTGGTGCTCGTGCCTGCCATGGCGTTCGCGCAGGAGGCGGGTGCCAACAAGTATGACTCGAACAAGTGGGTGGCTGCCGCGGCCGGCTTCGCGATCGGCATCGCAGCTCTCGGCGGCACCATGGGCCAGTCCCGCGCGGCGAGCGCTGCCCTCGAAGGCATCTCGCGCAACCCCGGCGCGGCTGCTCGTATCCAGACCCCGATGATCCTCGGTCTGGCGCTCATCGAGTCGCTCGTCCTCTTCGCGTGGGTCATCGCGTTCCTCCTCATCGGCAACATCGTCAAGTAAAGGGCGGTTGCTCTCGTTGAGGCAGCGCGTGGGGCTCAGGCCCTACGCGCTGTTCTTTTTTGTCGCTTTGCGATACGCTCCTTGGGTGACTGCGCTCGCCCCTCATTTCCCCAGCTTTCAAGAGCTATACGAGCGGATCCGCGCGTTGCCCGAGGGGATCACGGGGGAGATCTTGGAGCCTGGTCTCCTTCACACCATGTCGAGGCCCGCGCGGCTTCATCGAATCGCCGCTAAAAATAGCCTCCTCGCCCTCAGCGCCTACGACGTCGAGCAATACGGCCGCGGGTGGTGGATCGAGGTCGAAGCCGAGATCCGGTTTGGCGCGCGGCTCGTCGTGCCCGACCTCTCCGGCTTCCGCGTGAACAGCATCCCGGCGCTCCCCGACGAGAACCCCATCACCATTCGCCCTGATTGGTGCTGTGAGATCCTCTCCTCGACCACGACGCGCGAGGATCGATTCGTGAAGCTCCCCCTCTATGCCCGTGAGGGCGTGAAGTGGGTTTGGCTCATCGATCCCGATGAGCGCACGGTCCGGGTGTTCGAATCGATCGACGGGCAGCCTGCGCTCGCGGCGATCGCCACCGAGCTCACATCGGTGAAGCTCCCGCCCTTCGACGACGAGCCCTTCCCCACGCATCGGCTCTGGGGTTAGCGAGTTGGCCGTCAGCGCCGCCGGAACCGCCGCAGCGTGTCGCGCAGCGCGGTGATCAAGAAGCCGATCACGGCGAGCGCGAGCATCACGTAGCCGACCTCATCGCGCCTCCCCGACGCGAGCACCACCGAGCCGCCGAACAGGAGCGACGCGATCACGAGCCCGCCGTAGACCGCGAGCCCCGCGCGCTCGACCGCCCTCGCGGCCTCGCGATCCGCGGTGTTGATGGAGAGCCGTCCGAGCCTCAAATCTTCGAGGATCTCGCGCGTTTGTTGCGGCAGATCGTACGCCGCGACGCTCAGGCGCTCGACGCCTCGGAAGAGCTCGGTGGTGATGCGCTCCGGCGAGTAGCGGCGCTTCAGCAGATCGATGAAGAACGGTCGCGCCTCGCCCATCACGTCGAGGTCGGGATCGATCTCCTTGCCGACGCCGTCGATGGTCATGAGCGCCTTGCCCACGAGCAGGAAGTCCGGCGGGATCTCGATGCCGTATTTGTTCGCGCCGCGCACGAGGTCCGCGAGCATGGCCGCGAGATCGATCTCTTTGAGCGGCTTGCCCACGTATTTTTCGGCGAGCACGCTCACCTCGGCGCGGTACGCGCGCATGTCTACTTTTTTGGTGGGCGTGCCAATCTGATAGAGCGCGTCCGCGACGCCCGTCGTGTCCTCGCGCACGGCGGCGATCATCAGATCGACGGTGCGATCGCGGAGCTCCGGCGAGAGCCTCCCGACCATGCCGAGATCGACGAGGCCGATCACGGGAGCCTCGGGCGTGCCCGAGATGAGGATGTTGCCGGGGTGAGGATCGGCGTGAAAGAAGCCGTCCTCGAAGATCATCTTGATGATGACCCCGACGCTGGTCTTGGCGATCGCGGGCCCTGAGTGACCGTCGTCGCGGATCGCGTCGTACACCTTCTTGCCGGGCAAGAACTCGAGCGTGAGCACCTGCCTGGACGACGCCGCGCGGAACGGCCGCGGGAAGCGCGCGACGGAGCTGCCCTGAAAGTTCTTGAGGAAGCGCTCGGCGTGCTCGGCCTCCAACAGAAAGTCGAGCTCGCTCGTGATCGCGCGGTCGAACTGATCGACGAGGCCCGCGGGCGAGTAGAGCTTGGACTCGGGGATCGCGCGCTCGATGAAGCCCGCGAGCGCGTGGAGCAGCTCGAGGTCGCTCGCGACGGTGGTGCGCACGCCGGGCCGCTGCACCTTCACGACGACCTCGCGCGGGCCCTCGTCGGTCAAGAGCCGCGCGCGGTGCACCTGGCCGATCGACGCCGCGGCGAGCGGCTCTTCGTCGAAGCGATCGAAGACGTCCTCGATGCGGCGGCCGAGCGAGGTCTCGACCGCGGCCTTGATGTCCGCGAAGGGCAGCGGGTTGACCTTGTCTTGGAGCTTCTTGAGGCTCTTGATCCACTCGGCGGGGATGACGTCGGGCCGCGTGGACGCGATCTGGCCGAGCTTCACGAACGACGGGCCGAGGTCCATGAGCACCATGCGCAGGCGCTCGGGGAGCGAGAGCGTCGAGCGCTCGTCCTCGCCGCGCTTGACCTCGGCCTCGGCGACCTCGATGTCGGGCGCTTCGCTCGTGCCCTTCTCGGGGAGCGCGGGCGTGCTCCGCTTGCCGCCGAACCCGAGCCGCTGCGCGACCTCGCCGAAGCCGTGCCGCACGAGCACCACGTAGATTTGACGGAGGCGATCGAGATCGCGGACCACGCCCAGGATCGAAGCCATCGGCGCGCATCATAAGGGCATCGGCGCCCTCGATGAGATGTCGCGTGTTTTCCGTTTGACACCCCCGGTGTTACCCTCGCGCTCGTCCTGTGAGCCACGCCCCGAAGAACGTCAAATACACGCAGATCGCGGCGAAGCAGCTCAGCTTGGCGGAGCTCTTCGGCGGGAGCTTCGCGGCGGGTTTGCAAGGTCCGGTGCACCACAAGGTCGAGCTCTCGGCGCCCGACGGCCCGTCGACCGCGGGCGGCAAGCTCGCGGTGCAGCACATCAAGCTCATCCCGGTGAACGGGCCCACCATCGTGATCGGCTCGACCAACACCGAGAAGCAGACGGTCGAGCTTCGCACGTTCGAGCACGTCGAGGCGCTCCACGCGAGGCGCTTCCGCGGCGCGCGCGTGCCGCTCGACGTGAAGAAGTACCGCGAGCTCACGCAGCGGCTCATGCACTTCTTCGCGTCGATGCGGATGACGGTCACGTTCGAGGACGCG
Source organism: uncultured Polyangiaceae bacterium (assembly GCA_964437785.1). Taxonomy (GTDB): domain Bacteria; phylum Myxococcota_A; class Polyangia; order Polyangiales; family Polyangiaceae; genus CAYTJL01. The sequence goes on from CAYTJL010000208.1 coordinate 13,093, forward strand.
ACCATCCTCGAGTCGATCCCGCCGCCCACGGGCGCCGAGCCTCAAGGCAACGCGATCGCGCTCGTGGTGATGGGGATCATCGCCGCGGTCGCGACGGCCGCGGCGATCTTCTTCGCGCTCAAGCGGTAATTAGGTCTCTTCAGCGATCATGCACGAGGGGACCTTCGCCGCTCTTTGTCGAGCGGGATCTCCATCCTTCAGCGCCGGGGGGGTTTGGGGGGAGCGGGATCTCCATCCTTCAGCGCCGGGGGGTTTGGGGGGACCTGGATCTCCATCCTTCAGCGCCGGGGGGGTTTGGGGG
>CAYTJL010000208.1:13493-17118 GCA_964437785.1 uncultured Polyangiaceae bacterium
GTTTGGGGGGACCTGGATCTCCATCCTTCAGCGCCGGGGGGGTTTGGGGGGACCTGGATCTCCATCCTTCAGCGCCGGGGGGGTTTGGGGGGACCTTTGAGGTCCCCCCATCGTCACTGCCCGCAGGGAGCGGTCTGCACGCGCACGTGATCGATGTTCCACGACGGCGACTGGTACACGCCGTTGCTGCCGATGTCGAAGCTGAAGCGGAACTGGAACGTCGCGCTCTTGTACGCCGTGACGTCGTACGCGAAGAACGTCCACGCGGAGTCGCCGGTGACGCCCTGGCCGTCGTTGCTGTAGATGATGTTCCAGTTCGCGCCGCCGTCGGTCGACACCTCGACGGTGTTGCGCATGAACGGCGGATAGTCGCTGTTGAGCCAGCGATAGAAGCTCAAGTAGAGCGGGCCCGGAGCCGGAGAGACGTCGATGAGCGGGCTCGTGAGGTAATACGGCACGTGGATGGGGCTCGGCGATGCGAGCGTCGCGATGTTGCCGAGCTGCACGCCCGCGACCTTGCCATCACCGTCGTAGTCCGCGGTCGGATCTTGTGACATCCCGCAGCAGGGAAACGGGCCGGCCCAAGGCACGACGTTGCCGATCTGCCACTCAGGGCCGAGCGACCAGCCCTGCGCGTTGAGGTTCGCGAAGTTGTCGGCGAACAAGATGGACGACTGCACGCCCCCGTTGCACGCGTTGTTGTTGCACGTCTCGCCCGAGGTGCAGGCGTCGCCGTCGTCGCAGAGCTCGCCGTTGGGGATGGCCATGACGCCGCACGTGTCGCTGGCCTCGTCGCACGTCGCGAGCACGCACGGCGCGGGGTTCACGCACGGCGTGCCGAAGCCCACGCATTTGCCCAAGTTGTCGCAGAAGTCGCTCGCCGTGCAGAACAACCCGTCGTCGCACGGGCCGCCTTGGTTGATCGGCGTGATGAGGCACTTGCCCTCGGAGTCGCACTGTCCGGTCGAGCACGCGGTGTTGCCGCACGCGGTCCCGGTCGCCTTGGGCGTCTTCACGCAGCCCACCGCGGGATCGCAGACGCTGTCGTTGCACTCGTCGCTCATGCAGCTCGGCCCGGGGACGCAGGCGCCCGCGGCGCACGTGCTGGTGGCCGTGCAGAGATCGTTGTCATCGCAGATCGATCCGTCGGGCTTGGGGGTCTCCGCGCACTGCGCGAGCGCCTCGTCGCACGTTGCGATCACGCACGGCGTGGAGGGCGGACACGGGTGCGGATCGCCGCCCATGCACGTGCCGTTCGAGCAGACGTCGTTGTCGGTGCAGAAGCGGCCGTCGTTGCACGGCGTGTTGTTCGGCTTTTGATCTTCGACGCACGTGTGCGTCGCGTCGCAGCGCGCGAGCTTGCACTGGTCCGACGGAGCCGGGCAATCCATGTCGTTCGTGCAGCCGCCGCTCGACGACGACGAGGACGACGAGGTTGACGTGCCCATTCCTCCGCCGCCCGACGTGTCCGGGGGCTTCACCTCATCGGGTGCGTTGATGAGCGAGCAGGCCCCGAAGAAGAGGACCGACCCCGCGAGGGACCCAGCCAAAGAAATGCGGCGCATAGACGCCTAGGTTTTCAAGGTAAGCGGGAGAAGGCAAGAACGTGTCGAACGGTGAGGGCGTATTATCGCCGAGCCGCCCCGCGAGAGACGGCGGGGACCAGGCGATCGCCCTCCACACGGCCGCACACTTCGAGCACAGTGCGACCTTCGCCGTCACGGCCGGGCCGCTCGCGCGTGTAGCTCGTGGGGGACGCGGCGAGCACGGCGCCGAGCGAATCGGCGGCGCGGTGGAGGTCGTTCGAGAGCGCGTCGTCGATCGCGCGCTCGCGCGCTTCGCGGCTCGTTCCCGGCGGGATCGCGACCGCGACGGTGCCGACCACCTGCCCGTCTTTGGCCAAGAGGCCGCGCGTCGATCCTGTGGTTTCGAAGAGCTCGATCGCGGCTTTGGCCTTGTCGACGCGGTCGCGCGCGGCGCTCAACGAGGCCGCGCCGCGGCGGAGCAGCTCGCGGTTGTCCTCGGTCGGGTCTTCGCGGAAGCCGTCCGAGAGCGCTTTGTTTTGCTCGCGGATGCGCGTGACGTCGGCTTCGGCCTCGGCGAGCTCGGCGTCGAGCGTTGCGCGGTCGTCGGGGGAGGTCATGGCGGGGGCGACGGTATCATGGGCGCGCGAAGGGCGGTTGCGACCGCCTGCGCGAAGGAGTACGCCGAGCGTGACCGGAGGTGCGCCATGCTTCGTTCCGAGCCCGTCTACATCGTCTCTGCGACCCGTACGCCCATTGGAGCGTTCCTCGGATCGCTCTCTTCGCTCCCTGCTCCCAAGCTCGGCGCCGCTGCGATCTCCGCCGCGCTCGAGCGCGCCAAGGTCGCTCCCGAGCAGGTGGGCGAGGTCTTCATGGGCAACGTGCTCACCGCGGGCGTGGGCCAAGCCCCCGCGCGCCAAGCGGCCATCTATGCGGGCATCCCCAACACCGTGCCCGCCACCACGGTGGGCAAGGTCTGCGGCTCCGGCATGCAGGCGGTCATCCTGGGCTACAAGTCCATCGTCCTCGGCGACGCGGACATCGTGGTCGCCGGAGGCATGGAGTCGATGTCGAGCGCGCCTTATTACATGTTCGGCGCGCGCGCCGGCTATCGCATGGGCAACCAGGCGGTCACCGACGGGATGATCCACGACGGCCTGTGGGATCCGTACAACAACATGCACATGGGCAACTGCGGCGAGATCTGCGCCAAAGAGTACAAGTTCTCGCGCGAGGCGCAGGACGAGTTCGCCAAAGAGAGCTTCCGCCGCGCGCTCGCCGCGCAAAAAGAGGGCATGTTCAAGGCCGAGATCGCCGCCGTGAGCGTGCCTCAAAAGAAGGGTGATGCCCTCTTGGTGACGGAGGACGAGGGGCCGCCCGCGGGCCGCCCCGAGAAGTTCGCGTCGCTCAAACCGGCCTTCCAAAAGGACGGGACCATCACCGCGGCCAACGCCTCATCCATCAACGATGGCGCGAGCGCGCTCGTGCTCGCGAGCGAGAAGGCGGTCAAGGCGCATAACCTCACGCCGCTCGCGCGGATCGCGGGGTACGGCGGCGCTGCCAAAGACCCTATCTGGTTTACCACCGCTCCCGCGGACGCCGTCAAGACTACGCTCACCAAGATGAATCTCAGCGTTGGAGACGTGGATCTCTGGGAGATCAACGAGGCGTTCGCGGTCGTGACCATGGCGGTCAATCAGCTCTGCGGCATCGATCCGCAACGGGTCAACGTGCGCGGCGGCGCTGTGGCGCTCGGCCACCCCATCGGCGCCACGGGCGCGCGCCTCCTCACCACGCTGCTCTTCGCCATGAAAGACCAGAACAAAAAGCGCGGGCTCGCCACGCTCTGCATCGGCGGCGGCGAGGCGCTCGCGGTGGTGATCGAGCGTTGATCGGATGATTACGACGCTGGAGATCGAGCACCTTCGGGGCGTCCAACAAGGGCGCCTCGAAGGGCTCGCGCCCATCACGTTGATCGTCGGCCCCAACGGATGTGGCAAGTCCACGGTGCTGGAGGCGCTCGGCGTGGCGTGCGCCATGGGCTCCGCCAAAGATGCCTTTTTGGCGCTGGCCGGCCGGGAGTGGCTGGGGCTCAAGGGGCT
>CAYTJL010000209.1:0-17056 GCA_964437785.1 uncultured Polyangiaceae bacterium
AGGGAGCCAAAATCGACAAAGCGCTTGTCGTGCCACAGAATCGGGCTGTTCCGGCCCCGCTCCACGCTTTGGCGGAGCAGCGGCAGTGCGCGGAGGAACGTGCTCTTGCCCGAGCTGTTCTGGCCGACCAGCAGCGTCAACTTGCGGATCGGGACGAGGCCCGTGTCCGCAAGGCACCGCAGGTCCCTTACACCGAACGCTTCGAGGCTCACGCTGCCCACATACCGAGACCCCGCGACTGCGTCAAGGATGGGAGAGAAAACGCGGGACAGGCTGCCCTTGCTTTGTGTAGAGTCAACGCCGTGTCAGGCGACGACCCCGAGCGAGCACCGGCCCCGCCGCAACCCACCAAGCCCGAGCCCGAAGATCTGCGCGAAGCGCTGCGGTTTTTGCACGTCGTCGACATGCAGACCAAGGCCAAGCTCGCCGAGCTGTCGGCGACGGTCAACGCGATGATGGAGACGCTCGTCGGCGAAGGCCACCTACCCCTCGCCGCGTACGAAAAGAAGAAGCGCCTCGCCCTCGCGCGCGAGAACGATCAGGCCAAGCACGAGGCCGCCGTCGAGGTCACCGACATCCCCGACAAATACGCGCTCACGGACCTGCCCGACATCGACTGCGCGAGCCTCATCCCGATCTGCAAAGCGCGGTGCTGCGCCCTCCAATTCCCCCTCTCCGTGCAAGACCTCGACGAGCGCGTGGTCCGGTGGGACTACGCGCGCCCTTACCGGATCGCACAGGCCGAGAGCGGATATTGCGTCCACAACGAAGGTGGGCGCTGCGGTGTTTATCACCACAGGCCCGGCGTGTGCCGCGCCTACGACTGCCGGAACGACAAACGCATTTGGGCCGATTTCGAGCGAAAAATCCCTGCGGAGCAAGAGCCATGAACGACCACATCTCCGTCCGCTTCGAGTCCCGCGCGTTCCCCGAAGGCGCCATCTTGGTCGCGGAGGTGAAGGGCCAAGAGGCCATCTCCAAGCTCTTCGACTTCACCATCCTAGCCGTGCTCTCCGACGCTCACGGGCTCGACAGCGACGCGCTCGCGGGCGCGGACGCGACGCTCGTCTTCGAACGCGGAGGGGCCGAGATCCGCAGGCTCTCCGGGATGATCGCGTCGGTGGACGATCAGCTCGACACCGAGACGATGCACATGACGTATCGCATCCGCTTCGTCCCGCGGGCGTTCCGGCTCACGCTGCAAGAGACGCTCGACGTCTACATGGATGTGACCCTGCCCGAGCTCATCGGCAAAAAGCTCCAAGCGTGGGGGTTCGTGGCCGGCGACGACTTCGCGTTTCGCCTCTACGACCAGTACCCGAAGCGCGAATTCATCGTGCAATACAAAGAGACCGACCTCGCCTTCCTCTCGCGGCTCACCGAGCACGCGGGCGTGAGCTTCTTCTTCGAACAGCGGGGCGATCACGAGGTGATGATCTTCACCGACAAAAACGCGGGCTTTACGCTGGTCGAGGGCGCCGAGACAGCCATCTTCCGCGCGCGCGGCGAGCGGCGCGACGTCTTTCACCTGGAGACGAGCACACGGCTCGTCCCCGGCCAATACGTGGTGCGCGACTACAACTACCGCACACCCGGCGTCGACCTCATCGCGGCCGCCGGCGCCAGGACCCAGCTCGGCGGGCGCATCATCGAATATGGCGCGCACTTCAAGACCCAAGAAGAGGGCGACAAGCTCGCGAAGATCCGTATCGAAGAGCAGCTCGCCTCGCGCCGCGTCTATAAGGGGGCGAGCGACATCGCTACGTTGATCGGCGGATCGCGCCGGAAATTGCTCGATCACCCGTGGGGCGACATCGATCTCGTGATCACCGAGGTGACGCACACGGCCAAAAACCCGGTCTTGGGCCTCGCCGCCTCAGAGGGCCCTTCGTACGCCAACACCTTTCACGCCCTCCCCCTCGATCAGCCCTATCGCCCGCCCCGCGTCACGCCCAAGCCGCGCGTGAACGGCGTGCTCACCGGCGTCATCGACTCTGCGTCGAGGGGCCAATACGCCGAGCTCGACGACGATGGCCGCTACAAGGTCAAGTTCCTCTTCGACACGGCCGAGCGCGGCGAGGGCCAAGCGTCGAGGCCTGTCCGCATGCTCCAGCCCCACGCGGGCCCGGGCTATGGCATGCACTTCCCCCTTCGCACCGGCGTCGAGGTCGCGCTCACGTTCGTCGAGGGCGACCCCGACAGGCCCATGATCGCCGGCACCGCGCCCAACCCGCAGACCGCGAGCCCGGTCACCGCCGGCAACGCCACGCGGAACATCATCCGTACGGGCGCGGGCAACGAGATCAACATCGACGACAACGAGGACGGCCAGCGCATCAAGCTCTCGACCCCGCAGTCCGATACGGTGTTTCAGCTCGGGTATCGCAACGCCCCCGAGGACGGCGCCATCTTGACCACGAGCGGCGCCAAGACCACGGTCGCCGCGTCGGGCATGTCGGCCTTTGGCCTGTTCGGCGCGACGTTCAGCACCATCATCGACATGCTCTATTCGCACGTCATCGTCAAGACGGCCGCGTTCCCAGGTGTGTTTGACTTCATCAACACCGGCGGCAAGGTGCTCGACGGCCTGCTCGGCATCACGCAGGCCGCGCTCGACGCGGCCCTCGGGCAGATGACCATCGAAGAGAAGGAGAAGATCGAGGCGGCCAAAGACGCCATCGTCAAGGTGGACAAGGCGCAAAAGGAGTGCAAAGCGTGCCGCGAGAAGGGGTACGCCGAGCTCAAGGCCCTGCTCGCCGCGCAGGCCCCCAACAACATCACGCAGGCCGAATACGACACGCTCAAGGCCTCGCTCGACGAATACAACGACGCGTCCACGGCCAGCGACGCGGCGTACCTCTCGCTCATCGGCGTGATGGAAGATCGCAACGGCATCATCTTGGTGAACCGCGAGGGCGGCAACATCAACTTCGAAAAGGTGATGCAGAACGACTGCGACAACGCCCTCGCCGAATACGACCTGCAAGCGTACATCACCCAAAAGAACGCCGAGCTCGCGACGCAGTGGAAGCAGGAGTGGCTCGCGGCCGAGAAGCTCAAGAACCCGAGCACCACCTCGACGATCAACGACGCTCCCGCCATGGACGCCGAGTGGGCCGCCCGGCAAAAGGCCCTCTGGCACGACGCCGCCAAGGCCGCGCTCACCCCCGACGCCGACAAGCAAACCGCCTTCGGCGCCGAATACGACGCGCTGAGCGCCGCGGAGAAGGCTCAATACACGAGCCGCCAAGCGTACATCGACGCGAAGATGACCGCGTGGAACAACAGCCCCGAGAAGCTCGGCCCCACCGCGTACAAAGCCAACCGCGAGAACGCGCTCCTCAGCCAGCTCGGCACCAAAGACTCCTCCGGCCGGTGGACGGCGAGCAATACCAAATACCAAGCGCTCCTCAACGCGCTCACGTGCGACGCGTGCACCTCGCTCGACACGAAGCGACAAGACTCGATCAACAAGAACAACGCCTATGCCAACGAGCTGAAGCAGGCGTACGGCACCGAGGCGCAGGACCTCCGCCGCGCCAAGATCGGGATCGACAACGCGCGCACCGGCATGGCCGGTATCAACATGATCATCAGCGCCATCATCGCCGTCTTGGGCGCTGTGGAGCGCTTCCGCGCCAAAGCCAAGATGCAAGCGCGCTGGACCGCGGGCGCCACGGTCGTGACCAACTCCGAGCCTCGCGCCGCGGTGACCGGCCAAAACCTCACCGCGCACGCGCTCACGGTGGGCCGCCCCATGCACGTCATCGGCTCCGATTCGAGCACGGAGGTCTTCGGCGAGGACGACGTCCTCGTGTGGGCGAAGACCGTCATGATCTTGGGCAAGGGCCGTAAGAGCTCGCGGGGCAAGGTGTTCATCGCGGGCAACAAAGAGGTGCGCATCACGTCCCCCAAGGTGGTTGAGCTGGCCGGCAAAGAGGAGGTCCTGATCTCCGGCAAAGACGTGGACATCGTCGGTGACGACAACGTGAAGCTCACCGCCAAGCACCGCCCCACCGTGGTCGGGACAGGCAAGCTCACCGCGCTCTCCGACGACGAGATGGAGCTCGAGTCCGAGACCAAAGACATCACGCTCAAGGCCAAGGCCGTGGGCAAGAAGATCTTCCTCGACGCCGAGGACAAGATCAAAGGCGACGCCAAGCACGTCGAGCTCACGGTCACCCAGACCGCGGAGATCTTGGCGGGCCACTGGTACATGAAGATTCAAGAGGACCCCAACGGCTTCACCAAGCTCGGGAGCGACGCTTGGCAGCTCGCCATCAAGACCAACGAGGCCAAGCTGGGCGCTCAAAACTCCGGGTTTACCGCGACCCAAACCTTCTCGCGCGTCATGTTCCAAAACGCGGTGCTCAAGCTCGATCAGGCCCGCGCCCTGCTCCAGTCGAGCGGCACGGTGCAGCTCACCGGCCAGACCATCAAGGCGAATGGCAAGGTGCTCTTGGGCTGACCGGCGGCCCGCTCCGCGCGGGTCGCGCAATCACCCCATCGTCATCGCATGATCTTGGCGCAGGCCGCCTGGAGCTGCTCCATGACCTCGGGCACGAGCTGGAGCGTGATGCGCTTGTTCTCGTCGCCCTCTTGGTAGCGAAAGGTCATGATCACGATAGGCGTGTTGAGCATGTCGGCGCTCTGCGTGGCGCGGACCATGTCGAGCCGCCAATCGACGCCGGTCGCGAGCGCGCCGTGGTCCGCGAGCGCCAGATAGACGAGCTCGCGCCGCAGGATCGGCCGCGCCTTCGAATACCACCTCACGAGCGGCTCTTCGACGCTCGCCCCCTCGCCCACGAGCGCCTTCAAATCTGCGCGGAGATCGTCGGGGCTCGCGTCCGTCTCGGCCGCCCTCCGAAAGAGCAGGCGACAAGCCCCCACCGGCGCGGCGAGATCGTTCATGGTGACGCGGCGAGCATCACAATAAGCGTGGGTCGCCTCGACCGCGCGCGCGTCCACGCGCGCAGGCAAATTGGGCTCCAAGACCTCCCAAAAGCTCTCTCGCACCGCGGGGGGCAAACGCTCGATCGCGCGCAGATCGCCCGCGAGCCCGGGCGGAGCGCCGCCGCCGAACGTTCGAAGGCCCTTTTGCGCCGACCGCTCGCCGCTCATCGCCGCGCCTCGTGCGAGAGCGCCCGGGCCGCGTCGAGGGCTTGATCCGCCTCGCCGCCGCAGGGCCGCTCGCCGGGAGCAGGGATGTCGGGAGAGAGCCCTTCACCGTGGATGGCCTCCCCCCCGGGCAGCGCAAACCACGCTACGTCGACCTCGGCATACCCCGAGGGCGAGGCGCCGATCGCGCGACCAACCCCCTTGCCATAGGTGCGCTCACCCACGATGGCCGCCCGCCCATGCCATCTCAAACAGCCCGCGAACAGCTCGGCCGCCGAGGCGGTCCATCGATTGACCAAGAGCGTCACGTCGAAGCGATAAGAAGGGCCGTCGCCCTGGGCTCGAAGGGGAATCTCGTCGCCGTCGGCGTCCCGCCGCCACGCGAGCACGCTGCCGCTCGGCAAAAAGTCGCTCGCGAAGCGGGCAAACGCGCTCACGTCGCCGCCGGGGTTGTCGCGCAGATCGATCACCAGATGACGGAGCCCCGCGCGCTCGAGCGCCTTGATGGCCCGCGCCGCGCGGGTGGGGAGCGCCGCGCTGAAGGCGGGTAAATCGAGGTAGCCCACGCCCTCTCCGAGCATGGCGCCTTTGACCTCGCGTGGAGAGCACGCGTCGAGCCGCAGCTCGCCCGCGCGCGCGTCGTCGATGAGCCTCGCGCCGGGCGGCTCGCTCATCGCATCTCCCCCCTCCGCCCCCGCGGCCCGATGCGTGAAGAACACGCGCGAGATGCTGGGGATGAGCACCGCGCCGAGGGGGTTGTTCATGCTGTTCCCGGTGCTCGGCGTGGTGAGGTTGATGGAGGGGAGCAGGTTGATGAAGACGCGCAGGCAACCGACCAAGAAGGACGCGGGGCCCATGATCGTCGGGTGCGCGAGGCCCGCTTGATCACCGTTGGTGAGCGGGATGATGGAGAGGAGGTTGAGCGCGGGGATCATCCCCAAAAAGATGTTCGGCGAGAACGGCGCGGCCATCGCGTTGAGCCCGAAGTTGGGGTACGGGATGGGCACCGTGGCGGGCCCCACGGGCGTGTTGCAGACGTCGGGGAACCCAACGGTGCCGCCTGCGCCTCGGTTGGATGCGGGTAACATGATGTCTCCTCAGCCCAGGTGGATCTGCTTGCCGTTGATGCTCATCGTCTCTTCGGTGAGGATGGTCGCGGTCTTGGCCTTCTCCATCGAGGCGCCGTCCACCACCGTGTGCCGCTCGCGCGCGCGCACGCTCCACATCTCGCTCACACGCTGCACCAACGTGGTGAGCTTCTCGACGACGGCGCCCGCGATCACGTTGAGCTTCTGCGCCCGCACGTCGACGCTCTCCCCCTCGATGGTCACCCCTTTGTCACCCGACAGGCGGAGCGTGCCCCCGGCCGCGTGAACGTCGATGTCGCCGGGGACGGTGATCGTCGTCTTGCCTTTGCCGTGGAGCACGCCGATGGCGTAATAGCCGTTCGGGCCGCCGATGACCAAGAGCACGTCGCCCTCCACCGCCTCATAAGGAGACGAGAAGGCAGGTTTGGCCGAGACCCTCTTTGCGCCGCCGCCGTGAGGGACGTCGATCGCGAGATCGGCCTTGGAGGCGTCCGCCACGGTCGCGGGCCCGAGGTAGTCCACCGCCGGGCCAAGGACCTTGTCACCCGCGCGCCCCGATCGGTTGTGTGTGGTCGTATCCATCATGGCTCCTTTGATCATGCCTTGGGCGGCGTCCATTGTTCGGCCTTCCTGCGCGCCTCGTCGGTGCGCCTCGCGCCGATAAGGATCGCGGCGGTGTAGTCCGCGCCTTCGTCCTTCGCTTCGTGCAGGTTGGCGCGCATCAGGTTGGCGCGCGAGAGATCGGCGTGGCGGAGGTCTCCGTGCGAGAGATCGGCGTTGTGGAGCTGCGCGCCCGCGAACGAGGCCCCCATCGCCTTGGCCTCGACCCATTGGCTCTCGCGCAGATCGGCGCCCGCGAGATCGGCGCCGGACACGTCCGCTTTGCTGAAGGTGGCATAGCGGAGCGCCGCCGAGGAGAGCCGCGCCCGAACGAGCTTGGCCTCCCCAAAGAACGCTGCTTTGGCCACCACCGCGCGGAGGTTCGCGCCCTCCATGTCGGCCTCGATGAAGTTGGCTTGGCTCAACGTGCTCTCGCGGAGGTCGACGGCGCGGAGATCCGCCTTGGTGAAATCGCTGCTCGTGAAGTCACACCCGCGCAGATCCATCTCGGCCATCTTGGCCTCGGAGAAGCAACACCGCTGCATGCTCATCCCGCGGAAGCGCAGGGAGCGCAGGTCGATGCCCCGGAAATTGACGGCCGCAAACGCCGTTTTGTCGAGCACCACCCCGTCGAGCGAAGCGCCCATGAGGACGCTCCCGTCGACGAGCGCGCGGGTGAGGTTCACGTGGTCCAAACGAGCATCGTTGAGGATGCACATCAGGACGCAAGCGCCCGAGAGATCCGCGCCCGAGAGATCCGCGCCTTGCAAGAGGAGCAGGTTGAGCTCGTGATCACGGAGATCCGCGCCGCGGAGGACAGCGTTGCTGAAGACGCACCCGCGGAGCGTCGCCCCGGTAAAGTCCACGGAGGTGAGGTCACACCCCATGAGGCTCGCGCTGTCGAGCTTGGCGCCGCGTAGGCTCGCGCCCGTGAGCTTGACCCCGTTGAGCGAGACGCGCGTGAGGTCGGCGCCCGAGAGATCCACGCCCGAGAGGTCGTGACCGTCGAGCGCAGAGAGCTTGAGATCGGCGCCTTGGACGTCGAGCGCAGAGAGCTTGGCCTCGTCGAAGACAACGCCGGTCATCTTCTTGGAGAGCTTCGCGCCTTGGAGATCGGCCCGGAAGAAGATCACCTGATCGAGCTCTGCGCCTTCCATGTCCGCGCCCGGGAGCTTGGCCTCCGCGAACAGGCACTCGGTGATGGACGCGCCCCGGAGGCTCGCCCCCGAGAGATCCGCGCGGTTCAAGGATGCTTTGGCGAGCGACGCCCCGTCGAGGCGCGCGCCGCGCAGCTTGGCCAAATCGAGCTTGGTCTCGTCGAGCTTGGCCTCCACGAGCGTCGCGCCGTCGAGGAACGCGGAGCGGAGCGTCGTTTGGGCGAGGCGCGCGGAGGTGAGGTTCGCCTCTTCGAGCACGGCTTGGCTCAAGTCCGCGCCTCCGAGATCAACGCCGATCAACTGGGCCCCTCGGAGGTCGGCGCGCACGGCGATGAGGTCGCGGAGGACAGCGCCTTTTGCGTCCGCGGACGCGAGCGAGCAGCCGGTGACGTCGGCGCCGGTGAGGTCGGCGCCTTGGAGGTTCGCGCCCGAGAGCGTGGAGCCGTGGAGCCGTGCGCCGCGGAGGCGCGCCCCGGCGAGCGAAGCGCCCGAGAGATCGAAGGAGATCACCGCTCCTCCGAGGTCTCGGCCTTCACGGACCATGCGTTCGAGGTCGTCGCGCGTCATCATCGCTCGCTGAAGAGCACGCGATCGAGGACGGCGCCCTCGAACGTGCAGTTGGGGCCGGCCGCGTCGAGCAGCTTGGCGTCATAGAGGTTGGCCTTGGCGAAGCTCGTGTGATCGAGCTTGGCCTCGCAGAGATCGGCGCCGAAGAGGTTGCTCTGCGAGAAGTTTGCGTCGTTGAGGATCGCCTTTCGAAACCGGGTGTCGCGGAGGTCGGCGCCGGTGAACGAGGTGCCCTTGGCCGAGGCGCCGGTGAAGTGCCCGCCCCGGAGCCACGCCAGCGTAAAGCACGCTCCGTCGAGCTTGGCGCCCATCCAGACCGTCTTTTGGCCGCGGGCCTGATCGAGCCGCGCGCCCGACAAATCCGCGTCCATCATGCTCGTTTGATCGAGCGTCGCGCGCCGCAGATCGGCGCCCTTGGCGCTCGCGTTGAGGAGCTTCGCGCGGGTGAGCGAGGCGTCTTGGAGGTCGGCCCCGTCGAGCTTGGCCTTGGAGAGCTCGATTTGATCGCCGCGGAACCCGGCGGCGCGGACGCCCGTCATGTCGGCTTCGCCGAACGAGGTGAAGGTGCCTTGAGCCCCTTCGAGCCGAGCGCGGGTGAGCTTGGCGGATTGAAGATACGTGTCATCGAGCCGCGCCCCCCGGAGATCCGCCTCCGCGAGCACGGCAAAGGCCGCGTTGGCGAGCGAGAGATCCGCGCTCTTCAAGCTCGCGCCCGTGAGATCGGCCTTGAACAACATCGCTCCTCGCAGGCTCGCGCCGTCGAGCTTGGCGCCGCGGAGGTTGGTCCCGATGAGCACCGCGCCTTCGAGCTTGGCCCCGCTGAGGTCGCGGTCGGAGAGGTCTTGTCCGCTCAGGTCTTGTCCGCTCAAGTCCGCGCCCGGCCCGGGGAGGTCGGCGGTCGGCTCGCGTAACGTGGGATCGATCTCCAAGAGCTGCGGATCGCGGAGCTTGGCCTCCGCCTCCACAACGGACTCGGGCAGCGCGACGCGCTGCGCGCGGGCCCTCCTCTTGACGTCTTCGATCTGCGCGAGCGCCTTCTTCCACTGCTCCCGCATATACACACGAGGCTTCGAGCCAACCCCCGTCGGGACGGTGGGCGGCGGCGCCTCGGGCGCGGCCTCGATCCCCGCCATCATCTCGCCGATCTTGGCGCTGACATCCACCTTGCCTTTGGCCTGCTCACCGGCGCGCGCCATGGCATCACGGACGGCCTCGACCGCTTGGGGCGAGACCTTGCCGAGCTTGTCGTGGAGCATCGCGGTGACCGGATCGAGGCGCTCGGTCGCGGCCGCGGGGGCCTCGACGACATCCACATTCGAAGAGGCCAAAAACATGTTGGGATCTTCGGCGAAGCGATCCATGAGCGCGTGATACTCTTTGTAAGGTCGTTGAGCATCGGCCAGGCGCTCGGACGCGAGGATCACGAATTCGACGTCGGACAAGTCCCGCTCTCCAACAGGGTCGAGCCCTCGCCACGTGAGCGTGATTTGCTGCGCGTTCGTGTCGACGAGCAGCGTGTCGAGGCGGAGCGGCACCTCGCGCGTGCGCCCGCTCTTGTCGCGCACCAGGAGGCGCGGGCGCACGCCCGGGAGCCGGCCGTTCACGATGGGCTCGGCCGGATGGAGGTTGTGGAGGGCGAACTCCTCATCTCCCTTGAGGTAGCCTTGGAGCTGCTGATCGGCGGGCGCCGCGTTGAAATAGGTCCAGTCGAAATCTTCGGCGAAATAAGGCGCGCGCGTCTTCTGATAGTCTTTGTCGTACTTCTTGCCCATCTTGCCGGCGCGCTCGGGCCACGTGGCGCTGAGCGGCCCGAAGCTCCCGGGCTCGGGGCGATCGTCCTTGGTGTGGATGATGCCTTTGGGGTGCTCCACGTTGGGGAGCTCCTTGCCGTCGAGGCCTTTGCCAACCGGGTTTTGCGCGTATCCCGCGCCGCCGAAGGCATGTGCGTAGTCGAGCGGAAGCGTGGTGAAGCTCTCGGGCTCCGTGATGGAGAGCCCGGACCAGCGCCGGTTGCCCGTCACGCGGAGGGTCTTTGACCAGCCCCCGACGGCGAAGCGCGCGAGGCATTCGAGGATGGGCCGCCCCTTCGGCGCGTAACACGAGCCCGTGAGCAAGACCTCGGCGTTGGGCTTGAAATGGGCGAAGTCGCTCGCGTAGAGGCACTCGCCGGCGCGATCGTCGTCCCCCTCGCCGAAGACGTCTGCGCGCAGGGGCTTTTGGGCGACCTCGGGGATCCCGTCGAGCTCGGCCGCGGGGCCGCCCGGCGAGCGACCCGCGAACGCGGAGTCGCGATCTACGACGATCGCGAAGGTGCCTTTGACCACACAGACCATCTCTGGGCGCGGCGGCCGCGTCGAGGTGGTGACGGCGCCGAAGAGGAGCTTGGAGAGGTTCTTGATGCGCACGCGGTCTCCTCAGCTGTAAAACCTGGTCCCGAAGGTCGTGACGAAGGGCTTGACGTCCACCTCGACCCCCGAATGGTAATCGACATAGGTCGGGCAGAGCTTGAGGTCCGAGTGATGGCCCCCCATGAAGACGTCGATTTTGGCGAACTTGGCCCACGTGTATTCGATCGCCACCGAGCTGAATTTCAGCTCCGTGTAGGGCATGACGGAGGCGTTGAATTCGATGACCGAGGTGGCGGCGCGGAAGTCGATGAAGTTGCCGAACTTGAGCGACTCATACGCGCCCATGAACATCTCGCCGAAGTGGCCCCACCACGCCTCGCGGAAGTCGCCGCCGTGGTAGCTCCAGCTCGCGTAGTTGGCGGTGTAGTCCTCTTCGTAGTGCTTGACGTAGGTCCGAACCGTCATGGTCTCGAGGTAGTCGTTCGGGTCCCCGTCCGTGTCGCTGATGCTGTCCGCCGTGCGCTTCGTGGTGATGTCTTTGGCGTACGTGTAGTCTTTGAAGGTCTCGACCCATGTCTTCGACGAGCCCGCGTACGTCGAGATGCTCTTGGCCCAGGTCTTCTCGGTGACCGTGGGGTTCTCACGGTTGAGCCCCTGGTTCTCGCGGTAAATCTCGGGGATCGACGTGTCGGTGGAGTCGCCTTCGGCCCGGACGCCGTCGTCCGTGTCGGGCGCGTCCTCCCAACCTACTTGGGTGGTGACCGAGGGGCCATAATACGTGTCCGTGACCGCGCCGTGGTACGTCGTGTCGACGTCGCCTTTGACCGCCTTCTCGACCACCTTCCACGTGGTATACGTGCTCGGGCTCGCCGTGTCGTCGGTGCTCGTCCCCGTCCCGTTCTTGACCCAGCTCACCTCCACGTATTGGCCCGGCGACATGTTCCAGTCCATCGGGTGACCGCCGGAGTGGTCGAGCACGCCCAAGGAGTTGTCGAACGTGTCGACAGGCGTATTCACACAGTCGTTGTACGTCTCGTTGTCGCCCGTCGCGTCCGCCTTGTCGGGGCGCCTGCCCAAGACGACCATCTTGTAATTGCCGCGGATCACCTCGACCTTGTCGCCGCGCGTGGTCGTCACGCGGTTACCGTCCGAGTGGTCGCGCCAGCCGCCGCGGTAGTGCAGCTTCATCGACTCTTGGACGCGCTTCTTTTGATCGTCGGTGACCTTGCTCGTGGTGTCGTTGTAAAACGTGCTGAGCGCGGTTTGGACCGACGTCGCGATCGAATACCCATCGTCGACCGCGGCGGAGACGATGCCCGAGATGGTGTTGCCTTTGCTCTCGTCGTCGTCGATGGGCCGCGTGCGCGTGTCGTCGTTGAAGCCCACCACGAGCCCCGCGATGTCCCAGCCCGTCTCCGTCGTGGGGTCCGCGCTCGGCACGTCCCCGATGCGCAGGAACGACGTCATCGTGTACGAGCTGCCGTTGAGATAGTAGAAGTTGCTCGACCCGTGCTCAGGGACCGAGATACGGACGTACGTCCCGCTGCCCTCCGTAGTCGTCGACTCCGTCGTGTTGCTCTCGGTGATCGAGGTGGTCATGAGCGCCCCTCAGCTGTAGAAGTAGAATCCGATTAACGAGGTGAAGTTGCTGGCGTTCACCTCGACCCCCGATTGATACTCCGTGTAGGTCGGGCAGAGCTTGATGTCCGAGTGGGAGGCGCCCATGTAGATCTCGAATTTGGCGAATTTGGCCCACGTGTATTCGAGCGCCACCGAGCTGAACTTCATCTCGGCGTACGGCAGGACGGAGGCGTTGAATTCGATGACCGAGGTGGCGGCGCGGAAGTCGATGAAGTTGCCGAACTTGAGCGACTCATACGCGCCCATGAACATCTCGCCGAAGTGGCCCCACCACGCCTCGCGGAAGTCGCCGCCGTGGTAGCTCCAGCTCGCGTAGTTGGCGGTGTAGTCCTCTTCGTAGTGCTTGACGTAGGTCCGAACGGTCATGGTCTCCAAGTAGTCGTTCGGGTCCCCGTCCGTGTCGCTGATGTCGTCGCCCATGCGCTTGGTGGTGATGTCTTTGGCGTACGTGTAGTCCGTGACGGAATCGACCCAGCACTTGGACGAGCCCGCGTACGTGGTGATGCTCTTGGCCCACGTGTTCTCCGTGATGGTGGGGTTCTCGCGGTTGAGCCCCGGGTTCTCACGGTAAATCGAGGGGATCGACGCGTCCTCCGCGTCGCCGTCGGCCCGCTCGCCGTCGTCCGTGTCGGGCGCGTCCTCCCACCCCACTTGGGTGGTGACCGAGGGGCCATAATACTTGTCCGTGACCGCGCCGTGGTACGTCGTGTCGACGTCGCCTTTGACGCACTCCTCGACGATCTTCCACGTGTAATACGTGCTGGGATCGGCGACGTCGCTCGTGCTCGTGCTGGTCCCGTTCTTGACCCAGCTGATCTCGACGTATTGGCCCGGCGACATGTTCCAGTCCATCGGGTGACCGCCCGAGTGGTCGAGCGTGCCGAGCGAGTTGTCGAACGAGTCCACGGGGGTCTTTACGCAATCTTCGTAAGTCGCGTTGTCGCCCGTCGCGCTCGCCTGGTCCGGGCGCCGCCCGAGCACGACCATCTTGTAGTTGCCGCGGATGACCTCGACCTTGTCGCCGCGCGTGGTCGTCACGCGGTTACCGTCCGAGTGGTCGCGCCAGCCGCCGCGGTAGTGCAGCTTCATCGACTCTTGGACGCGCTTCTTTTGGTCGTCGGTCGCGACCGAGGTCGTCTCGCCGTAAAAGGTGGTGAGCGCGGTTTGGACCGTCGTCCCGATCGAATACCCGTCGTCGACCGCCGCCTTGACGACGTCCGAGATGGTGTTGCTCGTGCTCTCGCCGTCGTCGATGGGGCGCGTACGCGTGTCGTCGTTGAAGCCCACCACGAGCCCGGCGATGTCCCAGCCCGTCTCCGTCGTCGGGTCCGCGCCCGGCACGTCCCCGATGCGCAAAAACGACGTCATCGTGTAGGAGCTGCCGTTGAGATAATAAAAGTTGCTCGACCCGTGCTCAGGGACCGAAATTCGAACGTACGTCCCGCTGTCCGTCGTGCTCGTCGACTCCGTCGTGTTGCTCTGGGAGATCGAGGTGGTCATGGCATCTCCCTCGTCAGGTCTTGGACACGAATTCGAGCAGCGCGCCCGAGCTCGTCTTGATTTGATGTTTGTTGGCGTTCTGCGCGACCACCGGCGAAGGTGACGTGGCGTTGTAGAGCGCGCCCACGATGACGGGCCTGTCGGGATCACCATTGGTGAAGGCCAAGAGCACCTCGGTCCCGCGCCGGAGGGGCATGTGCATGCCGTAGTCGGCGCCCGCGAAGGGCTGCGCGAGCCGCATGCGGTGCGATGCCTTTTGCTCGCCGCGCTGCGCCGTGTCGAAGTGGATTTGAACGATGTAGCGCCCCTCGGCGTCCAGGTTGGCGACGCCGCCCGTCTCGCCGTCCGCGCCGGGCTGGATGATGCCTGTCATCACGCCCGCGAGGACGGGCCTCGGCGTGCGGCGCGGCGGGCGATAAGGCACCTCCGCGGGGACGGCCTTGAACGTGTTGTGATAATACGGCTTCTTGACGCTCTCCCCCTCCGAGAACACCGCGAAGACCGCCTCGTGCGTGACCTCGGTGAGGAGCAGCGGCAACGCGCCTTCGAGCTGGGGGTGGTGCGCGAGCGTGGTCCTGTGGCCGGCCGAGAGCGCCGGGACACCGCTCCTGCCCTCGTAGACCTTTTGCGACGAGAGGCGCTCTTCGGCGCGGATCTTCGCGATGCGCTGCGCCTCCTCCGGGGTCTTGACGTGGCTGCCATACTCGATGACGCCGCCGCCGCTCCCCGATTCGAGGCTGAAATACGAGGCGACGTCGACCTGCGGCGTGCGATAGTTGTAGTCTTGAACGATGTAGTTGGTGGGCGCGAGATCGCCCACGACCCCGAGCGCGAACACCGCGCTCGCCTCGCCCTTGGGCCGAAACGTGATCTCCTCGGCGCCTTCGAGCGCCGGAAAGCCGTTCGTCTGATCGGTGAAGACCACCTTGTCGCTCTCGCCGCCGTGATCGAAGAAGAAGCTCACCCCCCAATGCTCGGTGAGCCTGCTCAAAAAGGCGAGATCGCTCTCTTTGTATTGCGCGACGAATTCCCGCGCCGGGTAGCCCTCCCGGAGCCGGAGCTCGAAGCCCTCTCCTGCGTTGAGCCCCTGCGCCGCGAGCTTGCTCTCCACGATGGCGGGGAGGGCTTGATCCAAAAACACCTCCTGCGTCTCGAAGAGGGCGAGGCGCGTCGCGCGCGGGACGATGGTGAGATGATAAACGCGGCTCTCCACGTCGCCGTCGAGGCGCGCGTGGAGCCGGCCGATCATGCCATGAACCGCGCGCACCTCCGCGCCGTCGAGCGAGAGCACGAGGCTCACTTCTTGTCCGGGCTGCGCGTCCTCGGGCAACGTGTGCTCCGGGTCGCACGCGACGTCGACCTCGAACGAGAAGAGCTGGGAGATCGCCTCGCGGCCGCGAAGCTCGCGCACCGTGACATGATCCCAACGCTCGCCTCGGGATTGCAAGTGTGCGCTAAGGACGGGGAGCTCTGCCATCATCGCCTCACGGGTTTCGTGAAAAGATCGAACACGACGTCAAACGAAGCAAACGGGAAGGGTTGAGCTATGTTGAGCGGGCTCTTCTTTCTTGAGCGCGGGGGGGTTTGGGGGACCCCCTTCGGGTCCCCCATCGTAGAGGAGCGCCGGGGGAATCACCACATCAAAAGACACCTCGGATCACGATCGCGCCCCCAACGGCGCTCACCTCGACATCGAGCTTGGGCGCGCCCCCTTTGGGAGCCCCTTTGCCTCCGTCGCTCGGCAAGATGACCTCGGGCTTGTCGAACGCGAAGAGCCCGAGGCTCGTGAGGATCACCGCCGCGGAGAGCCCGCCCGTGACGAGCGCGGCTTTGGCGAAGCCGTCGCGCGCGCTCACCGCGGCCTCGTATTGGGCGAGCTCGGCCGTGGTGAGGGAGCCGGTCGTGCGTTGGTCCTTCAAGCCGCTCGCGAAGCTCTGTTTGGAGAGCATCAGGCCGGTGAGCACGCCCGTCGCGACGCCGCCCGCGAGGCCCACGGAGAGCGCCGCCCACGCGCCCACGCGCTGGCGTGTGGGCTTGAGCACCGCGTCGAGGGTGACGGCGCCGTCTTTGTCGATCTCGACCTGTGTCGTAAAAGGCTCATGGCCTGTCATGGTGACGGCCACGAAGTGACTCCCCGGCTCGACCACGATAGGCGCGCTCGTGGGCACGAGGCCGCGCGGCTGTCCGTCGATCGACACGAGCGCTCCTTGGCTGCCTTTGACCGAGATTTTGGCGGGCTTCGGGCGCAGGGCGACCTGCTTGGGGACGAGCTCGTCCTCGACGGCTTGCACCGAGATCTGCTCGTCGAAGTAGCCGAGGGCGCGCACCATGACACGATGGCTCCCCGCGGCGACCTTCACGACGCGGGGCGCCGGCTCAAAGGCCCCTCCGTCGACGCTCACCGCCGCACCCGCCGCGGTGCTCGACAAAAAGAGCCGCGTGCCGCGCGGCGCCGCGGGGACGCCCTCTTGGCCCGCGCCGCCCGCCTCCGCCGCGTGGCGCGCCTCCAAAGGCACCAGCGTCGCGAGCGCCTGCATCGCGTCCTCGCGGCGCTTCGGGGCCTTGTCGGACGAGAGGTATTGACGGTAGAGCGTGATGGCTTGTTTGAGGAGGCCGAACGAGGGTTTGGCGAGGTACTCCCTGCGGTACGCCTGCGCGGCCGAGAAGAGCAGGCCGGGGCTGGGGTCGAGATCGTTGGATTTGAGGAACGCCTCGGCCGCCACCAGATAAAGCCCCCCGCTGTAGGCTTGGGCGCCCGCCTCGAACAGCTCCGACGCTCGGGCCTTGACCGCCGCCGAAGGAGGTGCCTTTGGCGCGGGCAGAGGCGCGGCGGGCGGCGCGGACGGGGCCGGCGCCTGGGCAAAGGCCGAGAGCGACGCCGAGAGGAGCAGCGACGCGGCGAAGGACGAGAGCGGGCGCCTCATGGATTCACCGGGATGCCGCGGTAGACATCGACGTTGGAGGAGCTGGTCATGAGCACCAGATCCAACACCCCATCTCCGTCGACGTCGCCGGAGGCGACCGCGACGTAGTCGGC
>CAYTJL010000210.1:0-17022 GCA_964437785.1 uncultured Polyangiaceae bacterium
GCGCACGTGAG
This sequence comes from uncultured Polyangiaceae bacterium, assembly GCA_964437785.1. Taxonomy (GTDB): domain Bacteria; phylum Myxococcota_A; class Polyangia; order Polyangiales; family Polyangiaceae; genus CAYTJL01. Next base: position 12 of record CAYTJL010000210.1, read on the forward strand.
GTGCGCTTGATCCTGGGCATTTGAGGGCTTCCCAAGCTTCTCCGCCCGTGCCATGCTGCGTCTCGACACCCGTCGCGAGCGTCGCCATGAACACCCCTCCTCCCCTCCGTGTCCCCATCGGCCTTTCGGATTTTCGCGCGGTGCGAGAGGGGGGCTATACCTACGTCGACAAGACTGCGCTCATCGAAGCGGTGTTGCACGACAGCGCCCAGGTCTTGCTCCTGCCGAGGCCCCGGCGGTTCGGCAAGACGCTCAACCTCTCGATGCTCCGTTATTTCGTGGAGAAGCGCGACGAGGACCTCCGCCCCCTGTTCGCCGGGCTCGCCGTCTCGTCCTCGGATGTCGCAAAGCCCCATGCGCGGCGCTATCCCGTCATCTTCTTGACCTTCAAGGACATCAAGCCTGCCTCGTGGGACGACTGCCTCGCACAAATGGCAGAGGTCTTGTCCGAGGTGTACCGCGAGCACGACTACCTCGTCACCAAAGGGGCCCTCGACACGCCCGATACCTCGTTCTTCATGGCCGTTCGCGAGCGCCGCGCCACCAAATCCATGCTCACGGTGAGCCTCCGCCTCCTCTCCCGGCTCCTGGCCGAGCACCACCGCGAGAAGGTGGTGATTTTGCTCGACGAATACGACTCACCCATCCACGCCGGGTACACCAAGGGCTATTACGACGACGTCGTCACCTTCTTCCGGGACTTTCTCTCGGGCGGGCTCAAAGACAACGTTCATCTCTTCAAGGGGGTGCTCACGGGCATCCTGCGCGTCGCCAAAGAGAGCTTGTTCTCGGGGCTCAACAACATCACCGTGTATAGCCTGCTCCGGCAGGAGTACGCGCCTTATTTCGGCTTCACCGAGGCCGAGGTCAAAGCCCTCTGCGACGCCGCCGGGGAGCCCGCGTTGATGGAGGGCATCCGCGGGTTTTACAACGGTTACCTGTTCGGCGACCTGGCCATTTATAACCCTTGGTCGGTGCTGAGCCTCCTTCACAACGTCAAGAGAGAGTTTTTGCCGTATTGGATGGACACGAGCTCGAACGATCTGGTCCGCGAGCTGCTCTTCACCGGCCCCTCCGGCGTACGGGCCGAGCTCGAAGCGCTGCTCGCGGGCGGCGCCATCAACGAGCGCATCGAAGAGAACATCGTCCTGCGCGACGTCTCCTCCAACGAAGATGCGGTGTGGAGCTTCTTGCTCTTCACAGGCTACCTCAAGGCGAAGAACACGCGCTTCACCGGCCTTGATTACGTCGCCGATCTCTCCGTGCCCAACACCGAGGTGGCCATCGTGCTCCGCAAGATGGCCAGGACGTGGATGGAGGCGCAGGCCAGCAACAGAAAAGCGCTCGAAGCGATGCTCGCGGCCCTGCTCCGCGGCGACGCAAAGACGGTGGAGCGCCATCTCTCCCATCTGGCCAAGGTCAACGTCTCGTACTTCGATATGGGAGGTCCCGAGCCCGAGCGCTTTTATCACGGCCTCGTCGTGGGCTTGCTCGCCGGGCTCGAAGAGAGCCACGACGTCCGCTCCAACCGCGAGTCCGGGTACGGCCGTTGCGACGTGATGGTGTTGCCCAAGACGCCCGGACAACCCGGCGTCGTGCTGGAGCTCAAACGGGTCGAAGCGGAAGAGGGGGAGACCCACGAGACGGCTTTGGAGGCGGCGCTCGCGCAGATCCGCGAGCGCGACTACGCCGCGGAGCTGCGGGCCCGAGGCGCGAGCCCCATCCACGCGATCGCCGCCGTGTTCGACGGCAAACGCGCGTACGTGCGCCTTGGGTGACTTCTAGTTCTTCCGCACGAGCTTGAAGAAGCGGCGGCCGTCTTCGAGCGTGGTGGGCGGGTCGATACGGAGCATCGAGAGCGCGACCTCGCGCACGCGGCCGTCTTTGTCCTGCCGGAGCCGGATGCGATCGCCGCTCGAATCGATGACCGTACACTCGCCGAACGCAAAGTGCGTGACCGCGTCGCCGATGTCGGGATAAACCTCGATGTCGTCTTTGGGCCTCATCGGTTTGACCGGCAAAGGAGGCCCGTCGCCCGCGCTCGGCGTCGGCGCCGTCGCCACGTGCAGAGGCGCCGCGGGCGGCGGCGGTGAGGCGAACGCGGAGGATGCCTGTTGGGGAGCCTCCCGCGGGACCGGCGCGGCGCGCGGGACGTCGATCACCGCGCCCGCCCTCGCGCCGAGCAGCGCGAGCCCCGTGCGCTCGTCCGGCGTCCTCGTGAGCGCAGGCTCGTCGATGGCGGTCACCAGGATCTCGACCGCAAACGCGCGCGCCGCGAGGAGCTGGCCCGCGACGACGGACAAGCCAACGTCGGTGTGGCGCGCGAGCGTCGCCGAGAGCCGAATCGATGTCGTCCCTTCGAGGCTCGCCGCGTTGCCCGTGAGCGAAACGAGCTCGGCCGGACCGTCGAGCCGCATGGGCGCGTGGTAGCTCCGCCGCTCTTGATCGTAGATCGCGATCTCCGCGGACTCGACCTCGCCCAAGCCGGTGAAGAAAGCGGATCGCGCCTCGACCTCGTCGAGCGCGCGAAGGAGCGCCGAGGGGATCTCCTCCCCTTTGTCGAGGCGAAGGAGGATGGTGCGCGTGCGTCGAGCTTCGATGACGTTCATGGGGTCTTTGGAGGTGCGATGAGTTTGGCCTTGCCGCGCGGCCTCCTCCGCGCGCTGACCTCGATGACAGGGACTCTCTTGGTGCGTTTGGCGCCGGGGTCGCCTGCGGCAGCCGCGATGCGCGGTGACGGGATCCCAGCCTCGACGAAGATGGCTTTGACCTTCTCGGCGCGCGCCGCCGCGAGCTCCAGCGCCCGCACCGTGCCGTTGTCGGGCGCGACCTCGATCACCACGGTCTCGAGCGGTGAGCGGCTCCGCGCGAGCACTGCCATCATCCGCACCGTGCGCTCCAGGTCCTTGGGGAGATCGGCCTTCCCCGCCGCGAACGCGCCCAACGTGTCGGGCACGATGCGATCGCCGTCCCACCGCACGAGGGAGCGCGCGCCCGGCTCGGGACAACCGTCCTCGTCGTCAACGCCGTTGATGGTCTCCTTCTCGTTCGGGCACTTGTCGAATTTGTCGAGCACGCCGTCTTGATCGTTGTCCGGGTCGGCGCAGCCGTCGTCGTCCTCGAAGCCGTCTTTGTCCTCGGCCTCGTTGGGGCACTGGTCCTGCGCGTCGAGCACGCCGTCACCATCGTTGTCCGGGTCGGGACAACCATCCTCGTCTTGATACCCGTCGAAGTCCTCAGGGGCGTTCGGGCATTGATCGGCTTTGTCGGGGATGCCGTCTTTGTCGTTGTCCGGGTCGGGACAGCCGTCCTGGTCCTCGAAGCCGTCTCTGTCCTCGGGCTGGTTACGACACTTGTCCTCGGCGTCGGGGACACCATCGTTGTCGTCGTCCGGGTCGGGACAACCATCCTCGTCTTGAAACCCGTCGAAGTCCTCGGCCGCGTCGCGACAACGGTCCTTGTCGTCGGGGATGCCGTCACCGTCGTTGTCCGGGTCGGGGCAGCCGTCGTCGTCTTGATAGCCGTCTTTGTCCTCGGGCTGGTCAGGGCACTTGTCGAAGCGATCGGGGATGCCGTCGCCGTCGCGATCACGCCCCGTGGGCGCGTAGCGGATCGCGAGATCGAAGCGGAAACGAGGCGTGGTGAGCGGGAGCGCGTCGCCCGCGGGGATCGGGCCGCCGCCGCCGAGCGAGAGCGAGACGTCGCCCGCGAGGAACGGCGCCGACGTGACGGACGCGATCCACTCCATCGCGAGCGGCCTCGGCGCGCCCTCACCCTGCTTCTCGACCGTGTAGAGCGCGAACGCTTCGGCCGACGCCGTCAGGAATTTGTTCTTGAGGATGTCGGCGCTCACGCCGAGACCGCCGCCCACCTGCGAGCCCCACACCGCGCCCGCGAGCTCGCTCTTGCCGCGCACGCGGCCCATGAGCTCGGCCGCGAGGAGCACGCGGCCGAGGCGGTAGTCGAACGTCGCGCTCGGCGCGAGCGTGGCCGTGCGCGCGCCCGCGAACGCGTTCTTGGTGGCCGAAGGCGCGGCGAAATCGAGGCGCAGCGTGAGCGCGGGCCCGCGCTCCTCGCCCGTGCGCGGCCGATCGATCGCGGCGAACGCGACGCCGAAGCGAACGTCGCGGAGCGCGCTGCGCGGGACGACGTCGTTCGACGCGAGCAGCGGCTGGAGCCCCCCGCCGTCTTGGAAGAACGTGACCGGCGCCGCGACCGAGAACATGAGCCGATCGGTGATGCCCCAACCGAAGAGCAGCGTCGCGTCGAGCAGGTTGTTCACCGAGTAGATCACGGACCCCGCGGGATCCGAGGACGCGACGCGCAGCCCCACGGGTCGCGACAGGTAGCTCACGACAAGGCCGAACGAGACCTGATCCGCGGGCAGCGTCACGCCCGATCCGAGCGCGAAGAAGGGCCCGCTGCCCGCGTGCGGCCAGAGATTGTCGGCGTCGACGCACGACGAGAGATCGGCCCTCGGCTGGCAGTCCGCAGCCTGCGCGCGGCTCGCAACGAGCGAGACGCTCGCGACGGTCATGGCGAGCACCGCGGCGAGCGAGCGACGTCCAAGCGATCGCATGGGCGAAGACCCCTTACACCGACCGGCCCCCGGCTCGAAAGATCATTCGACGCGATCGCGCAGAGAGGCGATCCTCCGGTAAGATCCGCGCCGCTTCTTCCTACGAAGCTACCATCGAGGAGCGCCCATGAACGATCGCACCGCTCGCCACCGCGCCCTCTCGCGGCGTCTCTTGTCCGCGATGAAAATCAGCTCGATCGCAGGCGTCTTCGCGGTGGGTTGCGGGGGCAAGGTCTTCGTCGATCCCGAAGGAGGGGGCGGCAGCGGCGGATCGTCCTCGTCGTCGAGCTCGTCGAGCGGCATCCCCGGCTGCGATTACTCCCCGTCCTCGGGCCAAAAGCTCGTTCAAGGCTGCGTCCCGATGCAGGGCGACTACTGCCCGCCCGGCGAGGGCAACCAGCAAATCACGGACGAGCTCGCCAAGTCGCTCGGGATCTGCACGTTCACGCAGGCGGACTGCTGCGGAGAGCCCATGCTCTCGGCCATCGTCTGCGACCTCGGCTTCAACGGGGACACGTGCTGTTACGCGGGCATCGTCGAAGAGGGCCCTTGCATCGGCAGGCCGCTCGTCATCGAAGGCGAGGCGCGCACCGCGCCGCGACGCGCGATCGCAGGTTGGTCGAAGCACGCGCCGCGCGCGATCGATCTCGACGCCGCGACGCGCGCGGCGCTCGCGGCGGCGTGGGCCGAGGACGCGCGCCACGAGCACGCGTCCATCGCGTCGTTCGCGAAGCTCGCGCTCGAGCTGATGCACGTGGGCGCGCCTTCGGAGCTCGTGCGCGGCGCCGAGCGCGCGATGGGCGACGAGATCACGCACGCTGAGCTGGGCTTCTCGCTCGCGTCCGCGTACGCGGGCGAGCCGATCGGGCCGGGGCCGCTCGCGATGGATGGGCTCGCCCTCGCGTCGTCGCTCGCCGAGCTCGCGTCCGCCGCCGCGCGCGAAGGGTGCGTCGGCGAGACCATCGCCGCGCTGATCGCGGCCGAGGCGCACGCCCGCGCGATCGATCCCGAGGTGCGCGCGAGCCTCGCGATCATCGCCGAGGACGAGGCGAGGCACGCCGAGCTCTCCTGGGCGATCGTCGCGTGGGCCCACGCGCACGGCGACGATCGCGCTCGCGCCGCGATCGCCGCGTCGTTCGACGCGTCGCTCGCGGCTCCGCCCTCCACGACGGCAGGCGCGGACGGCGCGGATCGCGCGGCGATGGAGGCGCACGGGAGGCTCTCTCCGAGCGTGATGCGCGAGGTCGCGGCCGCGGCGATGCGCGACGTCGTGAGGCCCGCGGCCGCGTCCCTCCTCGGCCGGGTCGGGCGCGCATGAGCCGGATCGAAGGCGTCTTTGCCCGCGCGAAGGCCGATCGCAGGAAGGCGCTCGTCACCTTCCTGTGCGTCGGCGATCCGTCGATCGAGGAGTCGATCGCGATCGCGATCGCGATGGCCGAAGAGGGCGCCGACGTGATCGAGCTCGGCGTGCCGTTCAGCGATCCCACGGCCGACGGGCCCGCGATCGCGCGCGCCGCGGAGCGCGCGATCCGCGGCGGCGCGACCATCCTCCGCGTGATCGACGCGGCGGCCGCGATCCGCGCGCGCACGAGCGTTCCGCTCGTTCTCTTCACGTACACGAACCCGCTGCTCGTGACGGGCGAGCGCGCGGTGATCGATCGCGCGCACGACGCGGGCATCGACGCGCTCCTCGTCGTGGATCTGCCCCCCGAAGAGGGCGCGGAGGCGAGGGCGTACGCCGCGGATCGCGGCCTCGCGTGGGTGCCGCTCATGACGCCGACGAGCGACGACGCGCGCGCGAAGGTGATCCTCGCCGCGGTGCCCGAGGCCGCGCCGCGCGGGTTTTTGTATTACGTGTCGATGACGGGGATCACGGGATCGACGCCGACGGATCTGCGCGCGGCCTCGTCCCGCGCCGAGGCGCTCCGCGCGCTCTCGGGGTGGCCCGTCGTCGTCGGCTTCGGGATCGACGGGCCCGACGCGGCGCGCGCGGCGTCGGGGGATCCGTCCGCGGGCGCGGACGGCGTCGTCGTGGGCTCCGCGATCGTGCGGCGGATCGAGCGTGGACAGAGCGCCGGAGAGCGCGAGGCGAGCGTGCGATCGCTCGTCCGAGACCTGCGATCTGCGCTCGACAATCGGTGACGTCCTAGGCACTCTCTCGCCCGTGACCACGCTCGTCGGCCTCTCGTATTCTCCCTGGACCCTCAAAGCGCGGTGGGCGCTCGATCACCACGCGGTTCACTACACGTACCGCGAGCACCTCCCGATGATCGGCGAGCCGATCTTGCGGCTCGCGCGGCTCGCGGGCGGGCTTCGATCGCGGACGCTCGAGAGCCCGTTCGAGCGCGTGAGCGTGCCGATGTTGTTCGAGGACGGCGGCGCATCGCACGCCGATTCGTTCGACATCGCGCTCCTCGCCGAGCGCACCGGCTCCGGGGCGCCGCTCTTCCCCGAGGGCTCGCTCGACACGATCCGCGCCTTCAACGAGCGGAGCGAAGCCGCGCTCGAAGCGGCGCGCGCGCTCGTCATCGCGAGGACCGTCGCGAGCAAAGAGGCGCTCATCGAGGCGCTGCCGCCGCTCCTGCCGGCGTCGCTCCGGCCCAGCCTCACGCCGATCGCGGCCACAGGCGCGTTGTTCCTCGCCAAGAAGTACGGGAGCGGGGGCGATCTCACCGCCGCCGAGGAGGCGTTCGCGAGCGAGCTCGACCAGCTCCAAAAGGCCCTTGGGGGCAGGACCTATTTGCTCGATGGATTCTCGTACGCCGACATCACCATGGCTGTCGTCCTTCAAGCCGTCTCCCCCGTCTCCGATCGATGGGTGCGCCTCAAGCCAGCGACGCGCGAGGTGTGGACATCTCCTAACCTCACGGAGCGTTATCGCGACCTCATCACGTGGCGCGACGAGCTTTATCAAAAACACCGATAATACCATTTTACCACGCCGTGTATAGAGCGCCTCGGCCGCTTGTTCCCGCGGCCGAGAGGTGATGATGTTGTGCTCCCATGCCCGTTGAGTCGCGTGCTCCCCTCGCGGGGAACCGGCGCTTCGAGATCCTTCGGACCATTGGGTCGGGCGGGATGGGTGTGGTCTATGAGGCCATCGATCGAGAGCGAGGAGCCACGGTCGCGCTCAAGACCCTTCGCACGATCGATCCGGCCAACGTGCTTCGTTTCAAGAACGAGTTCCGCGCGCTCCAAGACATCCACCATCCTAACCTCGTCACGCTCGGCGAGCTGTTCGAAGAGGACGGTTCGTTCTTCTTTACGATGGAGCTCGTCCGCGGAGAGACGTTCCTCCGGTGGGTCCGCCCCGAGCGCGCGCCGCTCTCTCCCGGCGAGGGAGGAGAGAGCGTCGCGCAGGGCGAGGAGAGCGACGCGATCGCGGGCGGGCTCGACGAAGCGCGCCTCCGCGCCGCGTTGATCGGGCTCGCCCGCGGGCTCATCGCGCTTCATCGCACGGGGCGCGTCCACCGGGACATCAAGCCTTCGAACGTGCTCGTCACGCCCGAGGGCCGCGTCATCATCCTCGACTTTGGCTTGATTACGGCTGCGAGCGCGACCTCCGAGGACTCGGGCAGGCGCTCCTCGCTCGGCCTCGATCGCGACGCGCCGCCGTCGTCACGCGCCCCGCGCGTCGAAGAGACGCACGCGACGTCGATCGTCGGCACCGCGCATTACATGGCCCCAGAGCAGGCCGCGCGCCGCGCCGTCGGCCCCGCCGCGGATTGGTATTCGGTCGGCGCGATGATGTACCTCGCGCTCACGGGGACGTACCCGTTCAACGCCACCTCCGAGGCCGTGATCAAGCTCAAGCAACGCCTCGAACCGGCGCCGCCGAGGCGCGTGGTGGAGGGGCTCCCGAGCGATCTCGAAGCGCTCTGCACCGCGCTCCTGAGGCGCGATCCGGCCGCCCGCCCGAGCGGCGTCGAGGTGCTCGAACGGCTCGGCGCCGCGCTCGACGCGACGTGCGATCTCGCGCCGAGCGAGCTGCCGTTCGTCGGCCGCGGCGCCGAGCTCGCGGTGCTGCGCGCGGCGTTCGACGAGGTCCGCGCGGGCGCCGCCGCGATCGTCCTCATCGAGGGCGAGTCGGGGCTCGGCAAGAGCGCGCTGATGCACGCGTTCCTCTCGTCGATCGACGCGGAGGCGCTGGTGCTCTGGGGCCGCTGCTACGAGCGCGAGAGCGTGCCCTTCAAGGCGTTCGACGCGATCATCGACGCGCTCGCGGCGCACCTCGGGAGGCGCCCCATCGAGGAGATCGCGCCCCTGCTCCCCGAGGGCTTCGACGCGCTCGCGGACTCGTTCTTGGTGCTGCGACAGGTCCACACGCGGGCGGCGATCCACCACGCGCTGATGGGCTCCCCGCAGCACGAGGGCGCGCCGCCCGCCGATCCGCAGGCCCTCCGCGAGCGCATGTTCTCGGCCCTCCGGGCGCTCCTCTCGCGGCTCGCGGGGGAGCGGCCCACCGTGATCGCGATCGACGATCTCCAATGGTCCGACGCCGACAGCTCCGCGATGCTCGCCGATCTGCTCCGCGCGCCGGAGACGCCGAGCGTGCTCTTCATGGGGGCGTCGCGCACCGACTCGGGGCGCGTGAGCCGCGCGCGCGACGTGCGATCCGCGCTGCCTCCCGAGATCACGCGCGTGATTCGGCTGGACGGGCTCGCGGACAACGAGGTGCGACGGCTGCTCGTCGCGATCATGGAGCAGGTCGCGCGCGAAGGCGGCGCGCGCGAGGAGATCGACGCGGACGCGATCGTCGCGGAGGCCCACGGCCACCCGCTCTTCCTCGACGCGCTCGCGCGTCACCGCGCCGCGCGCGCGTCCTCGCGCCGCGGCGAGGCCCTCAAGCTCGACGACGCGCTGTGGGTCCGCGTCGAGGCGCTCGATCACGCCGCGAGGCGCCTGCTCGAGCTCGTCGCGGTCGCGGGCGCGCCCATCGACGCCGCCCTCGCCGCGTCCGCGACCGCGAGCCGGGCCGACGATCTCCTGCGGCCCCTCGCGTCCCTCCGCGCCGCGCGGCTCGTGCGAGGATCGGGCGATCTCATCGAGGCGTATCACGACCGCGTACGCGAGACGATCCTGCGGCGGATCGAGCCCTCGGTGCGGCGCGCGTGGCACGGGAGGATCGCGCTCGCGATGGAGACGAGCGGCGCCGACGTCCCGCGCGAGGCGCTCGCGTACCACTGGGGCGAGGCGGGCGACACGAAGCGCGCGGCCGAATACATGATCGCGGCCGGCGACGACGCGGCGATCGCCTCCGCGTTCGATCGCGCGGCGGAGCACTACCGCAGCGCGATCATGCTCTACGGGGGCGAGCGGAGCGTGCGGAGGACCACCCAACGCAAGCTCGCCGAGGCGCTCAGCAACGCGGGCCGCAGCAGCGAGGCCGCGCGCGTGTTCGTCGAGGCGAGCCACGGCGAGGAGGCTGGCACGGCGCTCGAGCTGCGCCGCCGAGCGGCGGAGTGCTACCTGCGATCCGGGTACGTCGACGAGGGGCTCGCGCACCTCCGGCACGTGCTCGCGGCCTACCAGATCGAGCTGCCGCGCACGCCCGCGCTCGCGCTCGCGGTGCTGCTCTTTCGGCGCGCCGAGCTGCGCGTGCGAGGCTTCGATTTCACGCCCCGCCGTGAGGAGGAGATCCCGCGCGACGAGCTCGCGCGGATCGACGTGTTGTGGTCGTCCGCGATCGGGCTCGGGATGGTCGACACCATCCGCGGCGCCGCGCTGCAGACACACCACTTGCTGCTGGCGCTCAAGGCCGGTGACACCTACCGCGTCGCGCGCGCGCTCGCGCTCGAGATCCCGTTCGTCGCGACGGGCGGGGGGCCCGCGCGGGCCCGCGTTTATGAGCTCCTCGCCAACGCCCGCGCGGTCTCCGCGCGCGCCGCGAGCCCTCACGCGGTGGGGCTCTGCGAGGCGAGCGAGTGCGCGGCGGAGTTCGTGCTCGGGCGCTTCGACGTGAGCCTCGCCGCGGGCGATCGGGCCGACCGGATCCTCCGCGAGCAGTGCGTCAACGTGCCTTGGGAGCTCGGCTCCACCATGACGTTCTTGGCGTGGGACGTCTGGTTCATGGGCGACGTCGCCGAGCTGTCGCGCAGGGTGCCTGTCTACCTGCGCGAGGCTGAGGATCGCGGCGATCGCTACCTCCTCGCGAACCTCAAGACAGGATATCCAAACAACCATCATCTGATCGCCGGGCGCGTCGACCAGGCGCGCGCGTCGCTCGATGAAGCGCTCCGTGGTTGGTCCACGGAGGAGGGCTTTCACCTCCAACACTATTACGACATGTACGGGCGCGCCGCCCACGCGCTCTACGTGGGTGACGGCAGAGCGGCTCACCGTGTCGTGATGGATCGCTGGCCTGCGCTCAAAGCCTCGATGACGCTGCGCATTCAACACGTCCATTTGATGGCGCGTTATGTGCGCGGCGCATCGACGTTCGCCGCGCTCGTGGGCGGGGCCACGACGATGGGCTCGCGCGCGGAGGTGGCTCGTCTCATCGAGGCGGACGCGCGCGCCATCGAGCAGGCGCACATGCCTTGGAGCGAGGGCTTCCCCTGCGCGTTGCGCGGAGCGCTCGCTGCTTTGCGCGGCGATTTGGGGCGCGCCGCGGCTCACTATCGGAGCGCGGCCATCTTGTTCGCGCGCGCGGGCATGGCGCTGTATGCCGCCGCCGCGCGGAGGCGGTACGGGGCGGTCATCGGAGGAGATGAGGGCCGCAGCATCGTTGACGCGGCGGACGTGTGGATGCGTGAGCGCGGCGTCGCGTCCCCTCAATCGTTGACAGACCTGCTCATCCCGGGCTGCTAACAGCCCGTTGAGCAGATAAATCAACGGCCGTTGACGCGTCTGTGCCTCAGGGCATGACCCCGCGCGCACATAAACAATTATGCCCTCCGCCGCGCGATAGGCGTTTATCCTTGAACGTACGGGGCGGCCCGTGATGTGCACCTCTGCGTCGAGCGCCGGGCTCTCCTGCTCGGCGCCCGCCGGACGCGCCGTAAGCGATGATGGGCCGCGGGGCTGGGGCGGTGAGCAAAAAGGCTGCTCGTCGCCCCGGCGCTCTGCTATAGCGCCGGGCCCATGTCGAGCCTCCGCGTCTCCCTCGCCGCCGCCGTCCTCCCTCTCTGCCTCTTCGCCTGCGAAGAGACCAAGCCCCAACCCGAGCAAATCAAGACGGAAGCGCCGGTGTCGACCGCGGCGAAGGAGGCGCCCACGACGGTCACGACGACCAAGCCCGTCGAGACGGGCGCGGCGCACGCGGAGCAGGCGAATCCGTTGCCGTCGTCGATCCCCGCGCCGCCCGACGTCGCCGCCGCCCCCGCGGACGCGCAAAAGACCCCTTCGGGCCTCGCGAGCAAGGTCATCAAAAAGGGGGACGGCAAAGACAAGCCCGGTCCGACCGACAAGGTGAAGGTGCATTACACCGGCTGGACCAAAGAGGGTAAGATGTTCGACAGCTCGCGCACGCGCGGCGAGCCCATCGAATTCAGGCTCGATCAGGTCATCAAAGGGTGGACCGAGGGGCTCCAGCTCATGGTGGCGGGCGAGCAGCGGAGGCTCTGGATCCCGGCCAAGCTCGCGTACGGCGAGACGCCGCGGATGGGCGCGCCGGCGGGAGATCTGGTGTTCGACGTGGAGCTGCTCGCGTTCAAGGCCGCGGCCAAGCCGCCCGCGGCGCCGGCCGACGTAAAGGCACCTCCGGCGGACGCCAAGAAGACGCCCTCGGGCCTCGCGTACAAGCAGCTCAAGAAGGGGGATGGCAAAGACTCCCCCACGGCTACGAGCAACGTGACGGTCCATTACACGGGCTGGACCACCGACGGCAAGATGTTCGACAGCTCCATCCCCGAGGGAGAGCCCGTGAGCTTCCCGCTCAACAAGGTCATCAAGGGGTGGACCGAGGGGCTCCAGCTCATGCACGTCGGCGACTCGGTCCGCTTCTGGATCCCGGCGAACCTCGCCTACGGCGACAAGCCCACGCGGCCCGGCGCGCCCGCGGGCATGTTGGTGTTCGACATCGAGCTCATCGCCATCAAATAACGATATTCAGGCAGGTTGCCAGTCGTCGCCGTTGAGCCTCGGGAAAGACACCTTGCAGGTGCCCGGGTCAATCCCGGTGACGCGCGCGCGGCCGTTCTCGTCGAGCATGCCTTCGCGCACCGAGTGATCCGGCAGCTCGATACGATATTTCTCGAACGGGACGGGCTTCGGCGGCTTGTCGTCGTCGACGAGCTCAATCACGATAAAGGTCTTCTCTTCGGGAGGCGGGGGCTCCGAGGGCGGGGGCTCGGACGGGAGCGGCGCGACGGGCGCCCCGGAGAGCTGCTCGTGGACGCGATACGCCACCAAGATCCCGCTCTTGAGCGCCGCGCGGACAACCATCCTGAGCCGCGCCGCGTCCATCTCGGGCCGCGCCACGAACGGGACGCCCATGTCCGAGGCGATGGTCGCGAGGAGCAGGCGGCCGCCGCCGTCGTCCGGGAAGAGGGTGTCGACCAAAAACGCCGCGGACTCCGGGGAGATCCGCGCCGCGTGGCGAGGGAGCTCCGCGCGATCGTGGAGGGCGATCCAAACCTCGTTGGGAGAGCCTTTGACGCGATAGACGCCGTGCATAGCCGTTACGAGCCGTCGTGGAGCGAGACCAGCTTGTCTCGCAGGGGTTGATCGATCGTGTCGCCCGCTTCGAGCCCCTGATCGTCGCGGAAATACCGCACGGCGGCGAGCAGATCGTCGTCCACCGTCGCGTCGATGGGCCCGGCGTAATACCCGAGGTTCGCGAGCCTCCCTTTGACGCCCGAGACCTCCTCGACGGGGTCGAGCCCGCCGAGCGACAGCGCCCACGTGATCGCGTTGTCGGGCGGGTCGTCCGGCGCGTCGTCCCCGTCCGGCGCGGTGTCGGGCCAAAGCCGCAAGGTGCCCTGTTTGGCCTCGGGATCGATCTTGTGGGCGATGGGGGAGGAGCCGTCGGTCGTGCCTTTGAAGGACGCTTTGCCCACCTCCAAGAGATAACGGTGCTTGTCGTGGACCTCGACCACGAGGCGGACCCACGTCGGTTTGCGCCCGATCTTGAAGCGGTGGGTCTTGCCCGTCTCGGCGTCGACGGACTTCTCTTTTTTGTCGGGGATGACGAGCTTGTCGCCGGGATAAATGATGTTCGGATTGGGGCGCTTCTTCTTGAAGTCAGCGTTCTCGGGCGCGTCGTAGAGGGTGTGCCAATCGGCGAAGCCGAACGCCGCCGCGATGCTGGAGAGGCAGTCTCCCTCTTGGACGGTGTACTGCGTCGGCATACTGACCAAGAAGGAGGCATCACGACGTGGTTGATGTCAAGCCAAAGCTCGTCGATAGTAAGCGCCGGACGCGGGCGCGCGGAGAGGCCGGATGGCGGACGTTGCCTACTCGATCAAGATCACCCTGGAGAGCGTCAAGGTAAAAGACCCGGACGACGGGGACGTCTATTTCATCGCGTCCATCAACGGCAGCTCGCTCGGGCGCAGCAAGATCTTCGACATGAAGCCGGGCGACACGGCGGACCTCAAGCCGCTCGGCTGGAGCCGCGAGGTGCGCGTGCTCGGCTCGCCGTCCCCCATCAAGATCGAGCTCGGCGCGTGGGACCACGACAAGCTCTCGAAGGACGACGATCTCGGCGCGCTCTCGGTGTCGGTCTCGAGCCCGTGGAAAGAGAAGAAGCAGACCGTCACCTCCTCGGGCGGCAACCTCGAGCTGGCGTTCAGCGTCGGCGTCACCAAGATCGAGCTCAAGGGCGCTGCGACCGCCGTTGTGTCCCGCCAATACGACGGCTCCACCTACGTGAGCACGCTCGCGAGGCCGAACGTCGCCGTCACGACGTTCACCGAGATCCTCGGCCTCAACAAGCCCGGCGCCGACAACCGGCCTGTCAAAGACCCTGGCACCACGCGCGGCTCGGACTACGAAAAAGGGTATCTCAGCGCGGATGACAAGGGCCGTATCTTCGTCAACCGCAAGCCCGACGGCACGTGGGACAAAGGCAACCAGTACATCGAGCTCACCGCCGTCGTCGAGCCCGCGTGGGTCAAGCTCCCCGCCGGCGCCAAGATGGTTTGGTCGTTCGAAGACCCCGACGACCCGACCAACGAGCCCCCCAACGTGCACCCGGACGCGGGGAAGATCCTCGACCCGAACGACTATGGCGGCGCGGCCAAGACAGGCGCCAACGCGAATGACAACGACCCCAACGGCAAAGGCAAGGCGAAGCCCAAATTCGAAGAGATCGACCCCAAATACGCGCTCTCCGGCGCGGAGACGCTCATCGACGTGCCTACGCGCACCACCAAGGTGCGCTTTCACGTGAGCGACATCGCGGGCGACAATTTCAAGGTCAAGGCCGAGGTCAAGGCCGATCCTACGATCGATCTCTCGCTCGCCGCCGAGACGGGGGTCATGACGGTGTGGAGCCGGATCGACCTCGAATACGTCAAGATGAAGACCGCCTCGGAGCTGCCGGTCGATCAGATCTCGGCCCACTACGACATGGCTTGTGTGCAAGTGGACGTGTCGCTCAAACGTGAGGTGACCGGCGCCTCCGATTTAGCGCGGATGGGCAAAGACGACGACGCGGCGTTCACGATGTGCGAAGACTACGCGACCAAGGCCAAGGGCGAGTTCACGAAGGAGGGCACGCCGGGATGGTTCTTCATCGTGGCGGCGCGCCGCTACATGCCCTCGAAGAAGACCAAGATCTTGTACGAGGGACCGGCCGAGGTGCAGGGCGGCAACGTGCGTTTGCCCAAAGGGACGACGCTCGCGTCGACGCCCGTGGTGGTGCGCGTCTTCGAGCCCGCCAAGATCGTGGGCGCGACGAAGCCCAAGCCCAATGATCACGACACACACATCAAGTTCTCGATCAAGAAGAAGAAGGGGCTGGACCTCATCCTCTTCCCGCACGATTTCCACGAGGTCGATAACCCCGATGTCTCGTTCCTCGACGCGACGCTCAAAGAATATGGCTTCACCGACGGGACGGCCATCGAGGTGCAGGTGCTCACCGAAGGGGACGAGTCGCTCATCACCGCGGGCATCAGCCCGGGAGGCGCCAAGGTCGGGGGGAAGCACTTCTTCGGCGGGAGGCTCTTGATCTTCACCGAGTCGACCGGCGCGAGCGATTACCTCACCACGCTCTGCCACGAGCTCTGCCACGCGTTCGACAACGCGCACAAATGCGGCAATTGGGACTGGAAGCTCCAGCCCAACAGGACCTCGTGCTGCATGTGCTATTGGTTCCAATTCGTGCTCGATGACGCGGCGCCTCGCAAAGCGATCATGTGGACGCAGAACCGCGCGATGCCCGACCTCTGCGCCCAGCACATCCGGCACATGCGTGATTATCACTTGGAGGACAACCCGGGGCTCGGGTGGTGATCCATGCGGCGCGCGGCCCTCGTGATCTTGGCCTTGCTCGGCTGCTCGCCCCAAGGGGTGACGGCCCCGGGTGAGAGGCCTTCGGCCGCGACGAGCGCGCCTTTGGCCGTGAGCGCGTCGTCGGCGATCAAAGATGGAGGAACGGCAATGAGCACTGTCCCCGCGCCGACCAGCGCGCCCGTGAGCGACGAGGAGATGCCTTTGGTGACGATCGAGACCGCGCCGAGGCACCTCTTGGGGTTTCCGTTCCTCGTGGCGCTCACCTACGAGAACAAGTCCAAAGAGACCGAGTTTTACGCCCTGCCCAAGGGTGATCTCTTGGCCTCGCGGGTCGACATCACCCTTCGTTTGGAGCCCAAGGCGGGCGGCGCGCCCTTCGTGACGCGCTTCGCGAAGCCCGAGGAGCCGCACGGGCTCACGCTCTTGCCCGGTCACGCGCTCCGGGTGCTCTTCGACCTCTCCAACACGGGATCCAAGCTCCCGCTCGGCGCTCATCGCCTCACGATGACGCTCGTGAGCGGCAAGGAGCGGCGGGAGTCCAACGCGGTCGACGTCGATATCGTCGCTCCCTCCGGCGCCGACGAGGCGGAGGCCACGCGCCTCCGCAAGATGGGGGGCGCGCGCCTCGACACCGGCGCGTGGAGGCCCTTTTTGGCGGACAACTGGGCCACGGTCACGCCCTCTCCCTCGCTCTCGGCCGAGGCCAAGGGGGCCCTCGCGCTCCATCTCTTCTTGCACCGTGTGGCGTACGGGCCCGAGCCGCTCTCCAAGGCCGATGTCGCGTCGCTCGCCGCCATCACCGACGCTTCGCTCCAAGGCGAGGTGGCGGCGCTCCGGTATGAGCTGCTCGCGGCGCGGCACGATCCGGGCGCCGCCGCTGCGCGCGCGGCGCTTCAAAAGGCGTATCCAGGGCTCGTGTGGCGGTGTGACGCGGTCGATCGCGGCGAGGGCGCTCTTCTTATCTTGCGCCGCAGCGTAGGCGCTGAAAAAACGCATCTCCGGGCTCCGCCGAACAAGCCCTACGTGCCTTGA
>CAYTJL010000211.1:0-17013 GCA_964437785.1 uncultured Polyangiaceae bacterium
GTGCTCTCGACGCTCCACACCAACGACGCGCCGGCGACGATCTCGCGCCTCCTCAACATGGGCATCGAGCCGTTCCTCATCACGGCCAGCGTCAACCTCGTGCTCGCGCAGCGCCTCGCGCGGAAGGTCTGCACCGAGTGCAAGGCGCCCATCAAGTCCGACCGCCAGCAGCTCCTCGACTTCGGCTTCACGGAGGAGCAAGCCACGCACGCGCAGCTCATGAAGGGCACGGGCAAGTTCGGCAAGGACGCCTGCAAGCTGTGCAACGGCTCCGGCTATAAGGGGCGCGTCGCGCTCTACGAGGTCATGCGCTTCAGCGATCCGCTCAAGGAGATGGTGCTCCAAGGCGCGTCGACCGCGGAGCTCAAGGCCGCGGCGGTCAAGCAGGGGATGCTCTCGCTGCGCATGGCCGGCATCGAGAAGGTCCTCGCGGGCGTGACCACGATCGAAGAGGTCGGCCGCGTCACCATGGGAGAT
This sequence comes from uncultured Polyangiaceae bacterium, assembly GCA_964437785.1. Classification (GTDB taxonomy): domain Bacteria; phylum Myxococcota_A; class Polyangia; order Polyangiales; family Polyangiaceae; genus CAYTJL01. Next base: position 478 of record CAYTJL010000211.1, read on the forward strand.
TGAGCGATGTCCGACGATCTCGGCGCACCGGCCGCGGAGGGCGGCCTTCGCTACAACCTCCAGCAGCTGCTCCGCGCCATGGTCGAGAAGGGCGCGAGCGACATGCACATCACCGCGGGGTCGCCGCCGGTGCTCCGCATCGACGGCTCGATCGTGCCGCTCAAGCTGCCCCCGCTGTCGAAGGCCGACACGAAGCAGCTCTGCTACGAGATGCTCACCGAAGATCAGCGCAAGGTCTTCGAGGAGACGAGCGAGCTCGATCTGTCGTTCCCGCTGCGCAACGTCTCGCGCTTCCGCGCGAACATCTACATGCAGCGCGGCGCGGTCGCGGGCGCGTTCCGCCAGATCCCGTACAAGATCTTGTCGTTCGACGAGCTCGGCCTGCCGCCGATCGCGACCGACATCGTGAACAAGCCGCGCGGGCTCGCGCTCGTGACGGGCCCGACGGGCTCGGGCAAGAGCACGACGCTCGCGAGCATGATCGACAAGATCAACGCGGAGCAGCGGCTCCACATCGTCACGATCGAAGATCCGATCGAGTACCTCCACAACCACAAGATGAGCATCGTGAACCAGCGCGAGGTCGGCGCGGACACGACGTCGTTCCGTGAGGCGCTGAAATACGTGCTGCGCCAAGACCCGGACGTGGTGCTCATCGGCGAGATGCGCAACCTCGAGACGATCGAGGCCGCGCTCACCATCGCCGAGACCGGCCACCTGGTCTTCGCGACGCTCCACACGAACTCCGCGATCACGTCGATCAACCGCATCATCGACGTGTTCCCGCCGCACCAGCAGGCGCAGGTGCGCGCGCAGCTCTCGTTCACGCTCGTGGCCGTGATGACGCAGCTCCTCGTGCCGCGCGCGACGGGCTCGGGGCGCGTGCTCGCGATGGAGGTGATGGTGCCGAACGCGGCGATCCGAAACCTGATCCGCGAGGACAAGCTCCATCAGATCTATTCGCAGATGCAGGTCGGCCAGGCAGGCAGCGGGATGCAGACGATGAACCAAGCGCTCCACGCGCTCTACCAGCGGAGGATCATCTCGCTCGAAGACGCGATCGCGCACTCGGGCGACGTCGACGAGCTGCGCGCGATGATCGAGGGCCGGGGCATCGTACCTTCCCGCGACCGGCAAGCTCGCTGAACGCCGCGAATTCCGCTGGAAATCGCGCGGCCTGTGGAGAAAAAACGCCGTACTTTTGACATCTCACCAGCCGTTCAGTACGGTGGGCAAGCCATGCAGGGCTTGACAGATCGCCAGCAGCAGGTTCTCTCCTACATCCGCCAGTCGATCCACGAGCGCGGTTATCCACCGACGCTCCGCGAGATCGGCGCACACATGGGGATTCGTTCGACCAACGGGGTCAACGATCATCTCCGCGCGCTCGAACGCAAAGGCTACCTCACGCGTGAGGACATGAAGAGCCGCGCGCTCCGGCCCAAAGACTTGGGCACCGTCGACGCGGCCGACGTCGCGAACGGCGCGTCGCCGGTGAACGGCGTGGGCGGGGCCGCGAACGATCAAGGCGACATCGACATGGTCGATATCCCCATCGTCGGCCGCGTCGCCGCCGGCGAGGGCTTGCTCGCGGTCGAGAACGTCGTCGACAACGTTCGGATCGAGCGCAGCATGGTGCGCGGCGGCCGCGAGATCTTCGGGCTCCGCGTCAAGGGCGACTCGATGATCGAGGCCGGCATCCTGAACGGCGACTACATCTTCGTAAAGAAGCAGCTCACCGCGCAGCGCGGGGAGATCGTGGTCGCGCTCATCGGCGACGACGCGACGGTCAAGTACTACTACCCCGAAAAAGACTACATCCGCTTTCAGCCGGCGAACGCCAACATGGCGCCTATCCTCGTCCGCGCGTCCGACTTCAAGCCTACGATGCTGCTCGGGCTCGTCGTCGGCGTGTACCGAAAGCTCTAGAGCCATTCCCCCAAAGCTTTGTTGGCCGCGGCACGGCGCTCACGTACGCGAGCATGCTCCGCGCGCTCGTCGTGGGCCGCTCGCCATCGGGGCTGCTCGCAACGCCCGCGGAATACTCTCTAAGAGCAGAGATTTTCTCGTCTTGACGTCGCGCAGAGGCCGGATATCGTCTTGGAACTGTAGGTGCGACGTATCCGCGATCCATTCTTTGGCAAGGTCGTACGCTCCTGCGTCGGGCGAGCGGATCACTACACGATCCGCATGGTGAGGGTGATCAAGGTTCCGTGAGAGGGCGCTGACGAGCCGCGATGGGTTCGTCGATCGCGCGCAGATTTTCGATGGCTGAAGATTCTCGTAAGTTGTTCGTTGCTGGTTTGCCGGACTCCATCTCTGAAGACGTCCTTCGTCAACTCTTCGAAGCTACCGGCGGCAACGTCGTCGAAGTGAGCCTCCCCCGCGATCGTGCGACGGGGCGGCCGCGCGGCTTCGGGTTTGTCACGCTCGCCACCATCGAGGAGGCAGCAAACGCGCGCAGTGAGCTCGACGGCTCCTTCCAAGGGGGCAAGGCGATCTCGGTGCGGCCGTTCCAAGCAGAGCCGCCCAAGCGAGAGGGGCGCATGGGCCCTGGCAGCGGCCCCGGCGGCGTAGGCGGCGGTGGCGGCGGCGGCCCGCAGGCGGCCGCGCCCGACCGAACGCTCTACGTGGGGAACCTGCCCTACGACGCGACCCAGGAAGAGGTCGAGACGCTCATCGGCGGAACCGGAGCAGGCCCCGTCGTGCGCGTTCACCTCCCCACCGATCCCGACGGCCGCAAGCGTGGCTTCGGCTTCGTGACCATGGCGAGCGCCGAAGCCGCCAAAGGCGCCATCGAAGCGCTGCGCGGAGCGGACATCCGTGGCAGGCGCCTCGTCGTCAACCTCGCCCATCCCAAGGGGGAGCGCCCTTCGCGTGAGGGCGGTGGTGGCGGCTACGGCGGCGGTGGCGGCGGCTACGGTGGTGGTGGCGGCTACAGCGGCGGCGGCGGCTACAGCGGCGGCGGCGGCGGTGGCGGTGGCTACAGCGGCGGCGGCGGCGGTGGCGGCGGCTACAGCGGCGGCGGTGGTGGCGCCGGCGGTGGCGGTAGTGGCGGCGGTGGCGGCGGTGGCGGACCCCCGCAGGGCCGCAAGACCTTCGACGAGCGGCGCAAGCGCAACTTCGACGGCGAAGGTCCGGGCGCGGGCGGCGGCGGGCGTCGCAACAACAAGAACGCCAATTGGGATCGCGGTCGCGACGACGATTGGGACGAGTAGCGCTCCCGCTCGGCGAGCCCCCGCAACGAGCCCCCGTGACGAGCCCCGGGAAAGCGGCTTGACTTCCAAATCAAACTAAGTAGCCTTGCGCGCCCTCGACGGGGTGCAGGCTCCCGCATGACGTCGAGCTGGCTCCTACGCTCCCACGCGAGCACGCGAGAACGAGATCATCCATGCGCGACATCATCAAGATGACCTGCGGCAACTGCGGCCGGGCGAACTATCACACCACCAAGAACAAGCGCACGATGACGGAGAAGTTCGTCATCAAGAAGTTCTGCCCGGCTTGCCGGAAGCACTTCGAGCACAAAGAAGGAAAGATCTCGAAGGGCTGATTCGACGGGTGACGCGCGCTTCACGCGCACGCGCCCATCGAACCGCCTCCGTTCCTCTCCGAGGGTGCGATGATCTTCGACTGGCTCTACGGCCTGTTTTCGAACGATCTCGCTATTGATCTCGGCACCGCGACCACCCTCATCTACGTCAAAGGCAAAGGCATCGTCTCGTGCGAGCCGTCGGTCGTCGCGGTCCAACGCGACAACCGCGGCGGCAAGAAGGTGCTCGCCGTCGGCCGCGAGGCCAAAGAGATGTTGGGCCGCACGCCGGGCAACATCCAAGCGGTGAGGCCGCTGCGCGACGGCGTCATCGCCGACTTCGAGATCACCGAGGCGATGCTCCGCTACTTCATCGCCCGCGCGCACAACCGTCGCACGCTGGTCAAGCCGCGCATCATCATCTGCGTGCCCTTCGGCATCACCGAGGTCGAGAAGCGCGCGGTGAAAGAGAGCGCCGAGGGCGCGGGCGCGCGCGAGGTCTACCTCATCGAAGAGCCCATGGCGGCCGCGATCGGCGCGGGACTGCCCATCACCGAGCCCTCGGGCAACATGGTCGTCGACATCGGCGGCGGCACCACCGAGGTCGCGGTCATCTCGCTCGCCGGCATCGTGTACTCGCAGAGCGTCCGCGTCGGCGGCGACAAGATGGACGAGGCCATCATGGGGTACATGAAGCGCAAGTACAACATGGCCATCGGCGAGCAGACGGCCGAGCGCATCAAGATCACGATCGGCAACGCGTACCCGCTCGAACAGCAGCTCACGATGGAGGTCAAAGGGCGCGACATGGTCGCGGGCATCCCCAAGACCGTGGTCGTGAACTCGGACGAGATCCGCGACGCGCTGACCGAGCCGCTCAACGCCATCGTCGAGGCCGTGCTCATCGCGCTCGAGCGCACGCCGCCCGAGCTCGCGGCCGACATCGTCGACAAAGGCATCGTGCTCACGGGCGGCGGATCGCTGCTCAAGAACCTCGATGTCCTCCTGCGCGAAGAGACAGGGCTGCCCGTGATGGTCTGCGACGATCCCATCAGCGCGGTCGTGCTCGGGAGCGGCAAGGCGCTCGACCACCTCGAGCTGCTCAAAGAGGTCACGATTAGCTAGCCCCTTTTTTTGCGTGACGAGGGGCCGATCGTGTTCCATGGGAAGGCGGCCGTACCGCGCGTCTTGCACGGCGCGCGCACCGCACCGACCAGGCCCACGTGAACCTCAAACGCTACCGCGACCTCGTGATCGTGCTCTTCGCGCTGGTGGTGCCTTTTTGGTTCCTCCGCACGAACATGCGTGAGCCGCGGCAGCAGGCGTCGGGCATCGACAAGATCATCGTGCGCCTCTCCGCGCCCATCCAATACGCGGCGGCCACGCTCGCGCGCGGCGTGTCGAGCCTCTGGGGCGACTACATCTACCTCGTCGACGTCAAAGAGGACAACGCGCGCCTCACCGCGCAGAACGCGCGGCAAGCCGATCGCATCCGCAAGCTGGAGGCGCTCGAAGAGGAGAACCGAAGGCTCCGCAGGCTCTTGGAGCTGCGCCAAAACCTCCGCACCGACATGGTGAGCGCGCAGGTCATCGGCAAGAGCACGAACGACTTCTTCCGCGTGGCGCGGGTCACGCTCGATCGCGAGGCGCGCGACATCGGCCCGAGCTTGCCGGTCATCTCACCCGACGGCGTCGTGGGCACCACGCTCAAGGCCTCGGGCGACGCCGTGGACGTGAGGCTCGTCGTGGACGCGGGCTTCGGCGTCGACGTCGTCGTGCAGCGCACCGGCGCGCGCGGCTACGCGCGCGGCACCGGCGACGAGACCAAATACGCGCTCAGCGTGGAGTACGTGCAGCGCACCGACGAGGTCGAGGTGGGCGATCTGCTCGTCACGAGCGGCGTCGGCCGGCGCTTCCCGAGGGGCATCCCCGTCGGCACGGTCGCGCAGGTGCTCAAGCGCGACTTCGGCATTTATCAGCAGGTGATCGCGACCCCCGCGGTGGACTTCTCGCGCCTCGAAGAGGTGCTCATCGTCACGTCGGCGCCGGACGGCTCGAAGCCCAGCGAGCCCCCGCCCGCCGCGCAGCCGAGGCGCTGAGAGGGCCGCCATGCGCAACACCGCGTTCTTGGCCGTCGGCGTCGCGCTGCTGGTGCTCCAGTCGAACCTCTACCGGCTCATCGGCAAGCTGCACGTGCCCGGCGCGACGCCGAGCCTGCTCCTGCCGCTCGTGGTCTTCATGGGCGTGCACGAATATTCGATGGCGCGCGGCGCCGCGCTCGCGTTCACGCTCGGCTACCTGCTCGACGTCTTCTCCGCGGCGCCCATCGGCCTCTTCACGTTCATCACGGTCGTGAGCTTCGTGGTCTCGCGCGCGGCAGGCGTGCGGCTCGCGGCGCAGACGCTGCTCACGCAGATCGCGCTCGCGTTCGTGTTCGCGCTCGTGCAAGGCGTGCTCGTCGTCGTGTTGACCGCCATCTTCGGCAACGATCCGGCGCGGCCCCGCGCGCTCGCGCTGCTCGTCGCGCCGCACGCGATCTCGACCGCGCTCTTCGCGCCGCTCGTGTTCCGGCTCGCGGAGCGCATTCATCAAGCGACCATCTCGGCCATGCCCGGCCCAGGCGAAGGAGGCCAGCGGTGAGCCTCTCCGGCTGGACCGGCGGGATGCGCCTCGCGAGCGAGGGCGGCCGATCGGACACGAGCGAGTTCCGCCGGCGATTCAAGTGGCTCGCGCTCGTCATGGCGCTCTCGTTCGTGGGCCTCGCGGCGCGGCTCTTTCAGCTCCAGGTGCTCGAGGTCGACGACAACCGCGCGATCGCGCGCGAGAACATCGTGCGCCGCACCACGCTCGCGACCACGCGCGGGATCATCCGCGATCGCAGCAGCAAGGTGCTCGCCGCGAGCCGCCCCTCGTACAACGTGTACGTCGTCCCCGCGCGGCTCGACATGCAGACCGTGTGGCCCAAGCTCGTCGACTACCTCGGCATGGGGCTCGACGAGCGCGGCCGGTTGGAGGCCCATCTCTCCGCGATGCGCGCGGACGATGGACCGCGTAAAAACCAGCAGATTTTGCTCAAAGAGGACATCTCGCGCGACGCCGTCGCGAACCTCGCGACGCACGAGACCGAGCTCGCGGGCGTCGAGGTCGTCCCCGTCCCCGTGCGCTACTACCCCTTCGAAGAGGTCGGCGCGCACATGCTCGGGTACATGGCCGAGGTCGACGCCGAGAAGCTCGCCGCGCTGCGGAGCGCGGGCTACGTCGAGGGCGATCGCATCGGCGTGACGGGCATCGAGCGCGCGTGGGAGAGCTACCTGCGCGGCACGCGCGGCTGGGAAAAAGTGCTGGTCGACGCGCGCGGGCGGAGGCGCCCCGGCGGCGACGGCATCATCGACGAGCCGCGGCGCGTGGATCCGATCCCGGGCCGCGATCTGCGGCTCACCGTCGACGCCGACATCCAAAAGGCCGTCGACAAGGCGTTCCACGAGCTCGCCGGCGGCGCGATGCTCATCGACGTTCGGACGGGCCGCATCCTCGGCATGTACTCGAAGCCCGGCTACGACCCGAACGCGCTCTCGGGCGGCTCGGGCAAGCAGGTGATCCGCGACGCGTTCCGCAGGCTCTACAACGATCCGCTCAAGCCCGCGCTCGACAAGACCGTCTCCGGCGCGTACCCGCCCGGCTCTACCTTCAAGCCCTTCACCGCGCTCGCCGCGCTCGAAAAGGGGCTCATCGATCCGCGCGCGACGATGCAGTGCAAGGGCGGGATCACCTTCGGAAAGCGCACGTTCCGCTGCACCCACGTGCACGGCGGCGTCGAGCTGCACAAGGCCATCTCGCAGTCGTGCAACGTCTACTTCTTCAACCTCGCGGCCGAATACGGCGTCGGCATGGACGTCATCGCCGAGATGGGCCAGCGCTACGGGCTCGGCAACAGGACGGGCCTCGGCGTGAACGCGGAGGCGAGCGGCAGGATGCCGACCAAAGCGTGGATGACCCTGCACAACAAGGGTCATTACCAGCTCGGCTACGGCCTCAACGCGGCCATCGGACAGGGCGCGACCACGGTCACCGTGCTCCAGCTCGCGCTCGCGTACGCCGCGCTCGCGAACGGCGGCACGCTCTACCAGCCGCAGCTCGTGCGCGCGGTCGAGACGTCGAACGGCACGGTGGTGCAGGAGTTCAACCCGCGCGTGCGCAGGCAAATCGACGTGCGCCCCGAGAACCTCAAGCTCGTGCAACGCGCGCTCGCCGCAGGCGTGAGCGAAGAAGGCGGCACGTCGCTCACCGCGTACCGCGACTCGGGGCTCGGCGCGATCGGCCTCGAGGTGGCCGGAAAGACGGGCACCGCGCAGGTCTCGCACCATCTCGCGCGCGGCGCCGAGGCCGAGAAGCAGTGGTACTTCAACCGCGAGCACGCGTGGTTCGCGGGCTACGCGCCGGCCAAATCGCCCGAGGTCGCGTTCGTGGTCGTGGTCGAGCACGGCGGCACCGGCGGCAAGCACGCGGCGCCGATCGCGTTCCGCATGGTGCGCGCGTACCAAGAATTCGTGCGCAACCCCGCCCCCAAGCAGAAGCCGGGGCAAGGCAACGCGCGCGCGGCCAAGAGGGACGATCAGCCATGAGCCGCGTCGAGGGCTTCTCCACGCGGCTGCGCGATCACTTCGACTGGCCGCTGTTCATCGCCGCCACGCTGATCGCCGTGCTCGGCGCGGTCAACCTCTACAGCGCGACGAGCGTTTACCAAGGCGCGCGCGCCGATCTCTACATCAGCCAGCTCCAATGGATCTTCATCGGCGGGATCTTGGGCGGCATCTTGGTCGCCATCGACTATCGCCATCTCGAGCGCTTTGGCTATCTGCTCTACGCGTTCGGCGTCTTCACGCTGGTCTTGGTGTTCGTGCTCGCGAGGGACGTGCGCGGCTCGGCGCGGTGGATCGAATTGGGCGGATTTCGCTTTCAGCCAAGCGAATTCATGAAGCTCTTCTTGGTGATCGCCCTCGCCAAATACCTCCACGACGATCCCCGCAACGAGGGCCGCTCGTTACGCGATCTGTTCATCCCCGCGCTGCTGACGGGCGCGCCCGCGCTCCTCATCTTGAAGCAGCCTGATCTCGGCACGGCCTCGATCCTGGTCTTGGTGTTCTTGATGATCGCGGGGCTCACCAAGCTCCGTTGGAAGAGCATCGCGCTCTTCTTCGGCGCGACCGTGCCGGGCAGCTACTTCGTCTACGAATACGTGCTGCTCGGGTACCAGAAGGATCGCATCACCACCTTCATCAACCCCGAGGCCGACATCCTGCGGCGCGGGTGGCACGCCCACCACGCGCGCGTGGCCATCGGCGATGGAGGCTTGCTCGGCAGCGGCTTCATGAAGGGCACGCAGAACCAATACGGCTTCATCCCCGACCAGTTCAGCGACTTCCCCTTCCCGGTCTTCGCCGAGGAGTGGGGGTTCGTCGGCTGCATGGCCTTGATTGGCCTTTATGGCTTCTTGACGCTCTGGTCCATCAAGGTCGCTTCGCAGGCCAAAGACCGCTTCGGCGCGGTGCTCGCGGTCGGCTCTGCGGCCGTCATCTTTTGGCACGCGGTGATCAACATCGGGATGGCGTCGGGCGTGCTGCCGGTCGTAGGCGTGACGTTGCCCTTGTTCTCGTACGGCGGATCGAGCGTGTCGACCATCGTCATGGCGGTCGCGCTCGTGATGAACGTCTCGATTCGCCGGGGCCCAGAGATGCCTGCGCCCGATCGGTTGTAACCGCGCTCGTTATCGGCGCTTTATCGTCGTTCGCCGCCGAGCTGCCACAACAAGAACGCATAGACGTCGGCCATCTCGGCGTGGCGCTGCTCGCGCGTCGATCCGAACGAGCCGTGGCCTGCGTCGTAGTCCACGCGGAGCAGCACAGGCTTCTTGCTGGACGTCGCCGCGCGGAGGCGCGCGGTCATCTTGGCCGGCATCCACGACACCACGCGAGGATCGTTGGCGCCGGTCAAGAGGAGCACCGGCGGGTACGCCGTACCCTCTTTGACGCCCAAATACGCGTCTTGTGCCATGAGCGCGCGAAACCCCTCTTCGGTCTTGAAGGTGCCGAATTCGGGGATGTTCGGGGGCCCGCCGGGGGTCGTCTCGGCGCGCATCGAGTTGGTCTCGGCCACGTCGAAGACGACCGCGCCGAACCCGTCCGGCCGCGCGTTGAGCGCGCCGCCGATGAGGACGCCGCCCGCGCTCTTGCCGTAGGCCACGAGCTTGTTACGCGAGGTGTATCCATTCTTGACGAGGTGATCGGCGCAGGCCAGGTAATCGGCCACGCCTTTGACCTTGTTTTGCAGCATCCCGTCTTGGTGCCAGCCCTCGCCGTATTCGCCCCCTCCGCGCGGGTGGCAAACCGCGTACACCCCACCTCGCTCGAACCAAGCGCCGCGCGCGGGCGCGTAATCGGCCGGACGGGTAAAGCCATAAGCGCCATAACCATCGAGCCACGTGGGGCGCGCGCCGTCCTTCTCCAACCCCTTTTTATGGACGATGGAGAGAGGCACCTTGGTGCCGTCCGCGCTCTCGCACTCGACCTCGACCGAGACGAGCTCGACGCCCGAAGGCGCGGTGGGGATGAGGCCGGCGTCAATGAACTTCTTCGCGGCCGGATCGTAGGCGACGAACGCGGGGGGAGCCGTCCAAATACGGTTCTGCACGACGACGCCCGGCGCGCGCGGGTTGGCGGTCATCATGCGCGTGGTGCCTGGGCGCGGCAGATCGATGACCTCGCGCGCCCCTTTGAAGGGCAGCCTGTGAATCTGCTCGATCCCCGCCTGATACACGGCCGCGTAGAGCGCGTCTTGCCCGAGCGCGATGGCGTTGATGACGCCTTTGCCTTCGGGGATGAGCACCTCGGCGCGCGCGAGATCCGGTTTGTCGGCGCTCGTCTTCAGCACCTTGAAGCGGGGAGCGTCTTTGTGCGTGAGGAGATAAAGGTCCTTGCCGCGCACGTAGGCGTCGACCGGCACGTCGCGCGTCGAGTCCGCGGCCTTGACCCACGGCGCGTGATCGCTCGTGAGCTTCTTCTTGGATCCCACGTAGACGGAGACCTCTTTTTTGACCCCCAACGCCACGAGCGCGAGCAGCCGATCCGACGTGGGATCATCGATGAACCAGGGGTATTCGTCCTCGTGGAAGGGGATGTCTTTATACACGTCGTAGCCGAAGACGACCTTGTCGCGCTCGGGGTCTTGCCCGACGGTGTGCAGATACGCGCGGACCTTTTGGTACATCGCGCCGGGGGGCGCGTCGGGGCCGACCTTTTGCAACCTGGGATAAAGGAACGTGCGATCGTCGAGCCACGTCACCACGGTGAACGACGTCCGGTCGATGGCCTCGGAGAGCTGTTTGCCGGTCTCGACCTCGACCACGTAAAGGACGCTCTTCTCCGAGCCGCCGGGCGACGCGCCGTACGCGACGAGCTTGCCGTTGGGCGAAGGAAAGAAGAAGTCGATGGTGATGTGCTCACCGGGCTTGTGAGGGAGCTTGTCGGGGTCGACGAGCACGCGCTCCGCGCCGGCCGGGCCGAGGGCGTCGCGCACGAAGAGGCTCCTGCTCTGACCGCCCGGAGGGAGCTTGGTGTAAAACCACCGCTTGCCCCAGGTCTGAAGGTCGTGCGCCTCGGCTTGGCCTTTGTCGAGCTCGGCGATGCGCGCGAGGAGGCCGGGCCGCTCGGGCAACGCTCCGAGGATCTTGCCCGTATAATCGGCTTGGGCCTTGAGCCACGCCACCATCGGCGGAGAATCGAGCTTCTCCATCCATCGGTAAGGGTCCACCACCTTGGTGCCGAAATAAACCTCGGTCACAGGCTCCATCGGTGTGGGCGGCGGGCCGTCCTGAGCGGGCGCGGCGCTCGCGCTCGCCGAAGCCGCGGCGCTCACCGTGGCCGCGGGCGGAGGCGCCTCGTCCGGGGAGGGCTGCGCCGCCGAGCAGCCGAAGGACGCGAGCCCGATCAACAGCGCAAAGGGGGTATGGTCTGCCTTCCTCATGGGGCTCCGGGTTACTCGCCTAGGGCGCGAGCATCAAGCGTGAACGGCCGGTGTGGATGGGGAGACGGCCACGAGCCCGCGCGGGGCGGGCGGCGCTCACCTCTTCACTCGATGTTGCGCGCGTTCGCGAGGTACGCCTGGTGTCTCTCCTCCGTGACCATTACGATCATCGGCATCTCGCGGATCTCCCTGAACGCATCATCCATGACGCCTTTGGCGAGGGAGGGCCGGATGTCGTCGGTGACGAGGTATTGGCGCCACGTCGGGTCGATGACCTTGCGCTGGCCGTGGCTCAGCACGACGAGCCACGTGTGGCCGTTGTCCCCGGCGCCGACGAGGCGCGCGACGACGTCGTCGGCGATCTTCTTGGGGGCGAAGGTCCTCGTCAGCCATTGCAGCCATTGGAGCAGGATCCAGCTCGCTTGGGCGCAGCCGCCGTCGATACCGAAGCTCCCGATCGTGTAACCGGCGGTGAGCGCGGCGGCGTCGTCCTCATGGCCCTTCGAATAGATGGCGGAGTCCGAGGGGATGTCGAAGGCCTTGGTCGCTTCGACGACGACCGTTTGGGTGAGCTTGAAGCCGATGCTCAGCCGGAGCGCGGTCTCGAAATCCGCACACTTGGCGAAGATCTTCGCGATGTCCGCGCGCGCGTGCTCGTTCGCGAGGACGGCCTTTTTGAGCTCTTCGAGCTTGACCAGCGCGCGCTGCTTCTGTGTGCTGGAGAGCAAGGCCCACTCTTTGACCTCGGGGGACGCGCTCGCCGCCGCCGCTGACGACGCCGCCGACGCGACCGCCGCCGCGCTGGAGCTGCCTTTTCCGCTGCTCGATGCCGCCGCGCTTCGTTGGAGGGAGAGCGCATTTCCGAGGCGCCCGCCGGCGCTCCGTTGTTGGAGGACCGTCGCGGGGTGCGGCGGCAGCGCCTTGGACACGTCGAGCGGCGCCGCGCGACGCTGCGCGAGGGTCGCCGCGTGGGGAGGCGCCGCGCCGGGTCGCTCCCATGGCGGGAGCGTCGCAACGTGGGGCGGCGCCTTGTTGGGGTCCATCGCTCTTCGAAGGATCGCCCCTCCGCGACGCGCTGGCCAACAAAGAGCAGGGCCGTGCTACCCTCCCCTCATGAAACCTTCTTCTCTTTTTCCGCTGCTCATCGCCGCTTCGGCGCTCCTCGCCTGCGGCCCCAACGAGGCCCAAATCCGCGCCGAGATCGAGGCCGCCAACTATTGCGACTCCGACGACGACTGCGTGGACGCGGGCGGCGCGTGCCCCTTCGGCTGCTACGTCGTCGTCAACAAGAGCGAGGTCGCGCGCATCCAAGAGCTGCTCGAAGGCTACGAGTCCACCTGCTTTTACGACTGCGTCGTCGCGCTCGGCTTCGCGTGCGGCGCGAGCGGGACGTGCAGTATCGTGACGGAGATGCCGTAAAAAGAGCGCCCTTAAAGACAACCACCTTGGGGCGGCCCCGCGCCGAAGATACGTTTGGGCGGATCACCCTTCTTGGACGGTGCGCCCGGCGGCACCACCTCATCTTCTTCCATGTCCCGCGCTTTGCCGATCTCGACCCGCGAGGGAGGGCTCGTGTCGACCGCCGCCGTGTACCCGCTCGCCGCCGCGAGCAGCGCCCCGACGCCGAACGCGATGCCGCCGCCGATCCAAAAATAAGGCTGCTTGCCCGTCTCCACGACGATAGGCACCTTGTTCGCGTCCACGCCCGCGAGCGTCCTCGACGGCTCGCGCACCATCACCGCGCCGGCCACGATCGCCCCCACGGAGAGCGCGCCGGCGAGGACCGGAGCGGCGCGCGAAGGGCTCACGCTCATCCTGCCATGGACCGGGAGCACGCGGCCGCCGAGCACTTTAATGGTCCCTGAATACGTCTTGCGATCGCTCGACGCGATGTCGAGCTTGTGATCCCCCGCCGGGAGCCGGATCATCAGCGCTTCGCCGACCGCGGTGTAACGGCCGTAGAGCACGTTGTCCACCTTGACGGTCGCCTCTCCCACGTTGGCGTCGACCGCCAAGAACCCGTAGCTCAAGCGCGCGAGGTCGGGCGAGATCTCGTTGATGGCGCCGTGATCGATGGTCACCTTCTGCTCGAAGGCCTCATATCCGGGCGCCTCGACGAACACGCGATGTTCCCCCGTGTCGAGCAGCGCCCCGTGCGGGCTCCTCCCCCACGGACCACGCTTGTGCGGCGGCGGATCGTCGAGCCAAATCTTGGCGCCCACGACAGGCGACGTGACGCGCAAGAAGCCTAAAAATTCGCCCTGCGAGAGGTTCGCTTTGAATTGATAGAAGTGCCCGGGCAAGAGGGTGACCTGGGTCTCGCTCCGCTTGAAGTCTTTGAAGGCGTCGATGATGACGTGGTATTCGCCCGCCAAGGTCGATCGCGCAAAAGGCGTCTTGACCCCGCCCTCCACGAGCTCCCAACCGGGGTTGGGCTTGCCCCGTTGAAACGGCGGCGCGCTCTCCTGCTTCTTGACGTAAATCTGCAGAGGCGCGTTGGGAGGGTCGCTCTCCACCAAAATCTGCGACCGAAACGCGCTCGACGGATCCGGCGGAGGCGGCGCGCCGGCGTCGCCGATCCCCGCATCGCCGATCCCCGCGTCGCCCGCCGCGAGGCTCGCCGCGCGCTGCGCTTCGAGCCACGCGATCATGGTCTTGAGACGAACCAAGTCAGGAGGGTTGGGCTCGGCGCGGAGGAACGCTTTGTAGCGCTCGAGCGCGGCGCCATAGTCGGAGGCCTCTTGGTACGCGAGCGCCGCGTTCACCAAGAAGGCCGCATAAGGCTGCGCGCGATACGCCGCGTCGAACTCGGCCGCGGCCTCCAAGAAGCTCTTCTTTTGAAAGAGCTTGAGCCCCTGATCCATGTGCCGCCGCGCCTCGTCCACCGACCCTTGGCAAGGCGGCGGGTCGGCGCTGGACACACCGGCGCCGAGGGCGGCAAACGCCGCCAGCAAAGCCGCGACGAGGGGGGCAACGTACGCTCGCTTCAGATGGAGATCTCCGCGTAGACGCCGTAATGATCGGTCGCGCAAATCCCCTGTTGAACCTCGTCGAAGACCACCTTGGACGAGAGCGGCAGCCCGCGCCCGGATTGATCGGGCCCGCGCACGAAGATGTAGTCGATGCGCCTCGGCGGCTCCATCGTGGGCGCCGCAAAGGGGTTGTGGCGCGCGTCGAACGTGTAGCCGGGCCCCTGCCCCGCGAGCTCGAAGCAGTCGGCGAAATACGTGCTCTTCCTTTCAAGAGCGTGGAGCCCGCGCAAGAACCGGATCTCGGTCGCCTCGGGCGCAGCGTTGAAGTCGCCCACGAGCACGGGCGGGAGCCCCGCGATCGGCGCCGCCGCTTTAACGTGCGACGCCACCGCGAGCACCTGCGCCTCGCGCGCGTAGCCCTCGTGGAGCTTCCAGTTGAGGTGCGTCACGAAGAACGGCAAAAGGCCGTGCGGCGAGGCGATCTCGGCGAAGAGCAGCGATCTACGTTGATCGGTGTCCTCGTGCGGGAGCGGGAAGACACGCGTGGTTTGGATGGGCCAGCGCGACAGCACCGCGTTGCCGAAGAGCACGCCGCCGCCGTACGAGCTCGCCTCGCCGAACGCCGAGGAGTACCCGAGCGCCGCGCCGATGTCGTCGGCTTGGCTCCGCCCGTCGAAGTAGATCACCTCTTGCAAGCCGATGATGTCCGGGTCGAGCGCCGAGACGCCCGCGCGGAGCAGCGGCAGCCGATCATCCCAAGGGCCGGAGCGGTTCCAGATGTTGATCGTGAGGACACGGAGGCGGCTTTTGGCGGTCATGGTCTTGACGGCGCGTTACGCGCCGCGCGAGCCATGATAACAGACCAAGCTGGAGGACCTTGGATGAAGCGCTCGTCTCCGTCGTTCGCCCCTCGTCATCTCGTCGCCGCGGTCGCGGCATTGCTCTTCGCCACGCCGCTCTTCGTGGGCTGCTCCAGCGACATGGATCCCAAAGAGTGCGACAAATTGCGGGGCGAAGCCTTCGACCTCTTGAACGAGGCCCAGCACTGCAACGCCGACGCGGACTGCAAGCGCAGCGAGTGGCCTCAGTGCGGCAAGCCCCTCACGACCGTCGCGAACAACAACAAGCCCTCGCACTTCGACGGCGTCAAACAGCGGCGCGACGCCTTCACCAAGGGCAAGTGCCAAGAGCCCAAGAACGAGTGCAAAGACACCGTCGAGGTCTACTGCAAGACGGGCCTCTGCGTGCGCCGTGAGCCGGGCGTGAAAGAGGGCTCGGGCAACACGCCGCTCGACAAGATCGAGATCCATTGAAGAGGCGGATCGAGCTCGCCGACGGAGCGTGGCTCGATCTCGACCCGAGCTTCCTCGACGAGCACGAGGAGGTCGACTTCGACGCGCTCTGCGCTGTGATCCCGCTCTCGCAGAAGACGATCACCGTCGCGGGGAGGCGCGTCTTGGAGCCCCGCTTGAGCGCGTGGATCGGCGATCCCGAGGCGCGCTACACGTATTCGGGCACGTCGTTCGATCCCTCGCCGTGGCCCCCTCCCCTCGCGGCGATCCGCGCGCGCGTCGAGGAGGCGACCTCCGCGCGCTTCAACAGCGTGCTCGCGAACCTCTACCGCGACGGGCGCGACGCGATGGGCTTTCATGCGGACGACGAGCCCGAGCTCGGCCCCGATCCGATCATCGCGTCGGTGTCGCTCGGCGCGCCGCGACGCTTCTTGATCCGCCACAAGCGCAGCAAGCGCGGGGAGGCTTCGATCGCCCTCGATCTCGGCCACGGCAGCTTGCTCGTGATGGGCGGCACGACCCAACGCTTCTACCGCCACGCCGTGCCGAAGCGACAAGGCGCGGAGGGAGCGCGCCTCAACCTCACCTTCCGCCTCCTCTTTGCCGCTGGCCACCAGCAAAGAGCCGCGCTACGAGGCGGCCCATGAGCGTAGACAGCCCGCCGTCCATCCGCGACTTCGACGATCCGAGGCTCGAAGCCTTGATCGAGACCATGTTCCTC
>CAYTJL010000212.1:0-16929 GCA_964437785.1 uncultured Polyangiaceae bacterium
GGCCACTACGTGAAGATGGTCCACAACGGCATCGAGTACGGCGACATGCAGCTCATCGCCGAGGCGTACGACGTGCTCAAGACCCTCGGCGGCCTCACGAACGCCGAGCTCGCCGACGCGTTCGGCGCGTGGAACGCGGCCGAGCTGGAGAGCTTCCTCATCGAGATCACGGCGAAGGTCTTTCACAAGAAAGATCCCGAGGGCAAAGGCGATCTCGTCGATCAAATCCTCGACGCCGCGGGCCAGAAGGGCACCGGCAAGTGGACGGTCACCGAGGCCGCCGAGCTCGGCGCCGCGATCCCGACGATCGCCGCGGCGGTCGACGCGCGCGTGATCTCTTCGAACAAAGCAGGGCGCGTACACGCGTCGGCGCTCCTGCCCGGGCCGACGCCCGCGCGGCTCACGAGCGCGGACAAGAAGCAGCTCGTCGCCGACGTGCGCGCCGCGCTCTACGCGGCCAAGGCCACGAGCTACGCGCAGGGCCTCGCCCTCCTCGCGCTCGCGTCGAAGACCTACGGCTGGGGCCTCAAGCTCGGCGAGCTCGCGCGCATCTGGCAGGACGGCTGCATCATCCGCGCGAAGTTCCTCGGCCGGATCAAGGCCGCGTACGACGTCGACGCGAACCTGCCGAACCTGCTCCTCGATCCGACCTTCCGCGAGGAGCTCGGCGCGCGGCAAGAGGGCCTGCGCCGCGTGGTGATGGAGAGCGCGCGCGCGGGCCTGCCCGTTCCGGGCATCAGCGCGTCGCTCGGGTATTACGACATGATCCGGCGCGAGCGGCTGCCGGCCAACTTGATCCAAGCGCAGCGCGATTTCTTCGGCGCGCACACCTACCGCCGCCTCGATCGTGAAGGCGACGTCCACACCGACTGGAGCGCGAGCTGACCATGAGCGAAGAGACGAACCCTCTGCGCGTCGGGATGCCCGACGAGCGAAGCGCGAAACCCGCGGCGTTGGTGATCTTCGGAGCGTCCGGCGATCTCACGCGGCGCAAGCTGGTGCCTGCGGTCTACAACCTCGGCCTCTCGCGCCTCTTGCCCGGCGGCTTCGCGGTCATCGGCGTCGCGCGCAGGCCCAAGAGCGATTTCGCCGAAGAGATGAGGGGCAACGTCGCGAAGTTCTCGCGCCGCAAGCCGCTCAACGACGCGACGTGGAACGAGCTCGCGAAGGGCATCTCGTACGTGCAGGGCGGGTTCGACGACGCGTCCACGTACGAGAGCCTCAAGGCCGAGCTCGCGCGCGTCGACAAAGAGCGCGGCACGCAGGGAAACAGGGTCTTTTATCTGGCGGTCGCGCCGGATCAGGTGCCGGGCATCGTGCGCGGGCTCCGTTCGAGCGGGCTCGTGGTGCCGCCCTCGGACGAGACAGGCGCTCCTTACCAGCACGTCGTGGTCGAGAAGCCCTTCGGTGAGAACCTGCCGAGCGCGCGCGCGTTGAACCGCGAGCTGCTCGCGCACCTCGCCGAGAGCCAGATTTACCGCATCGATCACTACCTCGGGAAAGAGACCGTGCAGAACATGTTGGTGCTGCGCTTCGGCAACACCATCTTCGAGCCGCTCTGGTCGAGGCAGCACGTCGATCACGTGCAGATCACGGTGGCCGAGGAGATCGGCGTCGAGGGCCGCGGGAGCTTCTACGAGAAGGTCGGCATCACGCGCGACATCGTGCAAAACCACGCGCTCCAGCTCCTCACGCTGGTCGCGATGGAGCCGCCCGCGTCGTGGGGAGCGGACGCGGTCCGCGACGAGAAGGTGAAGGTGCTGCGCGCGCTCCGGCCGATCCGCGGAGAGGCCGTGCGGGCCGAGACCGTGCGCGGGCAATACACCGCGGGCACCGTGCGCGGCGACAAGGTCCCGGGCTACAGGTCCGAGCCCGACGTCACCGAGGGATCGATGACCGAGACCTACGTGGGCATGCGGCTCGCGATCGACAGCTGGCGATGGGGCGGCGTCCCGTTTTATCTGCGCGCGGGCAAGCGCCTCGCGAAGCGGCTCGCCGAGGTGGTGCTGCACTTCCGCGCGCTGCCGCACAGCCTCTTCAACGACAACGCGGGCGGGCTCGAGCCGAACGCGCTCGTGATGCGCCTCCAGCCGGACGAGGGCATCTCGCTGCGCTTCGCGACCAAGGTGCCGGGCCAAGGCATCGCGATGCGCCACGTGGCCATGGATTTCCGCTACGGGAGCGAGTTCGGATCGAGCACGCCGGAGGCGTACGAGCGGCTCATCTTGGACGCGATGCGCGGCGACGCGACGCTCTTCACGCGCGCGGACGAGGTCGAGGCGCAGTGGGGCTTCATCGATCCGATCCTCGAAGGGTGGTCGAGCGCCGAGGCGCCGCTCGCGTTCTACGAGGCGGGCGGCTGGGGCCCGCGCGAGGCCGACGATCTGCTCGCGCAGGGCGACGTGTGGAGGAGGCCGTGAGCGGCGGCGGCTCGGGCGCGGTCAGCGAGGCGGTCGCGCGCATCGAGGCCGAGCTCTCGCGCTTCTGGGCATCCAGCGGCAGCAGCGAGGGCGACGACGCGCCCAAGGCGCGCGCGACCACGATGAACTTCGTGGCGATCGCGTCGCAGGGGAGCGCGGGGATGTTGCGCGCCGAGATCGAGCTGCTCGCCGAGACGCGCGCGGGCCGCGTGTTCTTGGTGTCGCTCGACGGCAGGCTCGCTCCTTGGGAGGTGGTCTCGGACACGTCGGCCGTCTGCCACAAAGAGGGCGACGTGGTTATCTGTTACGACCGCGTCGAGCTGACGCTCGGGGCGATGGCGGCCTCGCGCGTGGGCTCGGTGCTCTCGGCGCTGTCGGTCAGCGAGGTGCCGACCATCGTCGAGGTGGCGTCGGGCGCGCCGTCGTCGCTCATCGAGCCGGCCATCAAGATCGCGAACCGCATCGTCGTCGACTCGGCGCACACGGACGCGGCCAAGATCGCCGAGATGACGAAGAGGGCCAAGGCGCCCGTCGCGGATCGCGCGTTCGTGCGGGCCTATTCGTGGCGCGACTTGATCGCGCGGTTCTTCGACGACATGCCCTCGGCGGTGCGATCGATCCGGCGCATCGAGGTGGCGCGGAGCTGGGACAAGAAGCACGACCCCGCGGCGCTCTTCGTGGGTTGGCTCGCGTCGCGCCTCGGCTGGACGTTCCTCCACAAAGGGCACGCCAAGGACGCGGCGGGGGGCGACGTCTCCATCTCGGTCGTGGACTACGAAGGGCTCGACCTCGCGCCCGGCGAGATCGCGTCGGTGCGCGTCGAAGCGGCGCTCGCGGGTGAGCCGCTCGGGCTCGCGGTGGAGCGGTGCGAGGGCGAGCGCATGGTGCGCTGGAGCATGCGCGGCGCGCGCACGGTCGAGCGCGAGCACCCGCTCGGCTTTCGCGACGAGACGTGGGTGCTCCTCAAGGCCATCGACGCGCTCGAAGGCGACGCGGTCTACCGCGCGTCCATCGAGGCCGCCGCGGCGTGGCTCGCGCTCGGCGCGGGGAGCGCGGCTTCATGAGCGCGTCGAACCAAGCGAAGCACGAGGCGCTGGTGGCCGACGACAAAGCGGCGCACGCCGCGCTCGCGGCCGAGCTCGTGGCGCGCGCCATCGTCGAGGCGGTGGAGGCGCGGGGCGTCGCGCGCGTGGCGCTCTCGGGCGGGTCCACTCCTTCAGATACGTATCGCCTCCTCGCCTCGTTCGATTTGCCGTTCGACGACGTGCATTGGTATTGGGTGGACGAGCGCGCCGTCCCGCCCGATAACCCTCGTTCCAACTATGGAGTCGCCTCCAAAGACCTCTCCCTCGCCGATGGCAAGCACGGTCACGGACATCGTATGTTGGGAGAGGCCATGAGGCTCGCGGCCGCGGCCGAGGCGTACGAGCGCCTCCTCCGCAGCGCGTTCGGCGTGGCGAGCGCGGCGAGCTTCGACGCGATGGTGCTCGGGGTGGGGGACGACGGCCACACGGCATCTCTCTTCCCGGGGATGGGCACGGTGGCGATTGACGATCGCTTGGTGGTCGCGGTCGAGGCCCAACCCGACAAGGGGTTGGAGCCCCGGCTCACGCTCACGGCGCCGGTCATCTGCGAGGCCAAGCTGGTTTTGGTGCTCGCGCGGGGGGCGTCCAAGAAGGCGGTCATCGCCGCGGCGAGGGGCGAGGGCAGCGAGGATGAGATGCCCTCTCGCCTGCTCCAGAGGGCCCGCGGCAAGGTGGTTTGGGTGCTCGACCGCGAGGCGTGCAGCGTGTAAGATAGCAACGTTCCACGGAGCGTTGCCCATGTTCAAGATCTTGCAAGAACAGATCGCCGCGCTCCAACAGGGGGTTCTCCGGCGGTTCGAGATCAAGATGGCGGACCACTTGAAGGGCGCGTTCGCGGAGGAGCTTCGCGGTGTCGACGTGAGCGAGGTGAGGGCGCTCGTCCGCTACGGCATTCAACGGGCCCAATCGTATGGGATCACGCTGGAGCGTGATGTTTGCTTTTTTCTTCGTGTGGCGGCGGTGAGGGGCCGTGACTTCGACGTGGATCCGTCGCGGCCGTGGGTGCGCTACATGTTGACCCGTCCCAGCGTGGGACGCGTGAGCAGGATCGAGGCGATCCACGACGCTGTTATGCTCCATCGTGACAAAAGCCTCAACGTAAAGAGAGAGAGGGGCGCGTAACATGGCGAGCGGGAGCGTGGGCGCGACGGCGGTGTCATGCTGTGATCCGTGCGCGGATACCAAAAAAATCGATGAGATCGTCAAGAAGTACGAGGCTATGATCGCCAAGGCTCGAAAAGATGGCTATCCGGTCGCCGCCGACAACCTCGAACATTGGCTCAAAGGCTCCGGCACCTCCCGCGGCCTGTCACCGTCCTGGTTGCGCGGCTTCTCGCCCGTGACCGACGCAGAGCGGGTTAATCAAACGAGGTTTGAAGAGAGCCTCAAGAATGAGGCTTATAAGCTCTCGGACGGTCAAACCAAGACGTTCTCTGATTATTGGCATAGGCAGTTGACCGGAGGTGTGACGACGGAGCTCTATTACGCGAGCGGTACGAGCACCATCAAATCAACCGGGAGCTTCACGTTGAGCCGCAAGGGGGACATCGTGACGTTCACGGGGAACGTTCAGCACGACTGGTACGATCCCTATGATTGGCACGCGGGGCTCGGCGCCTATATCCCGGGGTTCGGCCGGATCTCTGACAGCGACGCGTTGCTTGTCGAACAGTGTAGAAGCGCGAGGAACTTCGAAATGAAGTCCCAGTGGAGACAAACGCTCAACGGAACGCTCGAGATGAAGAGCATGTGGTTCGATTCTTCCCAATTCGATTGGAAGGGGCCTTGACCAGGCTATGACGCCCTTGGCCCCCCTCAAGCTCACCTTCCTCGTCGACGGCCAATATGTCGTCTTCGGCGACCCGCCGAGCTCCGAGCTCCGTCAAAGCCTCCTCAAAGTGCTCGACTTCTATGAGGTGCACCACGAGGAGGGCCCTGACGGCGCCCTCTTGGTGCCGCCTCACGTCGCGTCGGATCACGAGATGATTTACAACTACGTGCTCAAGGCGGATGATCCGGAGTGGCTGGACACACATCCGATCGAGCCAAGAACAGAGCGCCCGTTCAACGAGGGAGGGGGTAAGGGGTCGCCGTCGAGCGATTGACCTCAGCGTTGATCCTCATCGCTCGGCTCGACGGGCACCGGCACCGGGACAGGCGCCTTGCCGATCTGCACGTCGAGCCCCGCCGCCTCCTCGGGCGCGGAGCGAAACACCCCCTCCCACCGCGCGATCACCACCGAGGCGAGCCCGTTGCCGATGACGTTGATCATCGTGCGGGCCATATCCATCACCTCGTCGACCGCCAGGATCATCGCGATGCCCGCCTCGCCGGGCAAATTGAAGCTCGCGCACGTGCCCGCGATGATGACGAGCGTCGCGCGCGGGACGCCCGCGACCCCCTTGGACGTGAGCATGAACGTGAAGACCATCGCGATCTGCTGGCCGAGCGTGAGATCGATGTGCGCCGCCTGCGCGATGGTGAGGCTCGCGAGCACCAGATAGAGCGTGGAGCCGTCGAGGTTGAACGAATAGCCCGTCGGGATGACGAAGCTCGCCACGCGCCGCGGGACGCCGAAGGCCACCATGTCTTCGAGCAAACGCGGCAGCGCCGCCTCGCTCGACGCCGTTGAAAAGGCCGTCACGGCGGGCTCGCGGATCGCCTTGAGGAACTCGAGGACACGAATCCGGCAAACCACCATCACCGGGATGAAGACCAGCACGAACAGCGCGAGGAGCGCCAAATAGAGGCTCCCGACCAACGTGGCATATTGGCGGAGCAGGTGAATCACCGCGGGCCAACCCTTGATGACGTGGCCGTCCACGACATGACCCGCCGCCATGTGGCTCACGTTGTAGGCCATGGCCCCGAAGACGCCGATCGGCGTGAGGCGCATCACCATGTCCGTGTATTTGAACATGGCTTGAGCGACCGTGTCGAAGAACGTGAGGAGCGGTTTGCCGCGCTCGCCGATGCGCGTGAGCGAGACGCCGAAGAGCGTCGCGAACACGACCACGGGGAGGATGTCGCCTTTGGCCGCGTGCTCGATGAGGTTCGAGGGGAAGAGATGAAGGGCGATGTCCCAACCGCTTTGTTGGCTCGCCGGGGAGACGGGCGCGTGGGCGCCTGCGTCGAGCGGGAGGTGCGCGCCGGGCTTCAGCGTGTTGGCGACGGCGAGCCCGATGAAGAGCGCGAACGTCGTGATGATTTCGAAGTACAAGAGGGCTTTGCCGCCCATCCGCCCGACCGACTTGAGGTCTCCGGTCTGCGCGATCCCGACCACGATGGTCGAGAACAAGAGCGGCACGATGAGGCCCTTGATGAGCTGAATGAACCCCTTCGAACAGAAGCGAAAGAAGTTGTACGCGCCGGGGTGCGTGTCCTGCGGCAAAAAGCCGCCGAGCACCACGCCGAGCGCGAGCCCCACGAAGACCCAGAACGTGCCCGACCGGTACCAGACCTTGCGCGCACCCGGCGCGTTGCCCGCGCTGCTCACCATGGGCGCATGGTAGGCGCACATGGAGGCGCTCCGCCACACAATCGATCCGCCTTGGGCCTTCTATGGTAAAGTCGCGCTCGCTGCACGCGCCCGTAGCTCAGTTGGATAGAGCGGCGGCCTTCTAAGCCGCGGGTCACAGGTTCGAGTCCTGTCGGGCGTGCCACCCACATCACAAACCCGATCGCGGGGACTCTACCCGCCTGCTCACCCGCCCGGCGCCCATGGATCTCGAACGCCTCCTCGACAATCCCACGCTCTTCTCGGCTCGTTGCCTGCCGCTCGACGACGCGCGCGGGCGCGAGCTGATGGTGGTCATCGCCAAGATCGCGTGGTCCGTCTCGTCGCGCGGACGGTGCCGCCCGCTCCCGCAGAGCGCCGAGGTGCGCTTCTCCGACGTTCCCCACGATCCCCTCGTGATGGCGGGGCTCGCCTCGTGTCCGCCGCGTTCGTCCGCGCGCATCGCGTGCGACATCATCGATGAAAAGCCGGGCACCGACGTCATCCTCACCGGCACCGCGACGCCGCCCGAGGGCCGCGCCGTCACCGAGATGGACGTGAGCGTGCGCATGGAGACGTCGCGCCGCACGCTCGCCAAGACCGTTCGCGTCTATGGAACGCGCGTCTATTACGCCGCGCCGACGGGCCCAATCCCCGGCCCGCCCGCGCGGCTCCACCCCACGAAGCTCCGTTACGAGCTCTCCTACGGCGGGCCCGAAGAGCCGAGGAACACCCTCGGGATCGGCGCCGTCCGCGATCGCCGCGAGCTCGTGGGCAAGCTCGCTCCGCCCATCGAGGACCCGAGCGCGCCGCTCACCTCGCGCGCGCCCGCGCCGGCGGGCTTTGGCCCCCTCGCGCCCGATTGGTCGCCTCGCCGTGAGCTCGCTGGCAAATACGATGACACGTGGCGTAGGACGCGCGCGCCCATCCGCCCGATCGACTACGACGTTCGCCACGCGAGCGTCGCTGATCCGAGCTTGTTTTCTCCCGAGCCCCTCCGCGGCGACGAGCCCGTGGAGGTGATCGGCGCGACGCGAGAGGGCGTGTGGCGCTTCAAGCTCCCTCACATCTATCCTATCATCACGTTCGAGACGACCGGCGACGGCGCGCGCACCCGCGAGGAGCGCCCCAATCCAGACACCTATTGGATCGACGCCGACGAGGGCCGGGTCGAGCTCACGTTCCGCGCCCGCGCGCCGCTCCCAAAGAAGATCCAACACATCCACCGTATCCGGCTCGCCGCCGGAGGTGATCTCCCCGAGGGGGCTTGAGGCGCGCCGTAAGGGGCGCTAGGCTTCGACTATTCTCATGCGCCTTACCCCGCGTCAACGAGAGGTGATCGCCCAACGGGGGTATCTCGATTTCGTCGAGCGCCTCGCCGCCCACCTCCGCGCGGCGTTCCCGGGGGAGACGTCGCGCTTCGACGACGCGGCCCTCCGCGCGGCGATCGACGACGTCGTCACGAAGAGCGGGGAGCACGGCTTCACCACCGAATTCGAGATCGCCTCGATCGCGGAATACCTCCTTGCGCTCGGGCTCGATCTCGCTGATCCCTGCGCGCAGGCGGTGCTCTCGTCCAACAAACTGCCTCGGGCGCTCAAGCTCGACAAGCTCGGGGCGATCGCGCTCGACGCATGGACCCGTGAGGCGAGGGGGGCGTCATGAGCAACGGGCAAGCGACGCAAAACGGCCCTCCGCGATCGCCCCCCAAGATCTACTACGCCGTAAAATCAGGGGACACCATCACCGGCATCGCGCGTAGATTCAATGTCACCATCGGGGAGATCTTCGCGGCCAATCCGGGGATGGCGTCGCGGGACGTGACGGCTCCTTTCATCGAGTCTCACGCAAAAGATGGCTCGGGGCTCGCGCCGGACATCATCGCCATCCCAAAGTGCCAGTTCAATCCCAACCAAAACCTCGCCGCCGGGGCGGTAGGCTGCAAGAAACACATCGAGACGGTTTGTGACGTGGTCGCCCTCATCAAGAAGGTCGAGGCCGCGAACCCTGATTGGACCACCGCCGAGGTCACCGCCGCGCTCCGCAAGCTCGTCGGATACGATACGTCGTCGTTCAAATGGGCGTACAGCTACTACTGGACACCGACGTTGAGCGCCGGGGAGACGCTCTCGCAGGAGGACCTCAACCTGCTCCGCGCGACCATGCACCATTTTGGTGACTCGCCGGCGATGGAGACGGGGATCGCCTACGACGATCGTACGGGAGAGTACGTGTCGTTGGGCCACGTCCTCACGGGGGTGAGCGGGGGGATTCACTATGATGATCACGTCACGGGCGCGAGCGATCTGAACAACCTTTATTACACCACGGTGGCAGGGGACATCGGCCAGCGCGCAGCGTTGCTCACCGCGGAGGGGGTCCTCGCGCTCGAAGATCAAGCTCGGGCGCTCGATCAACGAGCCAACGGGCTGGACGCGGACGCCGCCAAGCTGGAGCAGGACGCTTACACCGTCTTTGGCCCAGGCCCCACCAAAGAGGCGGCGGCGGCGCTCGCGCAGGCCAGGGGCCTTCGCGAGCGCGCGAAGAAGCTCAGGGCTGAGGCTGCGGCCAAGAGGGCGGAGGCGAAGCAGAAGAGGACCAAAGCCGACATGGATGCGACGCCGGCCGAATATGCAGGGGACGTTGACGGCTTCATTTTGGGCGACAAAATTCGGACAGGTGATCTCAAGCTGCCCGAGAGCGGGAGCGCGCTCGGGAAGATCTTGAGCGATTATTATGGTTGCGACGGCCGAGCCAAGGCCGGCAGCCAAGAGCGACGCGCGGAGTTCAAGCGGCACGCCTCCAAGAGCGAGCTGGGTGTGCAGGCCAAAGGGTTCGCGCCGATGTACCTCGAAGACGCGCTGGAGAAAGAGGGGAGCACCGCGAGGGAGGTCGATGAGTCGCTCAAGGAATTCGAACGCTGGCTCGGTGGATGGTGAATGATCCTGGAGGCATACCGCGATGAACAAGACATCCAATGAAGGCAAGGTGGTCGTCTCCAAGGGCTCGGACAACGTCGCCGTGGCCCTGCCGCCCGACGTGTGCATCGTCCCCGGGAGCGGGCCGGCGCCGTTCCCCAACCGGGTGAAGAGCGACAAGCTCCTCGCGGGCGCCACGCAAAAGACGTTCATCGATGGTCAACCCATCATGACCAGCATCGGTGAGCTGGGCCCGCCCTCCGAGAAGCCCCACGCGGGCACGGGGGGAGGCACGAAGAGCCACACGTATCTGGCCGAGGCCAAGGCCACCTCGTATTCGACGACGATGTTCGTCGAGGGCAACGCGGCTGTCCGCACCTTCGACCCGACCACGCAGAACCACGGCAACACGACCGGCATCATCGTGCCCGAGGCGCTCGCGGACGCGCTCGACGCGGCCTCCGGCCTCGGCAAACAGTGCCTCATCGCCGCCGCGCAGGCGGGGGTGCCCCTCGTCGAGCCGAACGGTAAGTGATGCTCGCGCTCACCATCGACGCTCCCGCGCTCACCGGCAAAGCCCTCTGGGAGCCGAACGCGCCGATCGACGCAGGCTCGATCACCCTCGGCGGCGAGCCCTCCTCCGATCTCACCATCTTCGGCGCTCGCCTCGCGCCTCGCCATCTCACGTTGATCCCAGGCGGCAAGCTCCGCGCGTTGGGGCCCGTCGTCGTGCAAGGGCGCGCGCTCTCGGCGGGCGCCGAGGTCTCCATCACCGAGGGCGCCGTCATCGAGGCGGGCGACGCGCGGATCACCCTCGCTCACGCCGGCGCGCCCCAAGATGCCTTCTCGCGATCACCGTCGCTCCGCGCGATCACCTGGCGTCCGAGGGGCGGTGAGGACGGGGCGGAGGCCCTCCTCAAAGGGCTCTTCGCGGGGCTCTCATCACCCCTGTATGCCCTGCTCGACGCGGCCCGCGATCGCATGGTCTACCGCATCGTGCGGGGATCGGGCTGGCCCTCGGTGTGCTTGTTTCCCCCGGAGCACGAGGTGCGTTTGGCGCGCGAGGCGCCGCATCTCCTGCGCTTGCCGGACGATCCTTCGGCGTGGGGCGCGGCCGGCGACGCGCTCGTCCAAGGGTTTGGCAAGAGCTTTGGTATCTTCCTCACGAGCCGCGGGGAGCACGCCCAGATCGCCCGATCGCTCCGCCGCCTGCTCACCGTGCGTGACGACAAGGGGCCTTTGTACTTTCGCTATTACGACCCCAGGGTCGCCCGGGATTTCTTGCCGATCGCGACGCCTTATCAAGCGAGCTTGTTCTACGACGAGGCGGAGCTCCTCTTCATCGAGGGCGAGGACGGCCGGAGCATGCTTCAAGTCTCCGAGCGTAGGCCCGAGGAGTGAGCGCCGGAGCAAGAATCGTAATTTGCCCGGTTGTCGCCGCAGGCGCGCTGCTTGTAGAGTGCCGGGTCTTGATGACGAGCGCGCGCAAAGAGCCGGCCAAGCTCGACGAGGAGCACGAGGCGCCGCGCGCTCCGAGAAGGGTTGGTTGAACCGTGTCGATGGCGTTGATCGCTGCGACCGACGCGCGCGAGCGCATGCGCTGCGTGCGGAGCATCGCGGCGCAAACCACGGTGAGCGCGCTCGCCGCCGCCTCGTGGGACGAGATCCTGCAGGCGGTCGAAGGCGTCAAGCCGGTGGCGTTGATCGTGTATTTGCCGCCGCTCCCCGGCGAGCCCGCGGACGCGATCGCGCAGCTCAAGGCGATGACCCTGCGCCTCGTGGCGGTGACCGACGGCGGCGTCGCGTCATCGGAGGAGTCCGGGGTCCGGTGGGTGCCCAAACCCATCTCCGAAGAGACGTTGATCCTGCTCGCGCGCGGGATTCGCAGCCACTCCGCCGCGCACCGCGTGAGCTTCGCGCCGGTCGACTACCTTCAAATGATCTGCATGACGGGCGACTCGCACACGCTCATCGTGAGCCGCGACGGCGCGGACGTCGGGATCATCGAGGTTCGTGAGGGGAAGGTGTGGACCGCGTTCGACGCGATGGGCGTGGGGGAGGACGCGTTCGCCCGCCTCGTCCGGCCCGAGATGCGCGCCCGCGTCCGCACCGCCGTGTCGGCCGCGAAGGAGCGGACCATCCACAAAGACGTCACGGAGCTCGCGCTCGACTCGTTCCGCAGGATCGATGAGGGCCTCGTGCCTTTGCCCTTGCCGCTCTCGTCCACCCAATTGGAGGACGCGCTCGCGTCGCCTGCCCAGATCGCGGCGAAGATCAAGGAGCTCGGCGACGAGGTCGAGAGGCTCTTGGCGAGCGGCGACGCGGAGGAGGCGGCGCGCGTCTCGGCCCGCCTCTCCCAGCTCCGAGCGCGCGGACAGCTTTGATAAGAGACGAGCGCCGCTTCTCGGCCACCGATCGTTCGGCTACGCTGCGCGCGAGGTTTGCCCCTTTGCTACGCCGCGCCGCGATCGTGATCTCGTGCTCTGCCGCGATCGTGCAAGCGCTCCCCGTCGTCGCAAGCTTCGAGGGCGTCGCGCGCGCGCAGGGCGCGGTCGCGCAGGACCCGTACAAGCAGCACATGGAGAACGGGGTCAAGCTCTTCAACGACGGCAACTACGAGGCTGCGATCGCCGAGTTCCAAGCCGCGTACGAGGCGCGCCCCAAATACAGCCCGCTCAACAACGTCGCCCTCTGCCACAAGGCGCTCTTCCGTTACCCCAAGGCGATCGCCGCGCTCGAGCTCGCGCTCCAAAAGCACACGGACACGATGACGCCCGAGGAGCAGCAGAACGCCAAAGACGCCATCCGTGACATGAGCGCGCTGCTCGGCCTCGTCACGATCCGCGTGCGGCCGGACGGCGCGACGCTCGTCGTCGACGGCGAAGAGCAGCCGAAGAGCGAGGTCGATCGCGTGCTCGCGCTCGGGCCCGGCACGCACAAGATCGAGGCGCGCGCGCCGGGCTTCGTCTCGGTCGCGCGATCGATCACCGTGGTGAGCGGCAAGCGCGATCAAGCGATCACGATCGAGCTCGACGCCGAGCAGGGCAAGCTCGTGGTGGTGGGCGCGCCGGGGCGCACGATCGTGGTCGATGAGCGCGTCGTCGGCGACGGCACGTGGAGCGGCGCGCTCGCCGTGGGCAAGCACAAGGTCTCGATCTTGAGCGCGGGCGCGGCGCCGTTCACGCAGGAGATCACCATCGAGGCGGGCAAGGAGGCGCGCGTCGAGCTGCCCGCGAAGAAGCCGAGCCCGCGCGGGATTTACCTGCTCGCGACGGGCACGATGCTCTTCCCGACGCAGCACCCCAAGGACTTTCCTCCGCCGAACCTCGCGAACGGCGGCGCGGGCGGGCTGCGCGCGGGCTATCGCGTGAACGTGCCCGCGGCCTTCGAGCTGCTCTTCGAATACGGCAACATCTTCGCGCGGCCGCGCGATCCTGCGTTCGAGGGATCCGGCTACACGCTGCAATCGATCCGCGTGGGCGGCGCGGTGCGGCTCATGTCGCCGGGCAAGCTCCTCCGCTTCGTGGGCGGGCTCGGCGGGGGCCTCGCGTACGATTGGATCCGCTTCAAAGGGGAGATCCTCAAAGGGTGCGCGACGTGCCTCGCGGCGAAGGGGGTCGATCCGTTCGTCGTGACCGACGTGGGCGCGGAGCTCGACATCGATCACGTGCTCATCGGGCTCTCGGTCCAGGCGGTGTTCCAATCGTCGCGCGGGCTCGAAGCGCCGGGCGAGATCGAGCCCTTCGACTCGAAGCCGCTCATCCACGTGGGGCCGAGCGTGCGCGTGGGCTACGCGTTCTGGTGACGTTTTGCGACGTTTTGATACGCTCGCGCGCCATGTCCCACGACGCGATCACCTCGCTGCTCAAAGAGCACCGCCGCTTCGAGCCCCCCGCTGATTTCGCCGCGAGCGCGCGCATCGGATCGCGCGCCGACTACGATCGGCTCTACCGCGAGAGCGTCGACGATCCCGACGCGTTTTGGAGCCGCGAGACGAAGGACCTCGTGTTTCGCACGCCGTGGAGCGAAACGCTCGCGTGGGATCTGCCGCACGCCAAGTGGTTCACGGGCGCGACGCTCAACATCACCGAGAGCTGCCTCGATCGGCATCTCGGCACGGCGACGCGCAACAAGGCCGCGATCGTGTGGGAGGGTGAGCTCGGCGCGACGCGCACGATCACGTACGCGGAGCTTCATCGCGAGACGGTGCGGCTCGCGGACGCGCTCGCGGCGCACGGCGTGAAGAAGGGTGATCGCATCGCCATCTACATGGGCATGGTCCCCGAGGTCGTGGTGGCGATGCTCGCGTGCGCGCGGCTCGGCGCGGTGCACACGGTGATCTTCGGCGGCTTCGCGGCGGACGCGATCCGCGATCGTGTCTTCGACTCCAAGGCCAAGGTGGTGATCACGCAGGACGGCGGCTACCGCAGGGGTCAGACGCTCGCGCTCAAAGAGACGGTCGACAAAGCGCTCGCGCAGCCCGAGAGCGCGAGCGTCGAGAAGGTGATTGTGTACCAGCACCTCGGCCACGATCGTTGTCCCGTCAAGATGAAGGAGGGGCGTGATCTGTGGTGGCACGAGGTCGTCTCCGACAGGTTGGGCGCGTCCAAACAGGCCACCATCGTCGACGCCGAGCACCCGCTCTTCATCCTTTATACGTCCGGCTCGACGGGCAAGCCCAAAGGCGTGCTCCACACCACGGCGGGTTACCTCGCCGCCGTCCACGTCACCTCCAAATACGTCTTCGATCTGCGCGACACCGACGTGTATTGGTGCACGGCCGACGTAGGGTGGGTGACGGGTCACAGCTACATCGTGTATGGTCCGCTCTCGAACGGCGCCACGTGCCTCATGTACGAGGGCGCGCCCAACTACCCCGATTGGGGCCGCTTCTGGCGCATCGTGGAGCGGTATGGGGTCACCATCCTGTACACCGCGCCGACCGCGATTCGGGCCTTCATGCGGCAGGGCGACGATTGGCCCAAGAAGGCTGATCTGTCGAGCCTCCGGCTCTTGGGCACGGTGGGGGAGCCCATCAACCCCGAGGCGTGGATTTGGTATCACACCAACATCGGCGGCGGGCGCTGCCCTGTGGTCGACACGTGGTGGCAGACCGAGACGGGCGCCATCATGATGACCACGTTGCCCGGCGCGTGCGCGTCCAAGCCCGGCTCCACGGGGCTCCCGATGTTCGGTGTGGTGGCCGAGGTGGTGACCAAAGAGGGCAAGGGCGTGCCCGCCAACGCGGGTGGGATGCTGGTCTTGCGGAGGCCGTGGCCTTCGATGCTGCGGACGGTGTGGGGGGATGACGAGCGGTTCAAGAAGCAATATTGGACCGACGTCCCGGGCTCGTATTTTACGGGCGACGGCGCGCGCTGCGACGAGGATGGGTATTATTGGGTGGTCGGCCGCATCGACGACGTCCTCAACGTGGCGGGGCATCGCATCGGGACGGCCGAGATCGAGAGCGCGCTCGTCTCGCACCCTGCGGTGGCCGAGGCGGCGGCGGTGGGGCGGCCGGACGATCTCAAGGGGCAAGCGCTGGTGGTGTTCGTCTCGCTCAGGCCTGGATTTACGGCCAATCGGGACTTGCTCGCCATCTTGGGCGATCACGTGGCCAAGGAGATCGGCAAGTTCGCCAAGCCCGATCAAATCCGCATCACGGACGCGCTCCCCAAGACGCGGAGCGGCAAGATCATGCGGCGTTTGCTCAAGGACGTGGCGGCAGGCAGGGAGTCCACCGGTGACATGACCACGCTCGAGGACTTGAGCGTGCTCGCCAAGCTCCGTCAAGACGACGAGTGATGGGGCGCGCGATCTCCCGCGTTCGCGGCCTCGCGCGCACGATCACGCTCCTCACGGCTCCTCTCCTCACCGGCTGTTTCGAATACACCCAAGCGCCCTCGGTCCCGCCTCATGACGCGCGCATGGGGCGGGCGCCGCCGTGGTTCGACGCGGCGCGTGCGTGCGGCGCGTGGGAGGAGGCGGCGGCGCACGGCGGGGAGGCTGCGATGGAGCACGACTCGTTCCCTGAGCTGAGCGAGAAGGCCTGTTTCGTGAAGGTGCGGTATGGGCCCAAGGGTCCTGTGCCGGACGCGACGCCCAGGGGGTGCGGTTATCCGCACAAGCCCATGACCGCGGGCCTGCTCGCGGCGATGGCGGCGCGGTATGCGCGGGTCGCGAGCGGGGAGGAGAGGGAGCCTTTGCCGCTCGATCTGCGCTGCTCGCTCCCGGGCGAGGTGCGGAGATCGGCGGCGGCGCACAACGCACGTGTGCTCGGGTGGCTCGCGGCCAAGGTGGCACGTGGGGAGCGCTCGCCGTACGCGGCGGTCGCGACCTTTGGATATGGCGCGCGCGAGCACGCGCCGACGGCGCTCCAGCGTTATCGGCCGGGGGATGCCTGTGATGGATATGCGGGGGAGGCGATCGCCCGCTTCGGCGTGAACGTGGAGCGTGCGGAGCGGGCGGCGGCGGCGTTCCATGCGAACGTGGGCGCGATCGTGAGCGTGAGCGGGGGGGCGGTCCACTCGCCGTTGGTCGAAGCGTTTTTGTTGCATTACTTGGCGTCGTGCAGGTTCGGGGTGCCGAGCGACGCGGTGCTGCTCGACGTCTGCGCGGACCACACGCACACGAACCTGCGCAACACGGGGTGGCTCGTTCATGCCATCTCCGGCCGGGCGGCGTATGCGATCACCGATGAGGGGATTCAAGCGGCGTATCTCCACGAGTGGACGGTGTTCGACGCGATCGGCGGGAGCATCGATCAGCGGTCGTTGCGTGATTTTGGCTATCTCGTGGGGGCGTTTCGGCGGGCGAGCGTGGGGATCCGCGCGGGGTTTTGGTTTACGCCGTATCGGTTTTGGGCGGAGCCCGAGGAGGGGCTTGGTAGCTTTACGTGCTCCAAGTGAGGTTTGGGGCGGGCGAAGGCCGCGATGGGGGGGAAGATGCAGATAGCCCTGCTGGGGCGTGGTCTCTGCAGATAGCCCTGTTGGGGCGTTGGTCTCGGCAGA
>CAYTJL010000213.1:0-6425 GCA_964437785.1 uncultured Polyangiaceae bacterium
GCGCGCGCCCGGACGTACGCCTCGTTTCGACGACTGTGGCCTTTGTGCCATCGATCGCGCTCTCCGCGAGAGGTGTCGTCAAAGTGGTGGGAGCACTCGTGGACGAGCGTCGCGAGCGCGCGCAACGTGAGATAAACGGCGTGGACGCCGGGGGCCTCCGGCGGGTGAATGTGCGCGAAGACGCATAGAGACCCGCCTCCGTACGCGCACTCGCCGCGGACATAGGGCAGGAAGACCGAAGGTGTAAATTCGATGGCCGGGGCCCCCGTGAAGGGATCGACCTCGGCGTCGCGCCCGGGGGGGGGCCAGTCGCTGCGACAAAGGTGGATGACGGAGAGCCCATCGAGCATCCCGGGCGGCAACCGGAGCAACACCGCGCGGATGTCCTCCTCGGTCGCGGAGTGGTGGATGTACGTGCTCTCGTCGGAGACGATAATGGGGATTTGTTGGGGGTCGACCTGCGCTGGGGTCAGCCCGCGCAGGCGGCGCTGGTTGCGCGTCTGCGCCTTGAGCGAGCGCTGATCCGCGATGTTGGAGCGGAGCGCGCGGATGCGCTCGAGCTTCTCTTCGAGGTTCGAAAAATCCTCGCGGCGCGTCCTTCGAAGGACCCCCCACGTATCGTGAATGCTGCGCGACATACCCAATGACTTATAGCCGAAAACATCTTCGAGTCTCTGGACAGCTCATCTCGAAACGACGCCCAAAGATCGAGCTCCATCCCTCAGAGCACCGAGGTGTCGTATCCGGCAGAGGCCCTGATCACCATCGCTGCTCCGTCCAAATCGCCGAGGACGAGCGCGATGAGCGGAGAGAGCGCGGCCGACACCCCGGCTGGATCCTCGCGCCCCGAGGCGATCCGCGTGAGGTTCGCCGCGATCGCATAACAGAGCCCCGGGCTAATCACATAAGGTTGGCCGGGCAACGGCAGTGAGCCGGAGCTGGGATAGCGGCCAATCTCCGCGATGAGCTTTGGCATGTCCGGGAACGCCGCGTTCGCGAGCGCGTCGAGCACAGGGAGCGAGAGCGCTTGGGGCACGTCGATGCGCCGCATGGCCTCGGCCGAGAGATGCAGGCCGACCACACACGCCTCGCGACGGAGCGCCGCGAGCGCGCCTTGGCCCAACGTGCCTTGCCAGCGCAAAAGCTCGGCGGAACGGCTCGCTTCGTAGCCTCCGGGCGGCGCATCGGAGATGGGCACGAGCGACGCGAGCAGCTCGGCCGACGAGTCATCCACCGCGATCCCGCGCACCCCGATGAGGTCGTGAGCGCGCAAAAAACCGATGAGCAACCGCGCCGCCGAGTCGCGCAGGAGCGGGCTCACGAACGCTCCCATGGCCGAAGGCGGCGTGCCGGGCGGCATCAAGAGCGATTGAAGCGACCGAAGCTGGCTCGAACCCCTTCGCCTCGGCGGCGGCGCAGGCGCAGACGGCGGCGCGGCCGATGGACGCCGCGTGGGGTTGGGGCTCGCCACCCCGCCGCTCGATGGTGGCGCTGCGCTGTACGCAGGCGGCGTCGACGGCGGGCTCGGCCGAAACGAAGGCGGCGGCGACGAGAGCGACGCGCGCCGCAAATCGTCGGAGAGCGCAGGATCGCCGAGCACGTGCAGCGCCGCGAGCTCGACCGCGCGCGCGCGCGCAACGCCGGCCGGGTAACGCGCGGACAGCTCGCTCGAGAGCTGAGCCTCGGCGCCGATCAAATGCTGATGATCCTGCGCCTCGCGGAGCAGCGCGGTCGCCGCGGACGCGCAGCGATCCGCCGCCTCGTCCGCGTCGGCCTGCCGTTGGGGCTCAGCGAAATGGATCGTGAGCTTCCCCCGCACACGGTACCCATTCTGCGCGGCTGCCGTGATGACCCGGGAAGCCAGCTCGACGTCGGCTGCGTCTTTACCGAAAGGCCAGAGCGCCATCTCTTGAGGCCATTGTCGCTCGATTACGTTCCGAAGGGCGAGAACTTCGCGATCGATCCTCGAAGGATCACTCAATCCCGAGCCGCTTCAGCCGATAGAGCAGGGTCGTGCGCTGGAGGCCCAAGGTCCTCGCGACCTCCGCCTTGTTGCCCCCGCAGCGCTCCATCGCCGCCATCAGCTCGCGCCGCTCGATCTCTTCGAGCTGCGAATCGAGCCTGCTCCTGCCGGGCGGCGCCGACCTGCTCGGCTCGGGTAACGGCGTCGTGTCCACGGGCCTCGCTTCGCGCGGAGGAGGAGGGATGCGCGAAGGGCTGTGCGACGCGCCGAACGCGAGATGATCAGGCCCGATCGCGTCGCTCCGCGAGAGGATCGCAGCGCGCTCGATCACGTTCTCGAGCTCGCGCACGTTGCCGGGCCACGCGTACGCTTCGAGCCGAACCGCGGCCTCGGGCGAGATGGCCGTCGCCGCGCGCGGGTTGCGCTGCGCGTACTTGCGCAAAAAATCTTCGGCGAGCCTGCGGATGTCGCCCTGCCGCTCGCGCAGCGGCGGCACGTCGAGCGGATACACCGCGAGCCTCGACAAAAGCTCGGGCATCAACTCGCTCTCGGCCCACGCTTCGCGGAGGCTCGGCGTGACCGACACGACGAGCCGCACGTCGACGCGCGCGGGCTCGGTCCCGCCCACGCGCTCGACCTCGCCGCTCTCCAAAAGGCGCACGAGCCGCGCTTGGAGCGAAGGCGTAGGCGCGCTCAGCTCTTCGAGGAACAGCGTGCCGCCGTGCGCGAGCTCGGCCCGCCCGCTGCGCTCCGCGAACGCGCCGTCGAACGCGCCCTTTTGCCAGCCGAACAGCTCGCGCTCGAGCGCCTCGCCCGGATACGCCGCGCACGTCACGCGCACGAACGGCTTGTCCTCGCGCGGAGATCCCACGTGGATCGCCCTCGCGACGACCTCCTTCTCGGAGCCCTGCTCGCCCTCGATCACGACCGGCGACGACGTCGGCGCGACCTCGCCGATGCGCGCGAGGAGCTGCTTCATCGCGGGGCTCTCGGAGACGATCTGCCCGAAGTCGATCGGGTCGCGCTGCTCGCGCTCCAGGTACTTGGCGTAGCGCTGCACCTGCTCGCGGAGCCGCCGATTTTCGCGCACGGTCGCGAAGCTCGTGATCGCTTGGCGCAGGATCACCGTCAGCTCCTTGGAGTCCCAAGGCTTCTGCACGTAGCGATCGACCGCGCCCGAGTTCACCGCGTCGATGAGCACGCCGAGCTCGGTGTACGCGGTGAGCAGCACGCCGAACGCGTCGGGACGCTTCTCCTTCGCGAGCTTCAAGAGCTCGATGCCGCTCATCTCGGGCATGCGCTGATCGCTCACGATCACCGCGGGATCGATGCGCGCGAGCAGATCGAGCGCGGCCCTGCCCCCGACCGCGTAGTGGATCGTGAACGACCTTCGGAACGAGAAGCGGAACGCGTCGAGGTTGTCCTCTTCGTCGTCCACGACGAGGATGTCGAAGCTCTTCCAATCGAGATCGCGCATCGTTGGGCCCTGCTAAGGATGCGCTCTCTACTATAGGACGCCGCGCGGCGGGCCGTGGTAAGCTCCGCGCCCCTCAATTGCTTGGGAGGCTACGCGGTCATGTTGGACGAAGTATTCAAGGAGCTCACAGCCGGGATCGAGAAGGCGATCGACGCGCTTCGAAGAGACCTCTCCAAAGTGCGCACCGGCCGGGCTCACGCGGGCATGCTCGACGGCATCCGCGTCGATTACTACGGCGTCCCCACCCTCATCGCGCAAATGGCCACGGTCAACGTGCCCGAGCCGCGCCTCATCACCATCAAGCCCTGGGAAAAGGGCCAGGTGAAGGCCATCGAGAAGGCGCTCCGCGAGAGCGACCTGGGCATCACGCCCATGACCGACGGCGATTTCATCCGCCTGCCCATCCCTGCGCTCACCGAGGAGCGCCGCCGCGAGATGGTCAAGCTCACCAAAAAGCACGGTGAAGAGTGCAAGGTCGCGGTCCGCAAGCACCGCCGCGACGCGATGGAGATGGTCGAGACGCTCGACAAAGACGGCGACGTGAGCGGAGATGACGCCGATCGAGCCAAAAAGAAGGTCGAAGAAATCGTCGCCGAAGGGATCAAGAAGGTCGAAGGCGTCGTGAGCCACAAAGAAAAAGAGATCCTCGAGGTTTGACTTTTCGCCCGCCCTCGCCGCCCCTTGCTTGACACGCGCACGCTGCGCGTGAAACCCTCGATGGTAGGCCAGCCGGCGAACAACATGCGGGCCCTGAGCGGAGCCATGCGCGCGATCGCATTTGGAATGAGCGATGTCGGCCAGCAGCGCGATCACAACGAGGACAGTTTCGCCGTCCTGAGCGAATACAACTTGTTCATCGTCGCTGATGGGATGGGCGGTCACCGTGCAGGTGACGTGGCGAGCCGCCTCGCGACCGACGCAATCGCCGAGTTTTTCCGGTCCACCTCGCAAGAGGACGCGACCTGGCCGTTCCACTTCGACACGAGCTTGTCCGAAGACGAGAACCGGCTGGTCACCGGTATCCGCGTCGCCAATCGGCGGATCTTCGAGCGGAGCATCCGCTCGCGCGACTGCGCCGGCATGGGGACCACGGTGGTGAGCGCGCTCTACTCCAAGCGCAAGAACCGTATCTTCATCGGGCACGTGGGCGACAGCCGCGCGTACCGCGTGCGGAGCGGCGCCATCCAGCAGCTCACGCGGGATCACTCGCTCATCAACGACTACATCGCGGCCATGCCCGAGCTGACCGAAGAGCAAAAGGCCGAGCTGCCCAAGAACGTCATCACGCGCGCGCTCGGCATGCAGGACAGCGTCTCGGTCGACTTGGTGAGCGACGAGCCTCAAAACGAGGACGTGTATCTCCTCTGCTCGGACGGGCTCAGCGGCATGCTCACCGACGATCAGATCCGCGACCTCGTCACGTCCGGCAAAGAGCCGCACGACCTCTGCAAGAAGCTCATCGTGAAGGCCAACGAGAACGGCGGCGAGGACAACATCACCGCGCTCATCATCCGCTTCGCGGACGGCCAGGAGCTCGATCCTCAACGGCCGACGGATCCCCCGCCCGCCGACGTCACCACGCCCGAGCCGTCGTCGGTCGAATAAGGCGCCGAATAAAGCTCACCTCAAAAAAAGCCAGAGCCAGCTCGCCGCGCCCGCGAGCGCGCCGGCGGCGAGCATGCCCACCATCGTGAGCGTTGCGATGGCGTGCGCGCGCTCGCTCTTGCTGAAAATCCAGGGGATAGCGAGCAGGTGAGCCAGCGTGAACGCGACGCCCGCGGGCCAGAGCACCCGCCTCGCCACGAACTGCCCGATGGCCTGCTCGTCCCCGATCTGATCGATCTCGCGGATCGAGAGGTGAATCGTGAGCGGGATCGACGCGACCGCCCACGCGAACCCGATCGGATACGAGAAGACGTGCGCCAAGAGCGCGCGCTGGTAGCCGCGCTTGACCCCCTTGAATGGGTTCTGGAAGCCGGACATGGACGTCGGGCGAGGCTAACCGAAATCGGAGGAGGGAAGAAAATCCGCCGGCGCACGTAGAACTCCGAGGCTGTAAGCCGGCCGAGATTTTTTTCGTTGAGCGCCCGTCACAGTCGGCGGCCACGGCGCGAAGAAGCAAACAACGGGAACTTCTTCGTGGCCCCCAATGTCACCGGCGGTCACGGTTCAGAGAGCGAGAGCGCGGGGACTCGCGAATGGGAGGCGATGTCATGAAGAGTGGAAAGTTGATCTGGGTGCTTGGCTTCCTTGCTCCGATGGCGATCGCGGCCGTCCCCCAGCACGCCGAGGCGTGCGACGGCTACGTCCGAAGCGTCGGCGAGGACAAGACCCTCCGCGTCGCCAAGGCCGAGCAGTCGTTGAGCGAAGGGAAGAACACCGTCGCGCTCGCCCAGGTCGTGCAAGCCTTCCCGGCCATCAAGCTCGTCAAGGCCGGGCAGACCCCGCTCTCGGATCGCGCGCTCCGCATCATGGCCCTCGCGATGACGCGGCTCGACGGCGCCGTGAGCATGGCCGGCTTCAAGGCCGTGAGCGCCGACGACAAGACCAAGAACCTCGAATGGTCGATCGACGCGCTCCGCTCGCTCAACGCCCGCCGCATCAACAACCCCACGTACCAGACCGATCTCGGCGAGGCGCTCTCCAAGGTGCCCAAGCACAAGGCCGAAGCGATGAAGCTCCTCGGTGAGCTCGCGGCCAAGGACCTCCTCACGAGCGCCGAGGGCTACGCCGCGCTCGCCAAGCTGCGCTCCGAGTCGGGCGATGCTCCGGGCCGCGACGCCGCGGTCAAGCGCTGCGAAGGCATGGCCAAGACCCCCAAGATGTGCCAGGTCGACTCGTCCGCAGCGCGCTCCTGATCCCTGATACCTTCCGCTCGTGAGCGCGCGCCACCTCCTCGCCTCGATCTCGCTCGCCGCGCTCCTCGCCGCCGGTTGCGGCCAACGCGGAAGCCCCTCGAACAAGCCCGCATCCTCGTCCTCCGCG
>CAYTJL010000213.1:6525-16859 GCA_964437785.1 uncultured Polyangiaceae bacterium
GCGCCCACCGCAGCTGCCGCCGTCGCGCAAGACGCTCCCGGCGACCCCGATCACGGCCGTGATCTCGTCGGCAAGCTCGAGTGCAGCCGCTGCCACATCCGCGGCACCGGCATGCCCGTTGAGCCCACCAAAGCGTGCTTCCGGTGCCACGTCGACATCCTCGCCGGGCGCTTTCGAGGTCCTCAAAACCTCCAGGCGCAGTGGCACAAGCGCGTCGCCGACCTCGCCGACGTGCCGATGCTCATCGGCGTGGGTCGCTTTCGCCGCGCGTGGCTCACGCGCTTCCTCACGAGCCCGGTCGACCTGCGCCCGAGGCTCGGGCCCACGATGCCGCGGCTTCCCATCTCGGACAAAGACGCGCGTGACATCGCCGCGTACCTCATCAAGTACGACAGCGAAAACGAATCGACGGCGAAGATCGAGAAGCCCTCGTACGCGGGCGGCAGCGCAGAGAAAGGCCGCGCGCTCGTCGAGGCCAAGGGCTGCACGACCTGCCACGTGCTCGACGTGGATCCCCCGCTCGCAGGCGCGGCCGCCGATAAAAAGTACGAGCGGGGCGCGCTCGCGCTCGCGCCCGATCTGCGCTTCGCGCGCGAACGACTCGACCCCGAGACCATCCTCGCGTGGGTGAAGAGCCCGCGCGCGCTGAAGTCCGACACGCTCATGCCGGAGTTCGGGCTCACCGAGGTCGAGGCGCGCGACATCGCGACGTTCCTCGTGACCGCGAAGCTCACGGAGCCCGCCAAAAAGGCTGTCCCTGCGCGCCTCCCCGTGCTCACGAGGCCGGTGCGCTACGACGAGGTCGCCGAGAAGGTGTTCCGCAGGACGTGCTGGCACTGCCACGGCGAGCCCGACTACGCGGCGGGCGACGGCGGTCCGGGCAACACAGGCGGGTTCGGCTTCAAGCCGCGCGGCGTGAGCTTCGTCGACTACAGCTCGGCCAACGCGGGCTACACCGACGACGCGGGCGAGCGCCACAGCTTGTTCGAGCCGATCAAAGACGGCACGCCGCGCCTCCTCGCCGCGTTGCTCGCGCGACGCGACGAAGAATCAGGGCACGCGATGCCCGATCTGCGCGGTATGCCGCTCGGCTATCCATCGCTCACGGCCGAGGACATCCAGCTCGTCGAGAGCTGGATCGCGCAGGGACGC
This sequence comes from uncultured Polyangiaceae bacterium, assembly GCA_964437785.1. GTDB lineage: Bacteria > Myxococcota_A > Polyangia > Polyangiales > Polyangiaceae > CAYTJL01. The sequence continues at coordinate 7,678 of CAYTJL010000213.1, forward strand.
CTCCGCTGAAGCGCGCGGAGGAATCTCTCCCCGCGGAACGTCACGCGCGATACGATTACGCTGTGCCCGCCGCACCCGCCGCACCGAGCAAGGCCCCGCACCGCGCCTCGGTCGCGCGCGCCGGGCTCTTGATCGGGGGCCGCTACGTGCTGCGCGAGCCCATCGGCGCAGGCGCGATGGGCGAGGTCTGGCGCGCAGATCACAGGACGCTCGGCACCGGCGTCGCCGTCAAGATCGTCGACACCGCGGGCAGGCCCGACGCGGGCGAGCTGCTCGCGCGCTTCCAGCTCGAAGCGCGATCCGCGGCGCAGCTCAAGAGCCCGAACGTCGTGCAGATCTTGGACTACGGCGTCGAGAGCTCGATCGCGTTCATCGCGATGGAGCTGCTCGTGGGCGAGAGCTTGGAGCAACGGCTCGCGCGCCGCGGCGTGCTGCGCGCGGGCGAGGCCGCGTTCATCCTGCGCGAGATGGCGCGCGGGATCGATCGCGCGCACGCGCTCGGCATCGTCCACCGCGATCTCAAGCCGCCCAACGTGTTCTTGGCGAAGGGCGAGGGCGTCGACGTGGTGAAGGTCCTCGACTTCGGCATCGCCAAGCTCCTCGGCGCGCCGAGCGACGCGCACCTCAAGACGCAGGAGGGCTTCGTCGTCGGCACGCCCGCGTACATGAGCCCCGAGCAGATCTTGGGCAAGCCCCTCGATCACCGCTCCGATCTCTGGCAGCTCGGCGTGATCACGTTCGAGTGCATCACGGGCAAGCGGCCCTTCGAAGGCGGCACGCTCGGCCAGATCTTCATGAAGATCTGCAACGCGCCGCTGCCGGTCCCCTCGCAGATCGGCGCGGTCCCGCAGGGCTTCGACGTGTGGTTCGCGAAGGCGCTGTCACGCGAGCCGAACGAACGCTTCCGCAGCGCCGGCGAGATGGCCGAAGCGCTCTGCGCGCTCCTCACGTCGGTCCACAGCGGCACGCCGCTCGCGCTGCTCACGGGCCCCGTCCCGCAGCCGCGCGCCGACGAGGGCCCCGCGCAGCCGCCCGCGATGGCCGCGACGGGCAAGGTCGCGTGGTCGACCGGTGCCGTGATTCCCCCCGCGCGCTCGCGCAAAGCCGTGGTGCTCGCCGTGCTCGGGGGCATCGCCGCGCTCGTGCTCGCGCTCCTGCTCCTCGTGCCGGGCGGCGCTCCGTCGGGTGCGGCCCAAGGCGCGAAGCCCCTCGACGCGGCTTCATCGAGCAGCGCGCCGAGCGCGATCGCCGCTGCGCCCACCGAAGCAGCGTTGACGAGCGCCGCGCCGCCTCCGTCGGCCTCGCAGGCGCCCGCCGATCACGCCAAATCCCCTCGAAAACCAGCCGCTCCGGCGCCGCGCGCCAAGAACCCCAACGACGATCGCTTGGGGCTTTGAGCATGCTCACCCGCGCTCTTCGTGCTCGCATAGCGGCGATCGTGGTCGCGCTCGGATCGCTCGCCTCACCGCTCGTGGCGCACGCGGAGGCGGACGCCGCCTCCCGCGCGACCGCGCGCAAGATCGGCAACGAGGCGATCAAGCTCTACGACGCCGGGCAATTCGCGGCCGCGCTCGACAAGTTCAACACCGCCGACGCGCTCGTGCCCGCGCCCACGCTCGGGCTCCACGCCGCGCGCTGCCTCGCGAAGCTCGGCCGCTTGGTCGAGGCCTCCGAGCGCTACCTCGACGTGACGCGCATGCAGCTCGATCGCAGCGCGCCGCTCGTGATGCGCAAGGCGCAGGCCGAGGCGCTCACCGAGCGCGAGGCGCTGCTCCCCAAGATCCCGAGCCTCGAAATCGCGATCGAAGGGCCCACGGGCGAGGGCATCTCGATCACGGTCAACGGTAAGCCCCTCGCGAGCGCGCTCGTCGGCCAACGCCGCCCGATCGATCCGGGCGCGCACCACGTCGAGGTCAAGCGCGCCGACACGACCGTGAGCCGCGACGTCACGCTCAACCTCGGGCAGATCGATCGCCTGCTGATCAAGCTGCCGCCGCTCCCTCCCAAGCCCGTCCCCAAGACGCCGCCGCTCCGTTGGGTGGGCTGGAGCGCGATCGGCCTCGGCGCGTTCGGCGCGGTGTTCGGCGCGGTGAACGGCGTGCTCGCGATCGTCACGCAGCAGAGCTTGCTCGACAAATGCCCGGATCGACGCTGCCCCGAGTTCGCGTGGCCGCAGGCCAAGGCGTACGATCTGATGCGCGTGTTCACGACCACGGGCGTCGTGATCGGCGTGGTCGGCCTCGGCGCGGGCATCCCGATCGTGTTGGTCACGCCGAAGACGGTGTACGAGATCCCTCCGGCGGACGCGGGCGCGAAGGCCGCGCGCGCGCCTCAAATCGACGTGTGGATCAATGCAGGGGGCGCCGGCCTCTCGGGCGTGTTCTAATCGTCGCGACGTGGGTGCGAACATGCGCGCGCGACGCTCCCTTCTCTTCGCTTCGATGATCGGCCTCACCGCGGCGGCGGCGTCGATGCACGGCTGCATCCTCGGCGGCTTTACGTTGGTCGAGGGAACGGGAGGCTCCGCGGGCGGGACCTCGACGGGCACGGGCGGCTCGGACGCGGCGCCCGACGCGCCGATCAAGTGCGGCGTGACCTATCCGCCGCCGCCTGCGGGCGGGACGCCGGGCGGCGCCATCACCTTCGTGACGGCCATGCACTCGGTCGACATGGGCGACATGGGGAGCAAGAAGATCGGCTTCGATCTGGACGGGCTCTGCACGTGCGGCGTGACGGGCGACGGGCCTCCGTGCAAAGAGGTGACGCAGCACTGCGACGACGATCAAGGCGTCGACAACAGCGCGCAGGGGCTCTTCAGCCTGCTCAAGCTCGGGCTCGGCGGCGTGTTCGGATCGAGCTTCTTCACCGGCAAAGCCAACGACGGCGTGTGGAGCGTGCTCCTCCGCGTCTCGAACTACAACGGCGAGGCCAACGACGCGCAGGTCACGCTCGATTGGTTCATCCCCGGCGGCTTCGGCGGCGTGCCCCCTACGTGGACCGGCTCGGATCAATGGCCGATCAACGCGACGTGCCTCGACAACGTCGACCTGTCGCAGCCCGCGGGCGGCGTCACGGTCAACACGGCCAAGTTCACCGACCCGAACGCGTACGTGACCGATGGAAAGCTCGTCGGCACCATGCCCGAGACGCCGATCAACTTCGCAGGGCAAGGCGCCAACGGATCGTTCGTCAACGTCAAGGTGACAGGCGCGTTCATCGTCGCCGACATCACGCCGCAACCGCCGAGCAGCTTCAAGCTCACGGGCGGGGTCGTCGTGGGCCGCTGGCCCGTCAAGGAGGTGTTCGCCACGATCGCGAGCTACCGCGACGGCAACAACCTGCCCATCTGCATGAACAACGCGTTCTACAACACGGGCAAGGCCTACGTGTGCAACGCGCCCGACATCCTCACGGGCATCAACAGCCCGACCAAAGCGTGCGACGCGCTCTCGTTCGGCTTTGGCTTCACCGCCGATCCCGCGATGCTCGGCATGCCCTTCATGCCGCCCGCGCCGACCGGGAGCTGCACCGCTGCTGAAGGCGACCCCGCGACCGACAACTGCCCTCAGCTCGTCACCGACGCAGGCGCGGACGGCGGCTGAGCTGCTCGTAACGACTGTGAACCTACTGTGCGAGGATCTTGAGGATCTCTTCGTCTGACCCGGCCTTGCCTTTGTTGGCCTTGCGGTGATCGGCGAACGAGCCCACGGGCGCGCCCACGAAGCCTTGGACCACGTCGTACGCGTTGTCGCCGATGATCATCGAGCCTTCGAGGATCTCCGCGCCGAGCTCCGCCAAGAACGCGCGCGTCTTGACGCGACCGACGAGCTCGTTCGGATCCTCCGCGCCCGTCACCTCGCGCAGCACGTGCACCGCCTCGATGATGCGGTACCTGCGCCCTTCGCTCTTGATCGAGAGCTCCTCGTTCTTGAGCTCGACGCGCTCGTCACCGACCCAGGTGTCGAGCGCTGCTTGGGGGAAGAAGACGCGGTTTCTCATCACGGATCGGCCGGCGGATTGGGCGCCCCAGGATCTTCAGGGGGCGCAGGCGGCGTGGAGGAGCGCACCGCCGCGGCGCGCTCGCGAAGCCGGAGCGGGATCTGCCAGAGCGACTCGAAGATCCCGAAGAGCACGTAGAACCCGAGGAGCCAAACGAGCGCGAACGCGGGCTTGAGCTTGGTGCTCACGACGGCGCTCGATCCGATGGCGAACGCGATGAGCAGCACGGTGCGCAGGTTGAGCTTCAGGTCTTTGAAGGAGCGGAAGCGGATGTTGGAGACCATCAGCGCCGCGAGCGTGAGCGTCACGCCGAAGAGGATCCACACGTGCTGCGCGCCGTTGATCAGGCTCATCGTGTGGTTCGCGACCACGATGGAGACGAGGATGCCCGCGGCGCCCGGGATGGGCAGGCCCACGAAGTATTTGGAGGGCTTCGACGCCTCCATCGCGAGCACGTTGAAGCGCGCGAGCCGGATCGCTCCGCACGCCATGAACACGAACGCGGCGATGCGACCCCAGAGCCCCGCGTGGTGCAGCGTCCACTGGTAGACGAGCACCGCGGGCGCGCAGCCGAACGAGACCACGTCCGCGAGCGAGTCGATCTGGAGCCCGAACGCGCTCTGCGTCTTGGTCATGCGCGCGACGCGACCGTCGAGCATGTCGAAGATCATCGCGAAGATGATGAGGAGCGCGGCGCGGTAAAAGTCGTCCTCGTTCTTGGCCTCGCCCGACTGGCGGATCGATTCGAACCCGCAATAAATCGAGGAGAGCGTGATGAGGTTCGGGAGCAGGAAGAGCGTCTTCCTGAGATCGATCCGGCGACGTTTCATGCGCTCACCCCTGGTCCGCTCCGATGGAGACTCGGAAGGCTAACGCCGAGCGCACGCGACCCGCAAGATCGCGTTGCGCCCGCGCGCTTACTTGACACGCGCCGAAATAACCGTGCCGCGCTCGGCCCAGACGCTCTCGGGGATCCGAGCGTTCGGATCGAAGCGGCAGGTCATCGCCCGGTGCTCGAAGCTCTGCGACGAGGACCTGCGCGTCCCACGTACGGCCGCCGTCTCGGCCGAGCCGATGCGGAAGAGGAACGCCCGCTTGAGATCGCCCGCGATGACCGCGCTCACCGCCGCGCGCTGCACGGCGTTCGCCTCGAAGGCGCCGAGGCAAGGCGACGACGGCGTGCCGTAGAGCACGGCGCCCGCGGTCAAGAGCACGATCGGATCCCCGCTCGGCGCGGCCTTGCCCTGCGCGGGCTCGCGCACGAGCACGGGGTGGCGCTTGCCGGGGAACAGCACCTCGTTGTTGTACGAGGCGAAGAAGCGTGACTCCACGCGCGGGGTCGACGCGCGATCGTCGGCCGCGCACGGCCTCGGCCGATCTGGAACGTCCGAGAGCGTGGGCAGCGCGATGGGCGGCGCGAACGTGCCGTCCGCGTTGAGCCCCGCGTAGTAGCCGTGCGCGCGCCCCTGCTCCATGAAGAGCGTCGTGAAGCCGAGCGCGGTCTTGTCGAGGTAGCTCCAGTCGGTCTCGATGAGGAGCCCGGCGCGGGTCGACGTGGGGGCGAGCGCGAGCGCGTTGTGCTCCCACGCGCCGCCCGCCTTTCGGCCGAGCACCACGCCGATTCCCGCGCCCATCGGACCGCGGACGAGGCCCACGCCGAGCACCTTGCCGTCCACGATGGCGGTGTCCGGCTGCAGATCGATCTTGGGCCACGCGGGCATCTCGACGGGCTCTGCGCGGCCCGCGGTGGTGATGAAAAATGCCTTGGTTTTGAGCGGATTTCGGTGCACCGCCACCACGATGCCGCCCACGGACACGCTCACGAGCGACATCTGGATCGCGTCGAAGTCGCCGAGATGGACGTCGGCCGGATCGAACGTGCCCGCGTCCGCGATGCGCCCGCGCCCCGACGCGCTCGTCATGTAGTTCTCCCACGCGACCTCGACGTTGCGCATCGGCGACGAGGGCTTGAGCGCGCCGTGCTCGATCGGCAGCGGAGCGCGGATCGCCGCGTAGCCTTCGGCCTGCCGCGAGACCAACGTCGCGAAGCGCTGCGGCCGCTTGTGCCCGGGGAGCAGCGATTTGGAGGAGACGCGCGCGTCGCCCTCGCCGGCCTCGGGGATGTCCGCGCTGATCGCGCTGACCGCGGCCGTCTCGTGGCTCAACGTCAACGTCGACCAGAGCGAGCGGCGCCGCATGATCGCGTTCAGATCGGGCAGCGTGGCGAGGCCGGAGTACACGTCGTCGACGCGGATCCACTTGGATCCCTGCGTGAATTCGCACGCGATCGGCGTGAGCACCGAGGGCTGCGGCTGCGGGGGCGGGTCCGGCGGAGGAGGCAGCGCGGGCGCCTCTCCTTGGCCTCCCCACCCCACGCGCGCGAGCGTGTCGCCCACGAGACAACCCCCGATCGCGCACGCGATCGGGCCGACGCCTCCACGCGTCTCCTGCGTGAGCGCGCTCGGAGCGGCCTGCGCGTCCCACGTCCCGCCGCCGTCGAGCGACTCCCAGATCTGCGCGGGCGCGTGGCTGTCGGCCGTCGCGACGATCGCGATGATCCTGCGGCCGATGCCGGCGATCGTCGCGTCCTCGTGAGGCGGCGAGACCACGTCGAGCATGCGACCGTCGTCGTCGGCGATCACGTACGCGGTGCCCCCGCGCCCCTTCGCGAGCGTGATCCCGAGCGCGCCGTCGTCGCCCACGCGGATCGCGCTCAGCTCGTCGATCTCGAACGTGTCGGGCCCCTCGGAGGGCTCGGGCTCCTCGTCGTCGTCGGGGTCGGTGCGCCGCGGCTTGGGCTCGGGCGCGCGAGGCGCGATGAGCGGACGCTCGGCGAAGGAGTCGCCCGCGTCGTGCGACACGAACAAGCTGATGCGCTCGTCTTTACCGCGTCGGCCGAGAAAATAAGCCGATTTGCCGTCGAGCGAGAACGCGGGCGCGACCGCGACGCCCGCGAGCTGAGGGACCGCGGCGCCGCGCGCGACGAGATCCTCTTTGGGCCCAGCGTCGTCCGCGGCCTCGGCGCCGCGGATGAGCCCGCGCGGCGCGGGAGGCCGCACCAACAACGGCGCCGCGGGCTTGCACGTCGCGCCGTCCGAAGGCTTGCAAACGCCTGTGATCAGCGCGCTCCCGTCGGGCGCGACCGCGACCGCGACCTGCGCGTCGCCCGACTGCGCGAGCTTGAGCGGCGCGCTCCACGTGTCGCCGCCGTCGGCGCTGCGCTTGACCCACGAGCTCGAGCCGCCCGCGATGCACACGACGAACACCTCGCGCCCCCGCATGCCCACGCGGATGCTCGAACAGTCGGCCGAGCCAACGAACGGGCTCGTGGTGAGCCTGCCTTCGATGCGACCGCGCGCGAGCGTCCAGTCGTTGCCTTCGCTCTCGGGCTTGACGAGCTCGACGTAGCGATCGCCGTCGGCCGCCGCGCCGCCCGTGGTGAGGGCGAGCGCGGACGCCGCGCGGCCCGCCTCGACGTCGACCTTGGGGAACGACGGCGCGGCGTCCTTCGCGAACGTGATCGGCGGCGGCGATCCATCGCCGACGATCGCGCTCTCGATGAGCCCCTCGGCCATGAGCTTGTCGTCTTTGGATCGGCCGAGCCGATGCGCGCCGATGGGCTTCACGTTCGCGCGCGCCCACGTGGCGCCGCCGTCGTCGCTCATGAAGAGCGCCTCGGGCAACGCGAGCGCGAGCGCGCGCGGCCCTTTGCTCGCGGCCGCGACGTCGATGAACCTGGGCTCGGGCGCCTCCAGCGCGCGCGCGCGCTTCGACGACGACGACGGGCTCGACGGAGCGGGAGCCTTGGGCACGCTCGCGGGCTTGAAGCCCGAGGCGTCGTCCCAACGGAGGAGCTTGCCCTCGCGCGTGACGCCGACCATCCCCGCGCCTCCGCCCGAGACGCGCACGAGCGGCTCCGGCGGCAGCGTGGTGCGCGAGAACGCGGAGGTGGCCTCGGGCGCGTCGTAGAGCGTGCCGTCCGCGCCCGCGAACGTCCATCCGCTCGCGCGCTTGAGGATCGCGACGAGCGCCTGCGGCGCGATCGACGCGGCGATCTCGGCCGCGCCCGAGCACGGCGCGCTCGCCTTCTTCGACGCGCTGGGCGGCGCCGTGCGCCACCGTTGCCCATCGTTCGTCGTGAAGAGACAACCGCCGTCGTCGAGCGTGACGAGCGCGGTCGCGCCGCTCGGCGGGCCCGGGTGGTAGTCCCAGCGCGCGGGCGAGACGAACGCGACCGGAGGCTGCTCCACGGGCGCGGGCTTGATCACGGGCGGCGGCGCTTCGCCCGCGCACGCGGTGACGCCTGCGATCGACGCGAGGAGCGAGATCGATGTGGAGGCTACGAAGAGATCGTGGGGCGAAGGCACTTCGGCAAAGATAGTGGGTTCTGATCGAAGCGCGCCACGGCCACGTTGCGGGGTGAGCCCAACCCCGCCTTCACTCCAGGTATCCGAGCGCCTCCAGCTTGGCGAGGATCCGTGAAAGGCTCTCTTGCACGTCCTCGCGATGGGGGCGACAAACGACCTCCGGGCTCACCGGCGGCTCGTAGTCCGCGTTGCCTCCGTTCGGGGGCTCGCCGGTGGGGGCGGCGAGCGCGGCCACGTCGGCTTCGCAGTAGACCTCCACGAAGCGCGGGATCTGCGCGCGCTGCTCGTCGCGGACCGCGCGGGAGGGGCTGATCGCCGTCGTGATGGCGCACCCTTCACGCCTTCGGCGAGCCCTTCTTGGTTGGTGTGCACGAGCAGGCGCAGGCCGTTGTCGGCGCAGAAGCGATCGCGGAAGGCGATCATCTCGCGGAACTTCCAGGTGGTGTCGATGTGCAGGAGCGGGAAGGGCACCGGGCCGGGCGCGAAGGCCTTCTGCGCGAGGCGCACCATGACGCCCGAGTCTTTGCCGATGGAGTAGAGCATCACCGGGTTCTCGAAGGTGGCGGCCACCTCGCGGATGATGTGGATGCTCTCTGCCTCCAGTTGTTCGAGGTGCGTCAAGCTGTAGCGGCGCGGGTTGCCGGTGCCGGTCATGGTGTGGCGCTCATCCTTCCCTTGAGAACGCGACCGCCGTCAACAACGGAAAGCGACGGGCACTGCGGGCCGCTGGGCTGCGCCCCGGCATCATCGCTTCGATCAACGGACCCTCCGCCCGAGGGGCGCGGCGAGCGCCCGGTGATAGATGTCTTCGTATCG
>CAYTJL010000214.1:0-16857 GCA_964437785.1 uncultured Polyangiaceae bacterium
CGAGCGCCGATACATCGAGGCTGCTCCGTCCAAGCGTCCGCTTCTGCATAACTCGCTCCTCCACAGATCCCGCGCGGTCAGGCGCAGGAGGATCTCGTTGATGTCGACGTCAGCCGGCGGCTCGATGGCGATCGCCTTGGGCTGACGGTCTGAACCTAAGCCCGCCCGCGACCGCGAGAAACCCGCATGATACGCACGTGGCATTTAGGAAAGCTTTATGATGTGGAGCGCTCGGACGACGCCGCGCCGAGGGTCGGGCGCAGCGTCACGAGCCGCTCAAGGCGAGGAGAGGTGCACGTCCAGCTGCGGGAACGGGATGGGGATGTTGGCGTCGCGGAGCGCGCGCCAAATCGCCTTGCGGAGATCGGACTGCCCGCGGCGATGCGCCCACACGTCCCGCGTCCAGACGCTCACCTCGAAGTCGACCGAGGACGCGCCGAAGTCGGCGAGGAGGACGATGGGAGCGCGCGACGGGTCGCGCCACGAGACGGCGGCGGCCGCGGCCTCGAGCACCTCCGCGGCGCGATCGACGTCGGCGCCGTACGAGACGCCGATCTTCACGCGGAGGCGGTAGACGATGTCCGTGAGCGTGAGGTTCTTGACCGCGGACTGCGCGAGGATGCTGTTTGGGACGATGATCTCCTCGTCGTCCAACGTGAGGGCGATGGTCGCGCGGATGCCCATGTGCTGGACCTTCGCGATTCGCCCCTCGAACTCGATGATGTCGCCCTCTCGGATCGACCGCTCGGCGAACAGGATGATCCCCGAGACGAAGTTCTCGGCCACCTTCTGCATCGCGATGCCGATGCCGACCGCCAGCACGGCCCCCGCCGCGAGGACGCTGGCGATGTCGATCCCCGTGACCTGCAGCGCGATCGCCACCGTCGCGAGCCGGAGCGCGTACCCCACGACCTGCGCGGCGACCGCGCGCCACCGGACGCGATCACCGGCGTCCCCGCCGAGCGACCGGATCCGCGCGCTGACCTTGGACGCGAGGAGGAAGCCCACCACCACCACGACGAACGCGATCAACAGCGCGGCGTAGCTCACGCTCGCCGCTCCCACGGTGATGTGATGGGTGTTGAGCCAATTCACGGCGCCACCTCGGGCACGGGGATCACGAGCATCGAGCAGTTGAGCTCGGAGAAGAGCCGCTCTGGCACGCTGCCGAGCGGCACGCGAGCCGCGCGCGCTCGACCGCCGGTTCCATGGCTCGCGACGATGACGAGATCCGCCGGATCTTCCTTCGCCTTCTCCACCAACGTCCGCGCAGGACCAGACCCGCCGACGTGGACCTCGACCTCGCCGTGAGGCCTCAACGCGTCCGCGACCCGCGTGGCGTAGGCCCGCAGGGTCGGCTCGGAGATGTCGCCGTCCGGTACGGACACCAAGATGGCCCGCGCCCCGGACCTCATGAACCTGGCGACGATGGGCAGCACGGCCTCAGCGTCGACCGATCCATCCAGGCCGACGATCACCCTCGCGAACTCGGGGTAGCGGTTGCCCGGCTCGGCGTCACCGTGGACGATGAGGAGCGGCCTGTTGCCCGCGCGCGCGAAGCCGCGGGCGTCGCGGAGACCTCGCGCGACGACCAGGAGGTCGAACCCCTCGACCTCGGCGATCGAGGCGAGCTCGTCCCGGCCGGCGCGCCGAACGCTGCGCTCCGGGTGGAGCGCGTTCTCGAGCACACCGCGGTATGCGTCGGCTCGCTCGTCGGCGGGGCCGACGATCGCCACGCCCCACGGGATCGCGAACGCCCGCGCGACGTGGGCGGCGCCCAGCGCGGCCGCCTCGCTCGGCTGCGTGCCGTCGAGCACGGCCAAGACGGCGCGCGGCCACGCGCTCGCGGCGATGGGCACGAATGATTTTTGCTCCGAGATCAGGCGACCGAGGCGCTCCTCGATCGGCGTCGGAGGCCCGAGCTTTCGCCGGTAGTAAGAGAAGACCACGTAGACGAGCGGCACGAGCACGACGTAGGCCCACGCCCCGTCGAGGAACCGCTCGACGAAGATCAGCGCGGCGGCGCCGGACGTCACCAACGCGGCGAGGATCGTGCCGGCGATGGTGATCGCCGAGGCCCCCGCGCCGCGCCGCTCGCGCAGGAGGCGCTTGACGGAGGCCCACCCCGTGAGGCCGAGCAGGACGAAGACGCCCGCCGCGTACAAAGCGAGGTACGTCTCCTCGCGCGTGCCGAACGCGATGAAGCAGGCCGAGACGAGCAGGACCTGGCCGAGCACCGGGCGATCGGCCACGTCGAAGCGGTTTCGCTGCCCGAAGTGCGCCGGCACGTAGTGCCGATGGCGCAGGCCCAGCGAGAGGTTTTGGAGCCCTTGAGCGCTGGCCGCGGCGGCCGAGAGGAGGACCACGATCCCGACGAGCGTCCCGGCGTACGCGACGGGGGCCGGGAGCAGCCGGTCCATCGTCTGCGTGAACACCGAGACGTCCTCCCGCGAAGGATCGGCCAGCTCGAAGATCGCAGGGCCGACCACCACCATGGTCACGAGGGTGGTCACCATCACGATGAGCAAGCTGCCGAACGCCTTGCGCGCGCGCTCCGCGGGCGTGCCGTCATACGCCGCCACGAGGTTCGCGAACACCTCGATGCCGGTCATCAACGCCAAGAGGCGGACGTAGCCGCCGAACGTGACGTGCAGGTTCGACGACGAGAACGCCTTCAGCGAGAACGACGGCGCGTGGAGCCCCCGCCGCACGACGGTCGCGATCACGAGGAGCCAGAGCAGCGCGAGCACGGCCGCCGTCGCAGGGCCGAAGACCCTGGCGGCGAGGCGAGGACCTCGGTTGACGACGACGCCGACCAGGGCGGTCAGGCTCACCGCGAGGCCGATGCGCGGCCAGCGTCCGAGCCCTCCGGCTCGGTCCGCGACGAACGTCACGAGCGCCGCCAGGCTCACGAGGAAGGTCAACGTGTACTCGATGGCCGTGATGGCCGCGTTGATCTTGACGGCCCAGCCGCCGAACTCCTCCTCGCACAGGCCGCTCCCGCCGCTGCCGTCAGGGATCCAGGCCATCACGTGGCGGTACATCAAGCTCACGACGCCGACGGTCGCGACGACCATCCAGATCGGCGTGCCGAACGCGATCGCGCCGGCCCCGCTCGCGACGAGCAGGCGAAGGAACGGGCCGAACACGTAGAGCGGCGAGGTGGCGGGATCTCCGCCTCCGGCGAGCGCGCCTTCGAACGCTCCCTTCAATCGGTGCGACACGTGAGCCATGACGACCCTCCTCCTCAGCCGGCGAGATCGTTCTCGGCGTCCTCGACGGTCTCCTCCGCGTCGAGCACCTTGACGTGGGCTGGCTCCATCCGCCTGGTGACGAGCTCTCGAACCGGAGCCAAGAGCGCGATGAACAGCGGAAAGAGGATCCCGACCGGGCTCGTCTTCACGAGCCAAAGGCAGACGAGGCAGCCGAGCTGCGCGGCGGTGAAGAGGTGCGTGACCCTCGGAGGCACCGCGCGCGCGAAGTGGTCCTCCGGGACCCGCGCGGGGTCGACCAACCAGAGCCGGAGGCGCTCGAAGAACTGGTTCCCTCGCATCGACGCGATGCCCATGTAGAGGAACAACCCGTAGAGCACCGCCATCGGGATCTCGCGGAGCAGCGCGGTCGCCAGCAGCGAGGCGCCGATGAGCGCGTGGATGAGCAGCGGAGAGATCCGGTTCTCCACGGTGCCCTCGGTGGTCCCCGTCGCCGGCGACGTCACCGACAGAGCCTTCACGTGGTTGACCGAACGGACGGTCGCCGCCACGAGCCACGGCAGCCCGACGAACGAGCACGCGCCGATGAGCACGCCGACGAGCGCGAGGTCCCAGTGGTAGGCGTCGCCCTTCCGAAGCTTGTTCTCCGGGCTGTGGATGATGCGAATCGTGATGTTCTGATCGAGGAAGACCAGCACCGCGACGAGCGCGCCGGGGATCGCGGCCGCGGCGATCACCCATGACGGCACGCCCCACACGGGCACGAGCCAAGGTCGCCCCGACGTCGTGGCGATGGTCGAAGGGACCGAGAGCGCGGGCAGGGCGACGGTCGGGAGGAGACGTCGCACCAGGACCATCGCGAGCACGGCGATGGCCGGCCCGAAATCCGCGAGGATGTTTCGCGCCGACGCTCGCAGGTAGGGCGTGCGGCGGAGCCGCGCGAGCGAGCTCGCGATCACGTACGTCCCGAGGGCGAGGATCACGCCGAAGAGCGCCGCGTCATCCGGGATGTGCTCCGCGGGGAACGCCGCGAGCACGTTCCGCACGGCCTCCACGACGAAGATGATCGAGATCAGGGCCGCGAACGTCTCGTCGGTGAAGCGCGTGAAGCGCGCGATGAGGCGGCTCACGCCGGTGAACGCGAAGACCAGCGTGAACGCGCTGGCCCAGATGCCGACCCACGCGTACGTGGACAGAAACGGCAGCCCGTAGCGGCGACAGGCCGCGTAGAGGATGCTCGTGAACACGAGGAGCGGCCCCGTGCCGCCGAGGATCGTGAGAGGCTGCCCGGCGACCACCGCGTAGACGACGCCGCAGGCGGCCGTGGCGATGATCATCTCCATCACGCCGATCGCGCCGTTGGTCGCGATCGACATGAGGCCGCCGAACGCGATCGCGGGCGCGAGGCACGCGAAGAAGAGGAAGAGCGTCGCGGCGGGGACCTTCGCGTTGAGGCCGTCCCTCCAATCGGACGCGTAGCTCGCCCCTCGCCGTCGCACGTCGCCGGCGACGCCTTGGATACCCCGAGACGCGAGCCCCGACGGGGGAGCGTTCCCGCTCATCGTGAGGCTCCCTCGAAGCGTGCTTCGAAAGGAGCGAAACGCCGCTCTTTCATGGGATCACCCTGCCTCGCTCGTCCGCGGAAGCGCGATCAGCGCCAAGGCGAGCTGCCCCACTCTCTCACGGTTTAGGCTCCTCCGCCGTCGAATCGCCCTCCCGCGGTGAGGCCGGCGGATCGATGGAGAGAGGCGGCGCGGCGCGAGCGACGCCCTAAGCGCCCGCGCGGCGCAGCCCGGTCGCTCCGGCGAGCAGCATGTCGCGGAGCTGCTGCGCGCGCTCGCGGGCGACAGGCACGAGGACGCCGTGACCGCCCGACATCAGCCCTTCGCCCACCCACACGCGGGTCTCGCCGTCCCGCTCGAGCTCCTTGATGTGCGCCGCGTTGACCAGCCAGCTGCGGTGGACGCGGACGAACGTCCGGCCAATCGAGGCTTCAATCGCCGACAGCGAGAGATCCACGTCGAACACGCCGCGCGCGGTGTGGACCCGCGTCAAGCGCTCCGCGGCCTCGAAGGCCCAAACCTCGTCGCGATCGAAGAAGACGAGGCTCCTCTGCCTGCGCGCGGCGATCCGCAGCGGCCCCGCCGGTCCGAGCTTGGGGCGGCGCGCGCGGAGCCTTCGCAAACACCGCTCGACCCGTTGCTCGGTGAACGGCTTGAGCAGGTAATCGACCACCCCGAGGTCATACGCCTCCATCGCGTGCGTGTTGAACGCCGTCGCGAGCACGAGCGCGGGCGCGTCGGACATCGTCGCCAACGTACGTGCGATGTCCAAACCCTCGTCTCCGCGGCCGGAGAGCCGGACATCCAGAAACACCACGTCGAGCGCGCTCCGCCCGTCGCCGAGCAGGATCTCCGACGCGTCCTTCGCGGACGCGACGGCGCCCGTGACCTCGGCCAAGGCAGATCCCTCCAGCAGCTCAACGAGGTAGTTGCGCGCCGCCCACTCGTCCTCGACGACGAGCGCGCGCAGCCTCTCGCCGCCGTCGCTCACGCCGCCTCCGCGGGGAGCGGGATCTCGACGATCGCCGAGGTCCCTGCGCCGGAGGACTGCAAGCGCAGCGCCGATCCCGGGCGCTCGAGCGCCAAGCGGCGACGCACCGTGTGAAGCCCGAGCGCACCTGCGCGCGGCGCGCTCGCGGAGAGACCAGGACCGTTGTCCGTCACCGTGCACACGAGCCGCGGCGCTTCACCCTCGCCGGTCGCGCGGAGCTCGACGTGGAGGGTCACCCGCCCGCCCCCGTCGCGGCACAGCGCTCCGTGCTGGACCGCGTTCTCCACCAAAGGTTGGAGCAGCAGCGCCGGCAGCCGCACGCCGCCGGCGCCGGGGGGGACGTCCCAGTGGAAGCGCAGCGCGTCGCCGTGGCGCGACTCGAGGATCTCCGCGTAGCGCTTGAGCCACGCGACCTCATCGTCGAGCGTCCGCTCTTCGCCTTGCGCTTCGAGCGAGTCACGCAGGAGGTCGCCGAGGCACCCGAGCAGCCGGCGCGCCTCGCGTGGATCCTGCGTCACGAAGCCGGCGATCGTGTTGAGCGTGTTGAGGAGAAAATGAGGCTCGAGCTGCGAGCGTAGCCGCGCGAGCTCCGACGCCGTCCTGAGCCGCTCGGCCTCGCTGCGCAGCTGCTCGGTCTCCAGCCTGCGGAGCTGCGCCTGCTCGGTCAGGTGCGGGGAGACGAACGCGAGGCCCCAGATCCCCGCGAGGAGGAGGCCGGAGATCGCCCCGAAGACGGCGACCATCGGCGGCCGCAAGGGGCCCTTCTCGTCGAGCGCGACCCCCAAGAGCCCCTCGAAAATGAGCACGAAGCCCACGCTGAAGAGCGCCCCGACAGCGAGCGCGACGAGGAGGCACGCGACCAGCACGCCCACGGTCCCGGCCCGCCGGCGGACGCAATGAGCGAAGACGACCGACAGCGCGAGCACCTGAAGCGGAGCTTCGAGCACCCACAAGAGGAAGCTGAGACCGATGCTCGTGATGCGCTCGCTGCCGAAGAGATCCGGCGCGGCTTGCAGCAGGCCGACGCCCGCGGCGAGCGCCATGGCCACGAACCAACGCCGTCGGGCCGGGGGCGACGCGTGCTGCGCGACGGAGGGCTCCATGCGACGTCACCCTATCGCCCGCTCCCCACCCCTGACAAGCGAGCTCCGGCTCGTGAGCAGGCCGCGACGGCTCGTCGCAAGCCCGCGACGGCTCGTCGGAAACGATGAGCGGAGCGCGTCACCCGCTGCGAGGTTCGGGGAGACCCCTCACCCGAACGGACCCGAGCATGACCCGTCCTCTTCGCAGATATCTCAAGCCGATCGCGGACAGACGTCCGCGCGCCATCTCCTCTTGGACACCCCTGGCGGCAGCCGCGTTGGCCGCGCTCTTCACGGCGAGCGCGTGCAGCGACGAGGCCCCTCCGAGCGGGCCGACCGTGGAGCCGCTCTTTCAAGAAGCCTTCCCGGGCACCAACGGCCGCTCGTGCGCGAGCTGCCACGTGCCGGAGGACAACTTCACGCTGACGCCCGAGCACGTGACCCGATTGTACGAGACGAACCCGAAGGATCCGCTGTTCGCGGCGATCGACGCCGACGACCCCACCGCCGAGACCTTGACCTTCGATCACCTCAAGAAAGGCCTCATCCGCGTGTGGCTCACGCTGCCCGACAACATGGATGTGATCGACGAGGGGGGCAACGTGGTGACGCCCGCCGATCGCGCGATCTTCGTGTGGCGCTCCGTGCCCTCGATCGCCGACGTGGCGTTGACCGCGCCCTATCAATTGGACGGCCGCGTGGCGACGCTCGAAGAGCAGGCGCAGGGCGCCATCACCGGACACAGCGAGGGCGGCGAGGTGAGCGCGGACGAGCGCGAGCGCATCGCGGCGTACGAGCGCACCGTCTTCTCGTCGGATCGGGCCCGCGAGGTCGCCGACGAGCTCGCGAGCGGGGTCGCGCTGAGCGACGTGAGCGACGTCGAGGCCTCGCTCGTGTTGTCCCCCGAGGAGGAGCGCGGCAGGCAGCTCTACGAGAAGACGTGCGAGGCCTGCCACGGGGGAGCGAACAAGGCGACGATCGTCGATCGGAAGATCCACGATCAGGCCTTCCCGGCGCTCAAGCCGGACGGGACCGTACAGTTCCAAGTCCCGGCGACCGATCCTCCGACGCCGGTGCTCGCCGCTCAGCCCCAAAACGAGTTCATCAACATCGGCTCGGCGATGGAGAACTTCCTGGCGCAAATCGGCGCGACGGAGCACGAGAGCTTCACCAAAGACGTGAGCTTCCCGGCCTACCGGTTCCGGTTCTACAAGGACGCCTCTCGCACCGAGGTCATCGCGGACCTGCCCCCGGCGCCCCCGCCCGGCGATCCCTCGAACCCCGGCGGGACCGTTGACCAAGACGGCAACCCGATCGTCGGGCCGAACCTCTTCTTGCAGCTCTTCACGACGGACCCGGGTCGCGCCGCGATCACGGGCAACCCCCTCGACTTCGAGGCGTTCGACATCCCGACGCTGCGCGGGATCGCGAAGACCGCCCCGTATTGGCACAACAACATCTCGAAGACGCTGGAGGAGGTCGTGGATCTCTACAGCGATCACCTGTTCGCCAAGTTCCCGTCCCTCACCCAACCCGGCGAGAAGGAGCCTGATCCGGATGGTGACATCGGCCCCCCCGAGGCCTTCACCAAACAACAGAAGAGCGACCTGGTCGCGTTCCTGAAGCGGCTCTGACCGCACCCAGACGACGCTGGAGCGGGGCGCACCCCCGAACAGTTCCGACGTCGGAACTGTTCTCTGGATCAATAAAGATCCATATATTTAAGCCGAATTTTCGCTCTTCTTCGCTCGGGTGCGGTCCCTCGCGCCCTCACGCGGCGCTGTCGGGATCGACCATCGCTTCGAGCGCGTCGAACGAGCCCGTCCAGCCGAGCGTCATCCCGGCGCGCTCGTTCACGAACGCGTCGAGCTCCGCGGCCGTCGCCTCGCCGTGCGGCTCGGTCGTCACGGTCACGCGCGTCCGATCGGGCGCCTCCTCCGTGAGCAGCACCGTGGTGAGCAGCATCGGCGGCCAGCTCGACGCGCCGGGGGCGGGCGCGAGCTGCTCGCGCTCGTCGACGAACTGCTGCGTGTAGACGATGCGCCGAGGAGGCTCGATCGCGAGGTACTCGGCGCGCACGTGCATGGCGCCGTGCTCGCCGGAGATGGCGAAGAGCGCGCTCTTGCCGACGGCGATCTCCGCGCGGACGAAGCGCATCGTGGTGCCCGCGGGCGGGAGCCACTCGGCGAGGTGATCGGGGCTCGTCCACATGGCGAAGACGCGCGCGATGGGCGCCTCGAACGTGCGGTTGACGACGAAGCGCCGCTTGCCCGTCGCGGTCTGTTCGAGGTGCTCGGCGAGCCGATCCCACGTGCCGAAGCCGCCCGCCTTCTTGATGAACTTCAGCATCTCCCGCGCGGCCTCGGGCGTGGGCAGCGTGGAGATCATCTCCATCGTCGTCTTGCCGTTCACCTCCGTGAACGTCACCGTCACGCGGAAGAGCGGCGGGCGATCGTCGGTGCCGCCGTGGTCGTAGACGAGCTTCTTGTGCTCCTCGACGACGAAGTACGTGGTGACGTTCGGGTAGTCGACGCCGTCGGGGCCGTGCATCGTGTAGCGCCAGTGGCCGCCCGCGCGCAGGTCCTTGCTGTGCGTCGTGAGCGTGAAGCCGCGCGGGCCCCACCATTTTTCGACCTGCTCGGGGACCGTCCACGCGTCCCACACCGCGCGCGCGGGCGCGTCGTACACGCGCGTGATTCGGATTTCGTTCGAGCTACTTCTCGCGGCCATGTCGTCCTCCTTGCGGCGTCTTGATCTTCGGCTTCTCGCCGACCGTCTTGTCGGCCTTCGTCTTCTTCGGGGCTCTACGAGGAGCGCTCGGCGCGAGGCTCTTCAGGTACGCGTCGAGGCGATCGAGCCGCTCCTCCCACATCGCGCGGTACTGCTCGATCCAGTCGGCGGCCGGCGCGAGCGCGCCGGGCTCGAGCCGGCACGGGCGCTTCGGCCCCTCGCGGCTGCGCGAGATGAGCCCGGCGCGCTCGAGCACCTTCAGGTGCTTGGTGATGGCCGGGCCGGAGAGATCGAACGGCTCCGCGAGGTCCTTCACCGGAGCGTCGCCCTCGGACAAGCGCGCGAGGATCGCCCTCCGCGTTGGATCGGCGAGCGCGGAGAAGACCATCGAGAGGTCGGCCGACTGCATGCCGACTGTTTACCAAATGGTTAGATAACCAAAAAGTAAAATAAACGAAGAGCGACGAAGAGCCCGGTCTTCCCCGATGAATTCGCGTCTCTCAGCGGAACAGTTCCGACGTCGGAACTGTTCGCTGGATCAACGAATGACCACCCTCGGGCCCATCATGAGCCCGCTAGCGCCGCCTCCGCGGGCGGCGGCGCTCGACGCCGATGGGCGCCATCGGCTCGACCAACGCCGCCAGCGCTTCGAGGAACACGCGGACCTTGGGCGGCAGGTATCGCCGGCTCGGGAAGACCGCGTACACCGGGCTGCGCATCGCCGGCTCGGGGCCGAAGAGGATCTGGAGCCGACCGTCGAGCACCGCCTCGCGGCAGACGAGGCTGGGGAGGAGCGCCGCGCCGACGCCGGCGATCGCCGCCTCGCACGCCACCGCGTGATCGTTGACGACGAGCGCCGGCTCGATCTTCGTCTGCACGCCGCCGATCGTCCACGCCTCGCGCGCGCGAAAGCCGACGGCGGGCAGATCGCGCAGGGTCTCGGGCGTGGGGGCGCGGCGCGCGGCGAGGAGACGGGGGCTCGCGACGAGGTAGACGTACCCCTCGCCGAGCTTCTTCGCCGAGAGCGCGGAGTCGTCGAGCGCGCCGATCCGAACGGCGAGGTCGAAGCCCTCCTCGATGAGGTCCACGCGGCGATCGGCGAGCACGACCTCCAGGCGCATCTTGGGGTGACGCGCGAGGGTCTCGGTGATCACGGGCGTTAGGAAATAGCGGCCGTAGAGCACCGGCGCCGACACGCGGAGCAGGCCCATCGGCTCGGCCTGACGATCCAGCACCTCGCTGTTCGCCTCGTCGATCTGGGCGGCGATGGCGGCGCAGCGCTCGTAGTACACGGCGCCCGAGTCGGTCACGCGCAGGCGGCGCGTGGAGCGCTCGAGCAGGCGCACGCCGAGCCGCTCCTCGAGCTTGGCGACGCGCTCGCTCACCGTCTGCTTGGTGACGCCGAGCTGGCGCGCGGCGCGCGTGAAGCCGCCCTCCCGCACCACGGCGGCGAAGAGGACCATGTCGGCCGGCGGGATCGGGGTCATCCATCGTCAAGCATAACCTGACGGACTGTTCGACCAAAGCCACATTGTCGCAGCGCGCCGGCGTGGACATCGTCGGGGTCATGACCAGCCAAGCGAACACCAAGCTCGTCGTCGTCGCCGGCGCAGCCGGCAAGCTCGGGCGCCTCGTCGTCGAGGCGCTCCTCTCTCACCCCGGCGTGCGCGTGCGCGCCCTCGTTCGTGATCCTCAGAAGGCCGAGGCCGCCGCGATGGCGCGCGAGGGCGTCGACCTCGTCGCCTTCGACGCCGTCTCCGCGAGCGAGCCCGCGCGCGACGCCGCCGTGAAGGGCGCGTTCGCCGTGATCTCGACGCTGCAAGGCGGGCCCGACGTCATCGTGGACGCGCAGCTCGCGCTGCTGCGCGCGGCGAAGCGCGCGGGCGCCCGGCGCTTCATCCCCTCGGACTACTCGTACAACATCTTCACGCTGCCCGAGGGGATCAACGTCAACTCGGACTGGCGCCGCGCCTTCGCCGCGGCCGCGAAGCAGGAGACGGCCGAGTCGTTCGAGGTCGTCCACGTGATGCAAGGCATCTTCGCCGATCGCTTCGTGCTCGGCTTCCTCGGGATGCTCGGCCAAGAGGGAGACACCCTTCGCTATTGGGGCGACGGCAAGACCCCGATCGACTGGACGACGTGGGAGGACACCGCGCGCTTCACCGCGGCCGCCGCGATCGACGATCGCCGCGTGCCCGAGCAGCTCTTCGTCTCCGGCGATCGGATGGACGTCCTCGCGTTCGCCGAGGCCTGGGAGAAGGGGCGCGGGAAGAAGCCCCGGCTGGAGCGGCTCGGCTCGATCGACGAGCTGGAGCGGGAGACGAAGCGGCGGCTCGCGACGGAGCCGAGCAACATGTACGCGTGGCTGCCGCTCATGTACGCGCGCGGCATGTACGGCGGGCAAGCGCTGCTCGGCCCGCGCGAGAACGCGCGTTATCCCGAGATCAAGGCCGAGGGCGTTGCCCAGGCCATCGCGCGGGGAGCCTTGTGAGAGGCAGGGGAGGGCCCCGATGATCGTTGCACGGAATGAAACATCGACTTTCGTTCTGTTGCGTTGTCCTGAAGTGAGCGCGGCTCGATAGTTCCCGTTGCGAGAGGGCGCGGCGCCCTCGGCAGGAGCGAACGACATGAGCCTCAAGGACTCGAACCCCTCGAACAAGAAGAACCCCAAGCGCGTCGCGATCGTGATCGCGAACCCGGCCACCTCCAGCACCACCGGCTGGCCCGTGGGCTTCTGGTGGTCCGAGCTGACGCACCCCTACTACGCGTTCCACGAGGCCGGCTACGAGGTCGAGGTCTTCAGCCCCTCGGGCGGCAAGTGCGAGGCCGACGGCATGAGCGACCCGCGCGACGCGAGCGGCTACTCGGCGTCCGACCTCATCAGCATGGGCTTCATCAGCACCCCGAGCCTCGCGGCGCTCGTCGAGAAGACCAAGCCCGCCTCGGAGATCAACGTGGCCCGCTTCGACGCGATCGTCGTCGCCGGAGGGCAAGCGCCGATGTTCAGCTTCGACAAAGCGGTCGACCTGCAGAAGAAGTTCGTCGAGTTCTACGAGGCCGGGAAGATCGCGGCCGCGCTCTGCCACGGCGTCGCGCTGCTCCGCTACGCGAAGCTCTCGAACGGCGACCACCTCGCGAAGGGCAAGACCGTGACCGGCTTCGCCAACGTCGAGGAGGACTTCGCGGACAACGCGGTGCGCAGCATGGGCGCGCTGCCGGCCGACAAGCACCTCATGCCGTGGCGCATCGAGGACGAGCTCAGGAAGATCGGCGCGAACTTCGTGCAGGCGGGGATGTGGCGCGGCTTCGCGATCCGCGACGGGAACCTCATCACCGGCCAGCAGAACTTCTCGGGCACCGAGACCGCGAACCTCATCATCGAGACGCTCGGCCGCTGAGCCGCGGAGGACCCATGAGCCCAGAGGACTTCGTCGCGCTTGCGCTCGCCGAGCCGATCGGGACCGACGCGGCGCAATACGGCTACTCGCTGCGCGCCGCGTCCGGCAACAAGCGCCCCCCCGGCGTCATCGCGCTCACGTGGATCGCCGCCAAAGACCCGGCCGAGCGCGATCGCATCCGCGCGCACTCGCGGCAGAACGTGCAGGACTTCGTCAAGGAGCCCGGCTTCATCTCCATCGTCACCGGCTTCACGGGCCTGCGCGGCTTCACGGTGACGGCGTGGGAGGACGAGGCGTCGATGGCGCGGGCGCTCGCCGAGCACCACGCCGTCGCGATGAAGGAGCTCTTCAGCGACAACTTCGTCGCCTCCGTCTGGACGAGCGTGTGGGTCCCGACGCGCGTGAACCGCATCTGGGTCCGCTGCCCCTCCTGCGGCTCGCTCGAAGACGAGAACGACGACCACCGGAGCTGCACCAAGTGCAGCGCGCCGATGCCCGAGCGGCCGGCGTTCTGGTGAGGCCCCAAAGAGAGCGGTCTTTCCCGACGAATTTGCGCTTCGAGGAACAGTTCCGACGTCGGAACTGTTCGGATGCCTTACCCTCCAGCGCTGCCGCTCGCTGCCGCGGCGGCGGAAGGAGGAACAGAGCGTGTCCGAACGCAAGACGACGGCCCTCGCGAAGAGGCCCGAGGCTCCGGTGACCGAGATCGTCGCGCTCCCCGCGTCCGCGGAGAAGGCCGACAAAGGGCTCGTGGATCGCGCGGTCGCGCACATCCGCGACGTGATCTCGAAGACGGTCGCGCGCGGCCTCGACGACGTCGGCGCGTACCTGCTGCGCGAGTTCTACGACGACGACCCGTCCCTCTACCTCTCGTCGAGCCCCGGCAAGCACGCGTCGCTCAGCATGCTGATCGAGCGCTGCGAGTCGTTGGAGCTGCCGGTGAGCCGGACGTTCCTCGCCAACGCGCTCCGCATGGCCGTGGTGCAGAAGCAGCTCCCGCGCGCCGCGACCTTCCACCGCCTGCCGCCGAGCCATCGCGTCGAGCTGCTCCGCGTCCGCGCCCCCGAGAAGCTCGAGCGGCTCGCCTCGAAGGTGGTCGAGGGGAAGCTCAGCGTCCAAAAGCTGCGGACGCTGGTGCAGAAGGAGCAGGGCAAGAGCAAAGACACGCCCGAGCGAGGCCGGCGGCGCGCGCCCGAGGTGCTCAAGGCCGTCACGGGGTGCCTGCGCCTCCTCCACGACGAGGAGAGCGGAAAACCGCTCTTTCACCGCGGCGACGTGACCGCGCTGACCGCGGAGCAGCGCGCGGAGGCGGACGCAGCGCTGAAATCACTCGAAAAGCGCGTCGCCGAGCTGCGGCGCCTCCTCGGCTGACAGCGCGACGGCCCGAGACGGCGGCAACCGTCGTTGAACGACCCCCCGATCGAGGAGCGATAATCATGCTCCCCGCCTCCGCCGGTCACTGACGCACGTGCGATTGCGCTGCTCCTCCAAGAGCACGAATTTTTCTTGCTGAGGCATTGTCCTTCAAGCGCTTTGGATCCGCGCCGCGGGGCGGTTTTGTGCTCTCTTTGGGACGAGCGTTGACGCTCGCGCGGCGCCTCCATCACATGATGGCATGAGACATCATCGTTATTTCTGTGGGCTAATCTTCGCTCTTGCGAGCGTCGCCGCGTGCGGGACCCCCTCCCCGCAGAGCGGCTCTTCCTCCAGCGGCTCGACCTCCAGCAGCGGTGTTGGGGGGATGGGGACGACGAGCTCGACGGGGAGCGGCGGCGGCGGCGCCGGCACCTCCGTCTCATCATCATCATCTTCGTCCTCTACTTCCTCTACTTCCTCCTCCACGTCATCGAGCGGAGTCATCTCCTCTGGAGCCGGCGGAGGGCCGTCCTGCGGCGGCACCGGCGGAGCAGGTGGCATGTCGTCCTCGTCCGGCGCAGGGGCCTCGGACGCGGGCACCTTCCCTGTTTGCGGGTTCAAGCAGGCAGCGTTCGATGGCTATCTGGACGGCCAGCTCCTCCAAACCTCCATCGATCGGCTCGGGACGGGGTTCTCTGGGGAGGCGTTTCAAATCATCATGACGTACGGCGGTCGCGTCGAGCTCTTTACGCCGACGTCGTTCTTCAACAACGGTGTCCTCAAGACCAACGTCACCCTCCCGGTGACCGGCGTGTTTGGGATCCCCACTCCACCGTTGGTGCCGGCAGACTGGTTCTGCGCGGGCGCCGGCTCCTCCGTGACGCTCGGCGACAGCGGCTCCGATCCGGTCAATTACACCCTCGACTCCATCACCAAGCTCCAGGCGTGCGGCTGCTCACCGGTCTCGGGCACGATCACCCTCTGCAACAGCACCGATGTGTCGGTGTGCAATCAAGGCCAAACCTCGCTCACAGGCACCCTCGACGGCGCGGCGATCGACTGGACCAGCGCCGTCTCGAGCTCCGGCTATAGCAGCGATCTGGTCGTCACGCGCCTGAAGAAGAGGGGGTTCCTCAGCGTCGATGTGTTGAACGGCGCGATCATCAACGGGGTGTTCATGGTGCCTGAGGGCTACCCCGGCGCGGGCACGGTGTATTGCACCAAGAGCGGGACCTTCATCGAGGGGCCGACGGACGGATTCAAGATCACGATCTCGAGCCTCTCGCTCCTCGGCACCTGCCCCACCTCCGCCGCCGCGGGCGGCCCCGTGCTCGCCTGCACGGACTGAGCGCCGCTCAATCAGCCATACGCTCGTCTCTCGTAACGAAGCGTCAAAGAGACGTCTCGTGACAAGGCCCTATTTCGTCATTATGTCGAAGATGAGGCCGAGTCGGCCAGAAGAGAGGTCGCGACCACAGCGCCTCTCGGGAAACACGACGCCACCGGGAGAGGAGCGCGCCCATGAAGGCCGTAATCTACACCGAGTTTGGATCGCCGGACGTCCTTCACGTCGCCGACGTCCCAGCGCCCATCCCGAAGGCCGGCGACGTGCTCATCCGCGTTCGCGCGGCGTCCGTCGCCTTTGGGGACTTGATCGCGCGCGACTTCGGGCACGTCACCGGCCGCGACTTTCACATGCCGCGGCCGCTCTTGTTCTTGTCGCGCCTGCACTTCGGCTTCAAGAAGCCCAAGGTTCATATCTTGGGCAGCGAGCTCTCCGGCGAGGTCGAGGCGGTGGGCGATCAGGTCACGCGCTTTATGCCGGGTGACCAAGTCTATGGCTTCCTCGGTCAACACATGGGTGCTCATGCCGAGCACGTTTGCATGCCCCACGACGGCGCGCTCGCGAAGAAGCCCGCGAACATGACGCACGAAGAGGCCGCGACGGTGCCCTACGGCGCGCTCATGGCGATGAGCCTCTTGCGGCACGTGAACCTCCAGCCCGGGCAAAAGGTGTTGATCAACGGCGCGTCCGGCGGCATCGGGTCCGCCGCGACGCAGCTCGCCAAGATCCACGGCGCCGAGGTCACCGGGGTGTGCGGCGCGCCGCGCCTCGCGTACGTAAAGGCGTTGGGGGCGGACCACGTCATCGACTATGCGGCCGAGGACTTCACCCAAAACGGAGAGACGTACGATCTGATCTTCGACGTCCTGGGCAAGAGCACGTTCGCCCGGTGCAGGGGCTCGCTCACGCCGGGCGGCGTCTATCTCTTGGCGAGCTTCAAGACGAAGGCCCTCTTGCAAATGGCGTGGACCAAGGTCGCGGGCCCCCACAAGGTGGTCTGCGCCCTGGCGAGCGAGCAGCCCGGCGACCTGGACGTCGTCCGGGAGCTGATCGAAGCCGGAAAATACAGGTCGATCGTCGATCGCTGCTTCTCGCTGGAGGAGGCCGCCGAGGCCCACCGCTACGCGGAGAGCGGCGCGAAGACCGGGAGCGTCGTCCTCTCGATCGCGCGCTGACGAGCC
>CAYTJL010000215.1:0-16759 GCA_964437785.1 uncultured Polyangiaceae bacterium
TGCTCGGATGAAGAAGCTCGATAGACCCCCTGCCCCACGCTGCTTGGCGACCGACAGCGAAGAGGCGCGGAGCGCTCAACGTGCCCGCTATGCCGATCTTCGGTATCCGAGCGGCGGTATCCGCCCTCTTTGGAACGAGCTCGACAAAGACGATTCAGGGGTCTCCGCACCGCGCCGCGCGCTCCTCGCCATGTCCCAAGGCGAGTGCGCTTATTGCGGCGTATCCCTTGGAAATGAGCAGATGGAGGTCGATCACCACCTCCCCAAAGAGTGCTTCCCTTGGATCTCTCACGCGTGGGATAACCTCCTCCCCATCTGCGGCCCCTGCAACAAGCGCAAGGCCCGTTACGCCCCGCCGAGCCTCCGCGACAAAGTCATCGTAGAGGAGTGCCTCCGAGAGACCCACCCCCACGACCTCGTGTTCGACAAGACGCATCTTCTCGGCGAGGTCGCGAGCGACGAGCGCCTCATCGATCCGAGCTTCGACGACCCTTCCGAGCACATCGAGCTGCTCCTCGACGGCCTGAGCTTCCGCGCAAAGACCAACGTCGGGAAAGTCACGCTGGAGAAGCTCTTTCACCGCCGCGAGCTCATTGTGGAGCTCAGGAAGATTCGCGACCTCACGCACACGCTCATCCGCGAGGACATCTGGGAGGAGATGATCGAGCTCACCGCTGAGCGTTCGCGCTATCCATCCTACTTCCGGCGATTCATCGACTATTGGCGAACGGAGCAGCGCGAAGGGCGATTCGAGCGATGGGATGATTAACGGAGGTGGCGCCGCACCTCATGGCGACGCGCTCCCGTCGCGAAGCGCATATGGACTCGTGAGGCGACTCGGCGTAGGCTCTCCCCATGACCACAGTCCTCCTCCTCTGCGGCAGCCTCCAACGGGCATCGGCCAACCGCGCCGCGCTGGAGGCCGTTCAAACGGCCCTCGCAGCGCGCGGGGTCGAGGCCGTTTCCTTCGAGGGCTTAGGCTCGGTCCCTCCCTTGAATCCCGATCACAGCGACGATCCCGGCGAGGCGGTGCTGCGTTTGCGCGCGCAGATCGCCGCGTCGGACGCGGTGATCATCGCCGCGCCGGAGTACGCGGGCGCGCTCGCTGGTGTCGTCAAAAACGCGCTCGACTGGATCGTCGGATCCGGTGAGCTGTACGGCAAACCCATTGGGCTCGTGAGCGCCGGAACCACGGGTGGCGTGCTCGCCCGGAGGGATCTCGTGCGCACGCTGTGCTGGCAAGGCGCGCACGTCGTCGCGAGCCTCGGTATCGAGTCGCCCCAGACGAAGTCCGTGAGCGACGCGCGTGGTCACCGTCGCTTCACCGATCCGGCCACCCTCCGCGACATCGAAGAGTTGGTGTCGTCCCTGGTCACGTTGGCCGGAGAGCGGCCCGCGGGCAGGCTCGGCGCCATCACACGCCTGGCGATCGACGCCGGCGTCGACCCTGGACCCATGGCCGATCGTATCCATGACGCCGAATGAAGAGCTTTATGTGGTCCCAAAGCGCTGCTCCAAACCCGCGTCCGCTGGGAGGCGTGCGTCTTGCTACGACGCCCCCGTATGAAGACGCGAACATGGTGGTTTCCGCTGACCCTCGGGCTCCTGATCGCTTGCGGTGACGGGGGCCCCACCGGCGGTACGGGGGGTAACACAACCGGCGGCGCCGCGGGCGCGAGCTCCGGCACCGGCGGCAGAAACTGCGAGCCCGGCCCCACGTGCACGTGCGGGGACACGGCCGCTCATCACTGCATCTGCACCTGCTCCACGGCCGAACCGTGGGAATATCCCGCGGATCTCCCCGCCGACAACGCCGAAGCGTGCGCCGCCAACGACGGCGCCCCCTGCGGCAACCCGGTCGACGGGGGCTCTCCCGGCGTGCTCTCCTGCGACTATACGACGCTGCCTTGGTGCGGGATCTGAGGGCCGGGCGATCGCGAGCCTCTGGCTCAACGTGGCATTGGCCGCGCGCCGGCGAGACTTCGAGATCACGCTCCCTCCCCCCCGAGGCGCCCAGGAGGACTTAAATCCTTTCGAGCGCCTTGCTCGCCGCGGAGAGCGCCTCATCGCGCATCCGATAGAGCATGGGCTCCGCGATCCCCTCACGCGCCGAAAGGACGCCCGGCGGCACGCCGCGGAGCATCGCGAGCACGATGAGCAAACGCCGCTCGTCGAGCGGTGGTGTCTTCAGCGGCTTCGCGTGCCCCGCGGCCATCGTACGATGAACGCTCGGAGCGCTCCTATCGCTCTTGGTCCACACGAGGAGCCGGACGTACTCCCGATCTCCCCGAAACGCCTCCCGGCCGTGGAGCATACGGCGGTTGTCGGCGACGAGCACCTCCCCCTTGCGCGTCGCAAAACGGAGCTGGCTATGCGTGGAGACGCTGTCCACCCAAGACATGAAATGAAGCCCGAGAGCATCGCTCGGATCCACGAAAGGAGCGTGCGTGATCGCGAAGCGCCCGGCGTGCATCGCCGCGATCGGGCCGATCACGTCGCCGAACACGAACGAGCACCGCCGCTCCACCTCGAAGACTTGGCGATAGAAGTCCGGCGAGGTGAGGCGGATTGTATCGAGGAGCTTGGTGCCGTCCAAAAAGAGATGCTCCCCGCCCTCCTCGGCCGGCGTAATACACACCATCACCTGGAGGTCCGGCGGCCCGCCCGCGTACCATTGACTGTCGGTGTGAAACGGCGTCGGGCCCGCGCTCGACGCGAACGAACGGCCGTGAGGGACGGCCTTGATGGGCTGTCGCTCGACCATCCTCGGCGCCTCGCCCAAGAGCTTCTCGGCGAACACCCATGGAGAGTGCATCGCCTCCTCGGGAGGCAGCTCCGGCGAAGGATCGATGACCGCGACGCCGAGCGAGTCGAGCCGAACCTTCAAGCGCTCCAGCCGATCGGGCCTCGACCACGAATTCCTCAACATCGACAACCCCTCTTCATCGCGCCCACGCCGAGCTGCGGTATCCCGCGCGGAGCAGCGCCCTCGGCACGGGGATCACCGAGACGAGCGGCTCGCCCGCGCCGACCCGGATCGGATCCCCCGTTTGAAAGACGTGAAACACCGCGGGCGTCGCGTGAAAGACGTCGGTCGACACCACGCCTCGGAGCACGTCGAAGCCCTCGCCGTGGACCCCTTCAATCAGGCTCGAGACCCCGGGCGGCGTCGCGACGAAGGCCCACGGCTTGACGAAGAAGTGCGGCTCGCCCGGCGGGTGCGGCGTAACGTATTTGGTCAAATACCATAACGCGCCCCGGTGCCCCTCGACGAAGCCCGGCCCAAACACCGATCCGAACATGGCCTCCACCGCCCGCGCCCCCGCGTCGAGCGCGCGCCGATCCGGCGTCACGACGAGCGAATAACCATCATAGGTCGCCTCGAACGGCACCAGGTTGGAGAAGACCACGCGCGGCGGGCCCATCGACGTAAGCCCAGGTTGCCCTACGATCCGAGCCTCGCGCGTGATCACGTGGGCCGAGGGGCCCGCCGCGATCACGCGCGATCGCGCAGGCGCCTCGGGATCCCAACGCGGGTTCGGGGTCTTCATCTTTCGGTATTTGCGCGTGGGCTCGCCCTTCTTCGACGCGAAATACGCCGCATCGTAGAAGGCCACGTGCGCCTCCCCGACCTCCTTCGCCTCCGCGAGCGGCGTGTCCTCAATCGATCCCTGCGGCGAGACAGGCGCGATCGTCGCGATCTCCCCCGCGAGCCGAACCACGTCGGGCGCGCCTTTGCGAAGCGTGATGTCGAGCACGAGCGGCGTGAAGGCGCCGTCGTCGTCGATAAAGGTCTCCTCCACCTCGAAGAAGCGATTGCGGCGATTGGCGCCCGACGAGATACGGAGCCAAACCCCCTTGTCGGGCTTGACGAGGAGCCCTGTCCAAAGCCTGAACCGCGCTCGGCCCACGCTCACCTTGGGGGCGCTCACGAGCCCTCCTTCGACGAGCGCGCTCGACGCGCTCCCCTTGGCGACGACGCCCTCGGCGAGGAGCCGAGGCGCCGCCGCGCGATACGAGGCCTCGACGGCGTCGCGCCGGGGAGCGTCGATGATCGCGCGGACACGGCCGAACGAGCGCTCGATCGCGACCGGCTCCGACAAGCTCACGTGAAAGCCAAACGCGTTTCCTTCGAGGAGCGGTGAGCACGCCTGGGCGACCCGGACCGGCACGCCGCCGTCGAGATCGCCTGATCGCTTATCGAGCTTGGCGAGCCCGACCGCGTCGAGCACCTCGAACACCGTCGCGCGCGGCTCGCTCACCCGCCGCAGCCGCCTCCGCCGCCGCAGCCGCCTCCGCCGCCGCAGCCGCCTCCGCCGCCGCAGCTCGATGACGAACAGCTCGATCCCGAGCTGCCGCCGCTCGACGAGGACACGATAACGGGCAACGGGATAAGCAGTGACGTGAGGCCGAGGACGGCCGCCGACGCGACGGCGCTCGTGCCGCCGACCGCGACCGCGAGGCCGACGTCGGTGGGATCGCGGCGGCGACCGCCCGCGACGTCGGCGCGCAGCGAGACCGTCGCGTCGTTGAGCCACGCGAGATACTCCTCTTTGGCGCTGCTGTCGCGGCTCCCGATCGACGCGAGGATGAGCAGGATGACGCCGTGAACGAACAGCTCGATCCCGAGGAAGGTGATGGGCCGATCGAGCTCGATCCCGCGGATGGCGCGCAAAATACCGATCGTCATGACGGGCAGCCCAACGAGCCACACGCTGCGCTTGATGCGCTTGACCGCGGCCTCCGTACGCAGGAGCCCCACGGACTCGAGATCAGCCACGATGTCGGGCTCCGCCAACGACGCTGCGATCTGAGCGATCGAACGCGCTTGGGAGATGGCGAGCTTGCGGCTCGGCCCCGCCGCCGCGCCGATCTCCGAATGAAACTTGCGAAGCATCGAATCGCCGGGCTTGCCGCCGGGGTTGAAGAGGACGCTCATGCCGTCGGCGGGATCGGTCACGAGCCACCCCGCGGACATGGCCGCTCCGAGCAGCGTGTTGGCGACGCCGCGCGAGCCCTCTTTGAGGTACGCGATCGCCCAATATTCATCGGGGCGCGGCACCCAACCGACGGTCAGCCTGCGCCGCTGGGGCTGCGGAGGCGCGCCGTGACGATAAGGCCCCTGCGCCGCGGGCGCCGGCGCTTCGGGCTCGGGCTCACGCTGGGTCGCGCGCCGATCCACGCTCGCGGCGATGAGGCGCTTCACGACGACCGCGAGCACCGTGCTCGTGACCATCAAGAAGAAATAGAGCGCCAAAAACTCAGGCCCGGACGCGATGTCGAAGGGCCAAAAATCGAGGATGGATGAGATCACGCGGCGCCTCCGTCCTCCATGCGATCGACGTCCTCGACCGCGGCGGCGAGGAGCTTCGCGAGCGCGTCGTACGCGGCGTCGGGCGCCTCGTCGATCTTCTTGAACGACGCGAGATCCACGCCGTAGAGCGACGCCGCCTTCGCCATGACGAGGTCGTGATCGTCGCCGACGTCGTGCCCCTTGAGCGCGAGGAGCGCGCGCAGCGGGCCGCGGATTTGCCGCACCTTGCGGCGCACCGCGCCCGCGATCGCGCCGCGCGCGCCCTGCGCGTCGGTGAGCGCGCGGCGCATGCGGATCTGCGCCTCGCGCAGCTCCTGCTCGACGCGCAGGCGGCGGTGGCGATCCGAGATGGTGAGCGACGAGAACGGGTCCGTCCCCGCGAGCAGCACGTGGCAGCGGCGGATGTCGTCGTAGAGCAGCGGGAAGACGTCGGCCGCGCGCGGGATCTCGTCCACGGTCAAGATCATCGCCTCGATCTTCGCCGCGTAGCGCGCGAGCACGAGCGCGTTCTCGATCGCCTCGAGGCGCTCGCGCGACGCGTCCGTGAGCACCAGCATCAGGTCGACGTCGCTCTGTCCTTCGCGGTACTCGCCGCGCGCCGCGCTGCCGTGGACGAGCAGCCCCGCGAGGCCGTCGCCGAGCGCGTCCTCTAGCGCCTTCGTGAGCTCATCGAGCTTCTTTCGTACGCCCGCAGGGAGCGCGTCGATCTTCGCGTTGCTCATGCCTTCACCTGCCCTCGACGACCCGCACCGAGGCTTCGCTGCCAAACCCTTTGATCACCCAGACCACCTTTCCCCGGCTCGATCGCTCGCGCCCGACGAACGGGCCCGATCGCGGCCTCAGGCTACCATCGCCCGCGCTGCCCACGAAGCGCGCGCGCAGGAGCAGCAGATCCATCTTCGCGGCGCCCGCGAGCGAAGGCTCGCGCGACGCGGCCTCGGCGACGCGGATCGCGTCGGCGATCCCCGCGAGCGTGGGCGCGCGTGGGGCCTCCGCGAGGCACCGCTCCGCGATGGACCGGAGCGCGTCGCGGTGCGGCGCGAGGCGCTCCAAGATCGGGATCGCGTCGTCCACGCGCTTGCTCCGCAGCACCGCGCGCGACCTCGCGATCGCGATCGGATCGTGATCGCCGAGCGCCTCGCGCGAGGGCTCGTCCGTCTGCGTGAGCGCCTCGGCGATCGCCGCCTGCGCCGAGGCCATCGCGGCGGTGTGATCGTCGGGCGCTTCGATCGCAGGCGCGCGCGAAGCGGCGCGTGAAGGAGCGTGATCCCGCGCGCCTGCGGCGAGGATCGCGCGCGCGCGGCGGAGCTCGTCGCGGAGCTCGTCGAACGGAGGGAACCGATCGTCGCGCTCCAGCACCACGGGCACGGCGCCCGCCCGCGCGACGAAGCGATCGAGCAGATCGAAGACGCTGCGCGGGACCGGGTGCGCGTGCGTGTCGAAGTAGAAGCCGTCCTCGGTGACGCCGCCCGCGATGTGGATCATGCGCACCCGATCGAGCGGATAACGATCGATCTCGACGAGCGGGTCCTTGCCCGCGTTGACGGCGTTCGCGAAGAGGTTGCCCAGATCGAGCAGCAGATCGCAGCCCGTCGCCTCGACGATCGCGTGGAAGAACGCAGGCTCGTCGAGCTCGTCGCCGGGGAAACGAAAGGTCCACGCCGCGTTCTCGAGCAGGAGCGGCACGTCCGGCAAATGCCGCCTCGCCTCGGCCACGTTGCGCGCGACCACGCGCACCGCCTCGCGCGTGAGCGGCACCTGCGTGAGATGCCCGATCTCGCGGCCGCCCGCGCGCACGAACGCGACGTGCTCGGTGACGACGGGCGCGCGGAGCTCGCGCGCGAGCGCGCCGAGCTTCTTCGCGCGATCGCGATCGATCCCCTCCGCGCTGCCGAGCGAGAGCTTCACGCCGTGGGGCACCACCGGGAGGAGCCGCGCGACGGCGATCGCCTCGCGCCGCGCGCTCGGGCTCGCGAAGCACGCCTCGGCCACCACCTCGACGAAATCGGCCGCGCTCGGATCACGCAGCAAATCGGCTGCGATCTCGACGCGCAGGCCGACGCCCACCGCGCGATCGGAGAGGGCCTGGGGGGAGCCGCCGTCGGGTGCGCTCACGATGCGTCGTGATCTATCACGAGAGGCCGCGCACTAATCCGGCGTGCTTCCGAGTTGCGGCGCGCAAAATAAAGGCCCTAGAATGTCCTTCCATGAAGACGCTCGTCCGCACCCTCGCCGCCCTCTCCGCCGTCGGTCTCGCTCTCATCCTGATCCCCGCCTCGCCTGCGATCGGCGGAGACTGCGAGAACGCCTGCGACAGCAAGCGATCGAGCTGCGACAACAAGTGCACCGAGAAGGAGCTCATCTGCAAAGGCATGTGCGGGTTGCCCATCGCCCCCGGCTACGCGGATTGCACGGAGAAGTGCCGTAAAGACAAGAACAAGTGCTCGGACCAATGCACCATCGACAACGCCGCGTGCAAGGTCGAGTGCAAGATCAGCGGCAAGTAAGCGCTACGGCGGCGGAGGAGGCGCGCCGTAAATAGGCTCGGGGCTCCCTCCGTCGTCGGGGGGAGGCGTGCCGTACATCCCTCCAAACCCACCATCCTCCGAGGGACCGGCGTCCATCGGAGGGGGCGTGCCGTAGAGGTCGACGTTGCCGCCGTCGTCGTCCGGTCCGCCGTCGTCGTTGGTTCCGCCGTCAGGCTTCGCGCCCGACGAAGCGCCGCTCGATGCAGAGCTGCTCGATCCTCCGCCCACTCCGCCGGAGGCGTGTTGAGACTCCACCTCGCCCGCGCACGCGCCCGCGGCGAGCGACGCGCCGACCATGAAGATCGCCGCGCGCCCCATGCGGCGCTTGGGCGCGGGAGGCGCCGATCGTTCCAACCCCGGGGGGACGAGCGACGCGCAGAAAGGACACGCTCGCTCGGCGGCGCGCACGTGGCGGTTGCACGAAGGGCAAGGGACGAGCGGTTGGTACATGCGCCGAGGATACCCGAACCCGCGCGGCGCCTGCGCGCTTCGATCTTTTTTCGCGCGCTTGGAATGCCCGCGGGCGGAGCGCCCATTGTAGCCTCCCGCTATGGCCGACCGCCTGCTCTTCGCGGCGCTCGCCGTAGGGGTGGTCACGTGCTCGATGAGCTGTGATCGCACTCTGCCGAGCACGCCCGCTCCCACGTCTTCCTCGACGCCCGCCGTCGAAGCGCCACCTCCCACGACGACGGCCTCCGCCGCCGCGCCCAAGACGCCGCCGCCCCGTCGCGAGGGCGGCGCGCTCGCGCGATCGCCCACGGAGAAGGCGCTCTACCTCGCAGACGAAGATCACGGCGTGCTCCGCCGCATCCCGCTGCCCGTCGACGTGCAGAACAAAGGCGCGGAGGTGAAGCTCCCGGGCAGGCCCGCGCAGGTGCTCGCGCTCGCCGACAAAATCCTCGTCACCGTGCGCGATCCGGGCCTCTTGTTGGTGATGAGCGCCGACGCCACGCCCAAAGAGATCGCGCGCGTCGCGCTCCCGGACGACGCGTGGGGGCTCGCGATCTCGGCCGATCAGTCGACCGCGTTCGTGACGTCGGCGTGGACCCACAAGGTCTCGGCGATCGATCTCGCGAAGGGCGCCGTGCGCTGGACCCTCGACGTCCCGCGCGAGCCGCGCGCCGTCGTCTCGCGCGAGGGGAGCCTCTACGTCACGCACCTCGTCGGCGCGGGCATCACCAAGATCGACGGCGCGCTCGGCGCGGAGCCCAAGGCTTCGACCGTCGATCTCCCGGCCGATCCGCTGCGCACGCGGCTGCACTTCACGACGTCGGCCTCGCTCGCGTATTCGGCCGTGCTCTCGCCCGATCAAAAGCGCTTGTTCGTCCCGCGCCACGCGCTCAACGCGGGCGTCGAGGCGTGGCAAGGCACCTCCACCGTCGACGTGCTCGAGACCGCGGACGACTCGCCTGTCGCGCCCAAACGTGCGCTGCCCGCGCTCGGCACCATGACGCTCGAAGATCTCAAGAGCGGCAACCCCACGGTGGATCCGGCCGGCGCGCTCGCCACGTCGACGACGACGGCCTTCGTTCAGCCGCGCGCCGTCGCGTACCGCGCGCGCACCCGGACGCTGCTCATCGCGAGCGAGGGCAACGACGCCGTCGTCGAGGTCGACGCGCTCTCGATCGCGCCGAGCGTCGTGCCGCTCAAGACCTATTCGGTGAGCGGCAAAGTCCCCGACGATCAGGCCGCCATCAAGCTCCCCGCCTCGTGCGGCGCGCCCACCGGGCTCGCGCTCTCCGAGGACGAGGACGTGATGTGGGTCTATTGCAGGTCGACGAACGATCTCGTGATCGTCACGCTCGATCCGCACGGCACGGGCAAGCCCCCCGAGCACGGGCCTACGCCGTGGGTGCGCCTCGTCGAAGACACGGGCCCTGTCGCGCTCGGCAAGCAGCTCTATTACAACGCCACCGAGTCGACCGTGAGCGGCGGGCTCGGCTGCGCGGGCTGCCACCCCGAGGGCCGCGACGACGGGCACACGTGGCATGAGCTCAAGCAAGGTCCTTATGCGCACGAGGGATCGATCTTCGTCTCGGGCATCGCGATGCTCGGCGGAGAGAAAGACTGGTTCAGCCTCAAGGGCAAAGACGACAAAGACGTGCCCCAAGGGTACGCGCGCCAAACACCGATGCTCGCGGGCAGGGTGACCTCGAACGGGCCTTATGGCTGGCACGCCGAGAGCGCGGATCTCAAGGCGCGCGTCAAAGGCGGCTTCCTGCTCCATCGCTGGTGGTCGCTCACCACGAGCGCCAAATCGCTCACCCTGCGGGCCGAGCCTATCGTGGCTTTTCTTCGCGAGGGGCTCGTCCCGCCGCCGCACCGCGAGCGCGCGCTCACGCCCGAGGAGGAGAAGGGCAAAGCCATCTTCCTCTCGGATCAAACGCGCTGCGCGACCTGCCACGCCGTGAACGGCGGCGAATACACCGATCGATCCGCGATCCCGCTCGTGCAGAAGAAGCCGCCCCAAGGCTACGACGAGGATCCGAACCCCTCGTTCAAGACTCCATCGCTCCGGTTCGTGCACGGATCACCGCCTTATTTCCACGACGGGAGCGCGCAGACGCTCGACGACGTCGTGAACAAGAACTTCGATCGAATGGGCAAGACGAGCCACCTCAACGCGGATGAACGCGCCGCGCTCGTCGCCTTTCTGAGGACGTTATGAAGAAGTCCCTCGCGCTCTCCACCACCCTCGCCGTCGCGTACGCGATCGGCTGCGCGCCCTCCGAGACCATCCCCGCGTCGCCGGAGATCACCCCCTCTCCGCGCGTCGTCGAAGAGGCGCCCGTCGCGCCGGGCGACGGCGCAAACGACGCTGGGCCGAGCGACGCTGGGCCAAACGACGCTGGGCCCGCCGAGCCCGCGCGCTTCAGCGCCGAGCCCTTCCCGTCGGAGAAGAGCAAAGCCCCTTCACGTGAAGAGTGGAAGAAGGCGCCCGTCGTCTCGGCGGACCGCAACACCATGCACAAACGGTGCAAGGTCTTCCGCGTCCGCGAGTGGGTCCGCGTCGAGTGTGAGGGGTACTTCCACAGCGTGTCGATGATCGCGGGCGATCACGCCGAGGTGGACGTGGGGGTCATTCACGATAACAGCAACGTGTTTTTGGTCTTCCCGATCCGCAAAGGGCAAAAGAGGTTCTTCCAGGTGAACAGCGTCAGTAAATGGAGCTGGTTCCCGAGCTTCTATGTGTCGGAGCACTGGCTCTCTTCCGAGGACACCCCCTTTATCTCGATCCTGGACGCATGAGCCTCCCGCGCGCCATTCATCACGCGACGCGGCGCGCCCACGAAAACGTCTCCTGTTTTTCCCACAAAGCCCGCGGCTTCGCGTAGGCTGAAGGGTGGTGTTGCCCGAAGAGGCCGCGAGCCGCTTTGTTATCGAGTCCCGCGTTGGAAGCGGCGGCATGGGCGACATCTATCGTGGGATCGACCAAACCACGGGCCAGGCCATCGCGCTGAAGCTGCTCCGGCCCACGGCCTCCCCCATCGAAAGGGCTCGTTTTCGGCGCGAGATCGCGATCCTCGCGGATCTGCGGCATCCGAACATCGTGCAATACGTGGGGCACGGCACGTGGCACGACGGACGCGCGTTCATGGCCATGGAATGGCTCGACGGCGAGGACCTCGCGCAACGCCAGAAGCGCGCGCCGCTCGGGATGCGCGACGCTGTCGAGGTCGTGCGGAGGTCGGCGGCGGCGATGGCGGCGATCCACGCGCGCGGCGTGATCCATCGTGATTTGAAGCTCTCGAACATCTTCCTCCCGCGCGGCAGGGGCACGAGCGTCAAGCTCATCGACTTCGGCGTGGTGAAGCCCTCCGAGCCCGACGAGTTTCAGACCGAGCGCGGACAGATCATCGGGACGCCTCATTTCATGGCCCCCGAGCAGGCGCGCGGCGAGGCGATCGACGCGCGCGCCGACGTCTATTCGCTCGGCTCGGTGCTCTTTCGCTTGGTCACGGGCCGCAACGTCTTCGAGACCGAGCACATCATCGCCCTCCTCGGGCGGCTGGTGATCGAAGATCCTCCGTCGGCGCAGTCGGTCCGCTTCGACGTGCCCGACGCGCTCGATCAGGTGATCACGGCCGCGCTCTCACGGAGCCGCGACCAGCGCTACGACAGCGGCGGCGAGCTCGCGCGCGCGCTCGCGCGCGTCGGCAACCTCAACAACGATCCTCCCGCGACCGACAAGAGCGCGTCCGCGATCCGCCGCGCGATCCCCGATTCGAAGCGCGACGGAGACGGCGCCATGCCCTCGCGCCCCGGCAAGAGCGAGCGGCGCGTCGTCGCCGTCGTGCTCTACGATCTCGGGGGCGGCTCGCTCTCGCCCGAAGGCGAAGCGTCGGTGCGCGACATGTTGGGCGAGGACACGCGCTTCGAAGCGCTCGCGGGCGGGCGCATGGTCGCCGTGCTCGGCGTCGAGCGATCGAAGGGCGACGAGGCGCTCCGCGCCGCGCGCGCCGCGCTCGCGGTCGCGCAGGCGCGCGCGCACGGACCCGCGGTGCGCGCCGCGGTCGCGATCGGGCACGCCGCGCCGAACCGCGCGAACCTCGCGGGCGAAGCGCTCGATCGCGCGGCGAGGCAGCTCGATCAGGCGCAGCCCGGCGCGGTGCGCGCCGACGGTCACGCGCTCGCCGCGCTCGAAGGCCGGTTCGTCGTCCAAGAGGATCCGCAGGGCGGCGTGGTGATGCGCGAAGATCCCGGCGGGTTCGGCGCGCGGCAGCTCCTCGGCCGCGTGACCCCGACCGTGGGTCGCGAGAAGGAGATCGCGCTCCTTCAAGGCATCTACGCCGAGATGACCGAGGAGGGCACGCCGCGCGCGGCGCTCGTCACGGGGCCCGCGGGCATCGGCAAGAGCCGCGTGCGCGCCGAGCTCACGCAGCGCCTCGAAATGGCGCCGATCAAGCCCGAGGTGCTGCTGTGCCTCGGCGACTCGATGAGCCGATCGTCGAGCATCTCCGCGTTCGGCCGCGCGCTGCGCGTGCTCATGGGCGTACAGGACGGCGAGCGGCGCGAAGATCAAATCGCGAAGGTGAAGCGCCACGTCGCGGCGAGGCTGCCGCGCACGCTGCGCTTCCTCTCCGCGTTCATCGGCGAGCTCGTCGGCGTGCCCTTCCCCGACGAGGCGGACGAGCCGCTCCGCGCCGCGCGATCGAGCGCGCAGCTCATGCAGTCGCGGCTGCGCATGGCGCTCGAAGCGTTCGTGCGCGCGGAGCCTTCGCCGCTCGCGCTGATCATCGAGGACATGCACTGGGCCGACGAGACCACCATCGAGCTCGTCGATTGGCTCCTCGGCTGTCCCGACCTCAAATTCGTGGCGATCGCGTTCTCGCGCCCCGAGGTGCAAGCGCGCTTCCCGCAGCTCTGGGAGAAGCGCAACCTCACGCGGCTCACGCTCTCGCCGCTCTCCCCGCTCGCGGCCGAGAGGCTCGTCGCGGCGGCGCTCCCCAACGCGGACGCGCACGTGCGCATGAGCATCGTGCGGCGCGCGGGGGGCAACGCGCTCTTCTTGGAGGAGCTCGTGCGATCGGCGGCGGACGGGCGCGACGAGCTGCCGCTCACGGTGCAAGCGCTCGTGCAAGCGAGGCTCGATCGCATGTCGCAAGACGTGCGGCAGGTGCTGCGCGCGGGCTCGGTGTTCGGGCAGTCGTTCTGGACCGGCGGCGTCGAGTCGTTGATCGGTCACACGGCCGAAGAGGAGCTCGCCGATCTCACGTCGAGCGAGATCATCACGCGCCAGCAAACCTCGCGCATCGCGGGCCAAGAAGAGTGGATCTTCCGCCAGTCGGTCGTGCGCGACGCGGCCTACGCCTCCATCCTCGAAGAGGATCGATCCGTCTTGCACTTGTCCGCGGGCGGCTGGCTCGAGTCGATCGGCGACGTCGATCCCGGCCTCGTGGCGCCGCACGCCGAGGCGGGCGGCGATCTCCAACGCGCGGCCGAGCTCTACGCGCGCGCGACGAGGCTCGCGTACACCAACGGCGCGCAGCTCGAGACCGCGCTCGACCTCGCGAACCGCGGGCTCGCGTGCGGCGCCGAGGGAGGCGTGCGCGCGCAGCTCCTCGTCACCAAGGCGCTCGTGTCCGCGTTCTTGGGCCGCTTGCACGACGCGATCACGGCGGGCGAAGAGGCGTCGCAGCTCTCGCCGCCGGGCTCGGATCTCTGGGGCGAAGCGCAGCGAACCATGGCCGTCGCGCTCATCGAGTCGGGCCGTCCCGCGGACGGCGACGCGCGCGCGGACTGGGTCCTCGCGAACTTCCCGCAGCTCTCGCTCCCGACGCGCGCGGTGCTGCTCGCGGCGCGCGTGCGCGGCCTCATCGATCTCGGCAAGTCGCGCGAGGCGCTCGGCATCGCGGAGCAGGCGGTGCAAGCGGCGAACGCGTCGGGCTCGATCGACGCGGTCCTCCGCGCGCTCGACGCGAGGCTCTTCGCGCTGATGCACGTGGGCGACACGTCGAACGCGGTGATCGCGGGCGAGCAGGTGATTCAGGTCGCCGAGGAGGCGGGCGATCTCGTGCTCGCGACGCGCGGCCGCATCAACACCGGCTCGGTGTTGAACCACCTCGGCATGTTCGAGGCGGCGCAGGCGATGCTCGAGCGCGCGCTCACCGACGCGCGCACGCGCCGGATGCGCATCCTCGAAGCGTCGGCGCAGCACAACGTCGGGATGTCGTACGCGAGGCTCGGCAACCTCGACGAAGGCGTCGCGTGCCAGCGCCACGCGGCGCGCATCGCGGACGAGTGCAGCGCCGCGAACCTCCGGCTGCACACGCGCACGTACGAGGTGATGTTCCTCGTGTGGCGCGGCGGGCCCGGGGATCTCGCTCAAGCGCACGCGATCGCGCGGTGGCTCGTCGACGAGACGCGGCGCCACCCCAAGCTCCACATGCCCGCGCTCCTCGCGTTCGCGCAGGTGCAGCTCGCGCGTCGCATGCTCGACGAGGCGGTCGCCGCCGCCGAGGAGGCCAATCGGCGCCTCGCCGAAGGCCCGGTCGAAGAGTGGGACGAGTACATCCGGCTCACGCTCATCGACGTGCTCTTCACCGCGGGGCGCGTCGACGACGCCGATCGCCTGATCGACGCCGCGTTCCAAGCCGTGATCGATCACGCGGCCGCGGTGGGTCGCGCGGATCAGCGCGCGGCGTTCCTCGGCCGCAACGAGGAGGTCCGCCGCATCGTCGAGCTCGCGGCCACGCGCCGCGGCCTTCGTTTGCCGCTCTTCCCGGATCGGCCGCCCGCGCCTGCGCCGCCGCGCCCGCCGCCGCTCCGGCGCCCGACGATGGGATAATGAATTAGGACTTGGGGGCCGGCGGGGGCGGAGCCGGGGGAGCGGGCGGCGCGGGCGCGACCGGAGGTGAAGGTGCCTTTGGAGCTGCGTTGGGCGCCTGCGAGGGCGATGAGCCCGGGATCACGAAGGGGCGCGGAGCCTCGTATTCGGGCGGCGGCAAATTGGGCAGCGCCGGGGGCGGACCGCACGCGACGAGCAGGAGAGCCGCGATAACGACGACGAGGAGAGCCGCGGGAGAGCGCATCACAACTGCATCCCTCCTCCACCCTTTTTGGGCGGGGGATGAGCCGGCGGGCCGGCGTCTTTCTTCATGTGCGGGGGCGGGTGCGGAGGCTCGAACGGATCGGGCAAAGGCTCATCGTCGAGCGGATCGCCCTTTTTGTGGCCTGGGATCTGCGCGACGGCCGCGGGCGGCTCGAACGAAACGCCCGTCGCGCCCGCCGCCGCGGAGGGGATTCCGCCGCCGGGCGCGGCGATGGCAGGCTCCTCCGAGGCGTCGCGCCCGCCGCACCCGGAAGCTGCGATCGCGAACGCCGCGAGCGGCGCGACGAAGATCACCGAGATTGACCTCACGG
The DNA here is from genome assembly GCA_964437785.1 of uncultured Polyangiaceae bacterium. Taxonomy (GTDB): domain Bacteria; phylum Myxococcota_A; class Polyangia; order Polyangiales; family Polyangiaceae; genus CAYTJL01. The sequence continues at coordinate 15,706 of CAYTJL010000215.1, forward strand.
CGAGAGAACGTACCACACGGGCCCGCGCGTCGAGGGTAAAAGAAGGGAATGGCCGTCTCCGCGACCAACGCGCCCTCCCCCGACAAAGGGCTCTTGTCCGACGCGCTCGCGATCGCGCGTTACCACATCGTGCTCATCGCGATGACGGCGGCGGTCACCTTCGGGTGGCTCATGACCGGGCGATATCAGCTCTTCGTGGCGCTCGTGGTCGGCCTCGATTGGTTCCTCATCAACTTGATGAACCGGGTGACCGACATCGATGAGGACATGAAGAACGGTATCCGCGGCACCGCGCGTGTCCAAAGGGCCAAGCGCGCGCTCACGGCCCTCTCGTTCGCGCTGCTCGTCGGGTCGTTCGCGGTGACGCACCTGCTCCTGCCGGGGCTCACCCCGTATCGCGCGGCGGTGCAGCTCATCGGGCTCGGCTACAACTACGACATCGTGCCGACGCCCAAAGGGCTCTCACGCTTCAAAGAGATCTACTTCCTCAAGAACTTCGGCTCGTCCGTGCTCTTCGTGCTCACGTGCTTCGCGTACCCGCTCGCGGCCGATCCGAGCAAGCGCGTCATGGCGTGGCCGGCCGTCGTCACCCTCGCCCTGTTCTTCGTGCCGTTCGAGCTCACGTATGAGATCCTCTATGATTTTCGGGATCTCGAAGGGGATCGCGCGCTCTCTATCCCCACGTATCCGGTGGTGCACGGGCCGAAGGCGGCTGAGCGCATCATCGATGGATTGCTCCTCGGCTCGGCGGCGGTGCTCGCGATCGCGCTCGCGCGCGGGATCATCGGTGTTCGGGAGGGGCTGATGCTCGCGGCGCCGCTCTCGCAGCTCGTCTTTTACAAACCTCGTTTGCGCCGGGGGCTCACGCCGGGCGATTGTATCTGGCTCACCCATTTGGGCACGGCCCAGCTCTTGTTGTTCCTCGCCGGCACCACGGTGTGGCGGTGGGTGGGCCTGCCGGAGAACATTGTTTGGCGATGATGATCGCGCTCGGCGAGGAGGGTTTGCCGCTCGCGCTCGTCGAGGGCTAAAGAAAGCCCCTCAGCTCTTCTTC
>CAYTJL010000216.1:0-16676 GCA_964437785.1 uncultured Polyangiaceae bacterium
CTCGCACATCTTCTCGAAGCCGCGGTGCAGGTAGCCGATCTGCACGTCGGCCTTGCGGATCGACTCGCCCGACAGTTCGAGCACGATGCGCACGGTGCCGTGCATCGCGGGGTGCGACGGCCCCATGTTGAGGAGCATCGGCTCGCTCGGCAGCTCCAGCGAGCCTTCGTCCAGCTCGGCGTCCAACGGTTCCATCGGTCAGCCCTCGCCCCCGCGCGTGATGCGCCCCAGGTCGTGCGTCTGCCGCCCGAAGCTCATGCCTTCGTCGGGGCCGAACGGAGGCAGCTTGTCGGTCGTGCCTTCGCGGAAGGGCACGAGCGGTTGGATCTTGTTCGCGGGGTAATCCTTGCGCAGCGGGTGCCCGACGAACTCTTCGTACATCAGGATGCGGCGCATGTCGGGGTGGCCGCGGAACACCACGCCGAACATGTCGAACGTCTCGCGCTCGAACCAATTGGCGCCGCTCCACACGGGCACGAGCGAGTCGATCTCGGGGTTCGGAGCCTCTTCGTCGAGCTCGCCGATGGCCGCCTTGATGCGGATGCGGTGCGCGTGCTGGAGCGAGCGGAGGTGACAGACCACCTCGAAGCGCAGGTTGTTCGCGCCTACGCCCCCGACCGGGAGGAAGTCCACGGCCGTGAGGTCGGTGAACATGTTCATCGCGATGCGCGGGTCGTCGCGCAGGAAGCGGGCGACGTCGCGCCACACGGCGGGATCGACGATGGCCGTGTCGTCGCCGTGCTGCGAGTGGGTGGCGAGGACCTTGTCGCCGAATTTCTCTTCGACGAGGGAGAGGACGCGCTTGCTCATCTCACGCGGGCTTTCGGTGGAGCGCGACCAGGCCCTCGGTAGGATCCGTGGCCGGATCGAGGCGAGGCTTTACGATCGCGGGCGTGCGATCGCCGGTCGCGATCTTGTCTTGGAGCAGCAGCAGGCCGTCGATCACGGCCTCGGGCCGGGGCGGGCAGCCGGGTACGTACACGTCGCAGGGGACGATTTTATCGATGCCCGCGACGGTCGTGTAGTTGTCGTAGAAGCCGCCGCACGACGCGCAGGTGCCGAACGCGAGCACCCACTTGGGGTCGGCCATTTGCTCGTAGATGCGGCGGAGCGCGGGCGCTTGGCGCTGGCTGATGGTGCCGACGACCCAGAGCAAGTCCGACTGGCGCGGCGAGAAGCGCGGCGCCTCGGCGCCGAAACGCGCCATGTCGAAGCGCGGGCTCGCCATGGCCATGAACTCCATGGCGCAGCACGCGGTGACGAACGGGTATTGGAACAGCGAGTACTTCTTGGCCCAGTTGAGGAGCGAGTCGAACCTCGTGGTGGCGAAGCCCTGCTCCGATCCTTCGAGCACCTGGATCCGCGTCATTTCTCCCATTCGAGCGCCCCTTTCTTCCACACGTAGATGAGCGCCACGACGATCAGCGCGATGAACGAAGCCATGGTCGCGAGCCCCGCCCATCCGAGCGAGCGGAACTGGAGCGCCCACGGATAGATGAGCACCGCCTCGATGTCGAAGACGACGAAGAGGATCGCGGTGAGGTAGAACTTGACGCTCGGCTTGACGAAGCGGCCGCCCGTCGAGTCGCTTCCACACTCGTACGGCATCATCTTCTCGGGCGTCGGGTTCTTGGGACCGAGCACCGACGTCAGCCAAAACATAGCGCCGGTGATGATCGCTGCGATGATGAACAAGAGCAGCAGCGGGATGTAAGTCGCCATCGAGACCCCAGCGTTCGAGGGAGCCGTCTTCGAGCGAAGGCTCGTTTTGAGCGGAAAAAAAGCCGACTTGCGATCTAGTGGGCCTCCCTTTGGGTGTCAACGGCCCGCGCGGGTGGACTAAGATCGGATCATCCGTTCCGTTCCCCGCTCCGCGCCCCTCATCATGTCCCAAAAGCTCCTCTTCTCCATCGCATCGTACGAATACCTCGTCCCGCGCGCGCTCGCGGCGGGCTCCTTCGACCTCGGGCGCATCGAGCGCCGGACCTTCCCCGACGGCGAGCGCTACCTGCGCCTCGTGGACGACAGCCGCGGGCGCGACGTGGTCCTGCTCGGCGGCACGCCGACCGACCTCGACGCGCTCGAGGTCTACGATCTCGGCTACGCGATCTCGCGCGCGGGCGCGCGGTCGCTCTCGCTCGTGATGCCGTACTTCGGCTATTCGACCATGGAGCGCGCGGTGAAGCGCGGCGAGGTCGTGACCGCCAAGACGCGCGCGCGGCTCATCTCGTCGATCCCGCCGTGCGAGGGCGGGACGCGCGTCTTCTTGTTCGATCTGCACACCGACGGCATCGAGTTTTATTTCGGCGACTCGCACTCGACGCTGCACCTCTACGGCGCGCCCATCATCACGACCTTGATCAAGAAGCACATGGGCGACCGGCCGTTCGTGCTCGGGGCGACCGACGCGGGCCGCGCCAAGTGGGTGCAGAGCCTCGCCTCGGACCTCGGGGCCCCGCCCGCGTTCGTCTACAAACGCCGCGACTCCACGACCGGCGAGCTCGCCATGACGGGCATCAACGCGGCGGTGCAAGGCTGCGAGGTGGTGATCTACGACGACATGATCCGCACCGGATCGTCCTTGATTCAAGCCGGTCGCGCGTACCTCGACGCGGGCGCGACGCGCGTCCACGCGGTCGCGAGCCACCTCGTGCTCCCCGCGGGCGCGCTCGAAAAGATCCGCAAAGCAAACGTATTTTCGAGCATCCTCGGGACCGACTCGCACCCGGGCAGCCGGCAGCTCGACGGGGTCGAGGGCGCCGTGACCTCGGTCATGGGCCTGATGATGAGCGCGGTCGAGCGCTCGTGATAAAGACCCCGCTCCGATGATCGTCGCCGCGCTCGGCCCCACCAACACGGGCAAGACCCACCGGGCGGTCGAGCGCATGCTGGAGCACGAGTCGGGGATGATCGGCCTGCCGCTGCGCCTGCTCGCGCGCGAGGTCTACGATCGCATCGCCGCGCGGATCGGCGAGGGCCGCGTGGCGCTCGTGACGGGCGAGGAGCAGCGCGTGCCGCGGCGGCCTTCGTATTGGGTCTCGACGGTGGAGGCGATGCCGGTCGAGCGCGAGGTCGACTTCGTCGCCGTCGACGAGATCCAGCTCGCGGCGCACGATCAGCGCGGCCACGTCTTCACGGATCGGATGCTCTCGGCGCGGGGCAAGCGCGAGACGTGGCTCATGGGCGCGGCGACCATGCGCGACGTCGTCCGGGATCTGGTGCCCACCGCGAAGATCCTCGAGCACCCGCGGCTCTCGACGCTCACCTGGATCGGGCCCAAAAAACTCACCAAAATGCCGCCCAAGAGCGCGATCGTCGCGTTCTCGACCGCGCAGGTCTACGCGCTCGGCGAGCGGGTGCGCGCGCGGACGGGCGGCGCGGCGGTGGTGCTCGGCGCGCTCTCACCGCGCACGCGCAACGCGCAGGTGGCCTTGTTTCAGGCGGGCGAGGTCGATCACCTGGTCGCGACCGACGCGATCGGGATGGGCCTCAACCTCGACCTCTTGCACGTGGCGTTCGCGGGGCTCTCCAAGTTCGACGGCCGCGATCTGCGCGGCCTCGACGCGGCCGAGCTCGCGCAGATCGCGGGGCGCGCGGGCCGCAGCACGGCCGACGGCACCTTCGGCACGCTCGCGCCGCTCGACCTCCCGCCCTCGGACGTGTCCGCCATCGAGGCGCACCGGTTCTCGCCGGTGAAGCGGGTGCGCTGGCGCAGCACGGATCTCGACTTCTCCTCGGCGGACGCGCTGCTCGCGTCGCTCGACGCGCGGCCCCGATCGAGCCGCCTCGTGCTCGCGACGAACGGCGAAGATCACGCGGCGCTCGCGCGCCTCGCGCGCGATCCCAAGGTGCGGTCGCGGGCCGCGGGCCGCGAGGCCGTGGCGCTGCTCTGGGAGGTGTGCCGCATCCCTGATTACAAGCGGATTTTGTTCGAGGCGCACACCGCGTTGCTCGCCGAGCTCTACGACCAGCTCGCGGGCCCGCGCGCGGCGCTCGACGTCGACTGGGTCGCGGCGCGCGTCGCCGAGATCGACGATCCGACCGGCGACATCGACACGCTCACGTCGCGCATCGCCGCGATCCGAACCTTCACGTACGTGTCGCAGCGATCCGCGTGGCTGCCTCACGCGGACGAGTGGCGCGAGCGCACGCGCGCGATCGAAGATCGGCTGAGCGACGCGCTCCACGACAGGCTGGTGCAGCGCTTCGTCGAGCGGGGGAGGCGCGCCGCGAGGCCCTCGCCCCCCAAGCCGAAGCCGAGGCACCACGATCGCGCCGAGCCCGCGCCCGAGCCTCGTCGATCGTCGCCGTTCGCGCAGCTCGAAGCGCTGCGCGACAAGCTCGCGCCGCAGCCGGTGGAGCCGACGATCGTCGATCGCGACGTGGAGGCGATCGTCGCCGCGACCCACGATCGCTTCACCGTGAGCGCCACGGGCGCGGTCTCGCTCCTCGCGGATGCGGGCGCGATCGAGCGACCCACGACGATCGCGAAGCTCGTGCGGGGCGCGGGCCTGCTCCTGCCCAACATCAAGCTCACGGCGCAAGACGCGCTCGGCGCGGGCGCCAAGCTTCGGATCGAGCGCCGGATGGTCGCGTACGCGCGCGATCTCGCGGCCGAGCTGCTCGCGCCGCTCCGCTCGGTCGAGGCCAAAGCCCTCTCGGCCGCGGGCAGGGGCCTGCTTTATCTGGTGGAGCAGGGGCTCGGCACCGCGCTCACCGAGGGCGTCAACGCGCAGGTCACGTCGTTGACGAACGGGGACAGAGAGCTCTTGTCGTCGCTCGGCGTGGTGGTGGGCGCGCGGGTCATCTACGTGGATGATCTGCTCGACGAAGCGGCGATGACCGTGCGGAGCGCGCTCGTCACGGCGTGGCTCGGGGCGACGCCCAAAGGCATCGAGAGCCGGCCCATCTCGTTGCCGTTCGACCCGAGCACGTCCGCGGAGGCGCTCCTCGCCGTGGGATATCCGGTGTTCGGAACAAGGGCCCTCCGCGCCGACGTGGCCGAGAGCGTGTATCAAGCGCTCGCGCGTGAAGGCCCCGATAACCCCGCTGTCGCCAAGCTCGCGGGCTGCTCGCCGCGGGAATTGCCTTGGATCGCCGCGGCGCTCGGGTAAACACTCGACGCACCCCATCACGCCGTGTATCTTCGATCTCGATGGTTATGAGGATGGTCGCCCCCCCGCCAATGCTCCTATTATGAGTGAGCCCGGACCGTTTCGGGCCGAGCACGTCCGCGAGCGGCGTCAAAGCGAAGTGACGGAGCTCTCCTCGGGGAAATAACACGCCACGCGATGGTGGCTGTCGGTCTCGACCTCTTTGAGCAGCGGCCTGTCGCGATCGCACATCCCCGGCTTGGACTTTGGGCAACGCGGGTGGAACGCGCAGCCGGCCGGCGGATCGAAGGCGCTCGGCGGCTCGCCCGCGAGCACCAAGCGGCGTTTGCCGTCGTCCTCGATGGACGGGGCCGCGTCGAAGAGCGCGCGCGTGTAAGGGTGCAAAGGCCGCTCGGACACGGCGCGCGCGGGCCCGGTCTCGACGAGCCGGCCCGCGTACATCACCGCGATGCGATGGCTCGTGTGCGTGACGACGCGCAGGTCGTGCGAGATAAAGAGGATCCCCATCGAGGTCTCGTCTTGGATCTCCTCCAGCAGATTGACCACCTGCGCTTGGACCGAGACGTCGAGCGCGCTCACCGGCTCATCGCACACGAGCAGCTCGGGCTTGACCGCGAGCGCGCGCGCGATGCCCACGCGCTGGCGCTGCCCGCCCGAGAGCTCATGAGGATACCGAGCGGCCATGTCGGCGCGGAGCCCGACTTTGGCGAGCGTCGCGAGCACCAGGCTCTCGCGCTCTTGTTTGCTGCCCGCGAGGCGGTGAACCTCGATGCCCTCACCTACGATGGTCCCGACGGTCATCCTGGGGTTGAGCGACGAATACGGGTCTTGAAACACGATTTGCATCCGGCGGCGCACGCCCGACAGCTCCGAAGGCGTCGCGCGCGAAAGATCGCGCCCGTCGAACACCACACGACCGAGCGTCGGCTCGATGAGCCGGATCATCAGCCGTCCGAGCGTGCTCTTGCCCGAGCCGGACTCGCCCACGAGCCCCACGGTCTCGCCCCTTCGGATGTACAACGTCACATCGTCAACAGCGTGGACGAAGCGTGGTTTAGCGAAGATCCCCCGCTCGACCGGGAAGAGCTTGGAGAGCTTGTCCGCTTGCAAGAGCGGTAAGCGCGGCCTGTCCTCGGCGGAGCCGCCCTGCATCGACGGCGGCGGGATCGAGGGCTTTGGTGCGTCGTCTCCATCGCGCACCGTGGGGGGCGGGATCGTCGCGCTCACGGCTCGGCTCCGAGCGCGTGATCGAGGTCGTGATCGAGGCTGCGCGACGCGAAGAAGCACCGCGCTTCGAGCCCGTCGACCACCACCTTGGGCGGCTCCTCGCGCGCGCAGCGATCGCCGGCGATGGGGCAGCGCGAGGCGAAGCGGCAGCCCGGCGGGGGCGATCGGAGATCGGGCAACGTGCCTTCGATGGTCGCGAGGCGCAGCCTCCTCTTGCCGCGCACGCGGTAGGCGCCGCGATGCGGGATGCTCTCCAGGAGCGCGCGGGTGTACGGGTGCGCGGGCGCGCGGAGCACCTCGCGCGCGGGGCCGCGCTCCATCACGACGCCCGCGTACATCACGAGGATCTCGTCGGCGATCGACGCCACGACCGCGAGGTCGTGCGCGACGAGCAACAGGCTCATCCCGCTCTCGTCGCGCAGGCGCTGCAAACGGTCGAGGAGCTGCGCCTGCACGGTCGCGTCGAGCGCGGTGGTGGGCTCGTCCGCGATGAGCAGCGACGGATCGCACGCGAGCGCGATGGCCAGCATCACGCGCTGCCGCATGCCGCCGGACAGCTCGTGCGGGTAGCTGTCGGCGCGCGCTTCGGGGTCCGCGATCCCGGTGCGGCGGAGCCCTTCGATCGCGAGCCGCTTCGCCTCGCGCCGCGAGACGTCGCGGTGCAGGCGGATGGCCTCCGCGATCTGAAAACCCGCCGTATAGACGGGGTTGAGCGAGGTCATCGGCTCTTGGAACACCATGCCGATCCGGCCTCCGCGCACCTCGCGCAGCGCGCGCTCGGGCATGGTCATCAGATCGCGACCCTCGAACACGATGCCCGCCGCGGTCACCGCAGCGGGAGGCGAGGGCAAAAGCCGCAGGATCGCGTGGGCCGTCGCGCTCTTTCCGCAGCCGGATTCCCCGACGATCGCGAGCGTCTTGCCGCGCGGCACGTCGAAGCTCACGTGATCGACCGCGAGGAGCGAGCCGCCTTCGGTCGCGAACGAGATGGTCAGATCGCGGACCGAGAGGAGCGTGCCCGGCGCGGACTCCGCCGTCACCGGAGGTAGACCTCGAGGCGCGGACCACCCCCGCGCGAGACGCCGAGCGCGATCGCGGTGCCGTTCACGTCGTCGCCGTGCGCGAGCAGCGCGATGCCTTGATCGTCCTGCTTTTTCCGAGCCAAATCGCGCACGAGCTGGGTCACGTCCACGCGCACCGGGATGGGCGGCCGGGGCACGACCGAGCCCGCGGCGAACGGCACGTCGAGCTTGGGCGTGCGCCCCCACGACGCGGTCGCGGCGAGCCACGGCCCCGAGATGCGCGCGGCCTCGATGGTGGCGGGCAAGAGCGCGGGCGGGCCTTCGATGGTGTCGAGCACGAGCATCGCGCGGAGCACCTCGGCGCTCTCGTTCCAGCTCGGCGCGAAGCGCATGAGCACGATCACGGTGCCGTCCGACGATCGGCCGAGCGCGAACGTGTCGGGCAGCTCGTCGCCGCCGCCGCCCGAGGAGAGCGCGGAGACCACGGCGATCTCGCTCGGCGCGAGCACGACGCGTTGCGCGTCGACCGGCGTGAGCGGAGCGTCGGGCGGGCGGCAGAGGCCCATGATGCAGCTCTTGCCCGCTTCGCACGAGCCCGCCTCGCGGCACGCGCCGCCTTCGGCGATGGGCGCGGCGCACGAAGCGAGGCCGATCGAGAGGGCGAAGAGGGCGAGCGGGCGCGCGATCACGGGGACGAGACGATACACCAAACTCACGCGAGGAAGGCGGCGAGCGCGCCGTAGCTCACGACGTCGCAGATGGCCTCGACGAAGCGGATGTGATCGGCCGAAGGGCTCGCGAGGCCGCTCCGCAGAACGGCCGCGCCGAAGCCCCGCTCGACCGCGCCGCGGTGGGTGCTGAGCACGCAAAACTCGGCGCAGAAGCCGCAGACGATGACGGTGTCGACGCCCTTCTTGCGGAGCAGATCCTCGAGGTCCGTCTTCCAAAACGCGTTGCCGAAGCGCTTGTCGACGCGATCGTCGGCGGGCTCGATCGCGACGCTCGGATGGAACGCGAAGGGCTCGGCGCCCGGCACGCGGCTCGGCTCTTCGATGTCCGAGACCACGACGACAGGCGCGCCGCGCTTGCGAAAGAGCGCGATCGTCGCGTTGATGTACTCCGTCGCGGAGCGCAACGACGCGAGGGCGGGCGAGTCCGGCGCGAAGAACTCGTTCTGCATGTCGACGACGAGCAGCGCGGGCTTCATGACTTCTCCTCGGCCGGCGCCTTCTCCTCGGCCGGCGCCTTCTCCTCGGCCGGTTGCTTCTTTTCGACCGCGTCGATGACCACGTCGAGGACGCTGCCCGTGACCTTGTTGACGAGGCGGATCATCGAGTGGGTCGAGGTGACGCCGAAGTTGTGCAGGAGCCGCACGCCCTTCACCGGCGCGGCGATGGGCGGGACGTTCTCCAGGATGTCGAACGGGGTCTTGGCCATGTCGAGCTGCACGCGCTCGACCGCGCGCGAGCCGTGCTCGACCGCGTCTTGGACCATGGATTTGAGGCCGCGGAGGCGCTTCATGACGAGGGCTCCTTCCACCACGCGAGGAGGTGCTCGTACACCGCCTCGTCGTGGGCCAGTCGAAGATGGTTCCTCCCCGGCATGATCGCCACGTGCTCCTGCGGGAAGATGGGCGCGCGATCAGCCGGTTTTGCGAGGCCCGCGGCGCTCTTCACGGGCACGAGCACGTCGCCGAAGAGGATGGTCGAGGTGACGTCGCGCGAGAGCGTGCCCACCACCAAGTGGTGTCGGATCGACGCGAGGAGCGGCGTCGGGTGCCGGTGGTTTTGGAGCAGATCGTCCGCGTCTTTGCCCTCCCAATCTTCTCTTCGCAGGTTGCCGTAGCGCAGGTCTTTGACGCCTTCGCTGCGGAGGTTCACCACGTCGGCGACGACCGCGGTGATGGGGTGGTTGATCTTGTCGAGCGTCCACGTGAGCACGTTGCCGAGGCGTTCGAGCGGCGCGCCGAGGTGGGGTGAGCCGATGTAAAAAGCCTTTTTGACGAGGCCGAGCCACGGGCTCCCGCGCTCTGCGGCGACGTGCGTCGCGGCGCGGATCACGAGCCCGCCCATGCTGTGACCGAAGAGGGCGATCTCGTCGATGGGGCTCGGCGAGCGCTCGATCAAGGCCGAGAGGAGGGCGTCGAGCTCCTCGCCGCTCTGCGAGATGCGGCGGCCGCTGTTGTACCGCGCGTAGAGCGCGCACAGGCCGGCGTCGGCTTCGAGCCTGGATCCGTAGCTCCGGCGAGCGACGGGCTCGGCGGACGCGCTCGCGCTCTCGGCGCCTTCGGGCGCAGGCGCGGGTGAGGGCGCAGGCGGTTTGGGGAACCACCACACGTCTTCGGTGCTCATCAGGCCGTGGACGAAGATCGCGACGCGGCTCGGCGCGTGGGGGAGCGCGGCGGCGATGCCTTCGCGTGAGAGGGTGATGGGTTGTTCGTCGCGGAAGAGCTGCGCGTCGATCGCGAGGCCGTTCTGCGTGCGCGCGAGGTAGTCGCCGACCAGGCCGTTCAGCGCGCCGATGGCGATGTCGAGGGTCGATGGCATCGAGGCGCTGATTATGGCCGAAACGCGAGCCGAAATGCGAAACAGCGAGAGCCTTCGTTTCGGGCTTGTCGCGGCTCTACCGTTCGGCAAATGGTGCGGGCGCGCATGAGCACGCCTGTCTTTCACGTCGCCGACGATCCTCTCTTTTTGCAGCATCGCTCGCGCGGCTATCACCCCGAGCGCCCCGAGCGCCTGCTCGCGGCTCGTCGCGGCGTGGAGCGCTGCGCGGCCGACGGCGTCGCGATCCGCGCGCTCGCGCCGCGCGACGCGACCGACGAGGAGATCCTGCGCGCGCACGACGCTTCGTACGTCGAGGCGTTGCTCAAGCTCGACGGGCAATACGCGGCGCTCGACGGCGACACGTACGTGGTGCCCGACACGATCCGCGCGGCGCGGCGGAGCGCGGGCGCGGCGATCGCGCTCGTGGAGGCGCTGATGAGCGCGGGGGGTCCCGCGCGCGGCGCCGCGCTCGGCAGGCCGCCGGGCCACCACGCGACGCGCGAGCAAGGCATGGGCTTTTGCCTGCTCAACAACGTGGCGATCGCGGCCTCCGCGGCGCTCGCGGCGGGGCTCTCCAAGGTGGCGATCGTCGATTGGGACGTTCACCACGGCAACGGCACACAAGATGTCTTTTGGGAGAGCGATGATGTCCTCTTCATCTCGCTCCACGAGATGCCGCTTTATCCGGGCACGGGCGCGCCGCCCGAGGTGGGTGAGGGCGAGGGGCGCGGATACACCATCAACGTGCCGCTCTCGGCGAGCGCGGGGGACGCGGCGTACAAGCTCGCGTTCGAAGAGGTGGTGTTGCCGGCGCTCCGTTGGTTTGGCCCTGAGCTCGTGTTGGTGTCGGCCGGGTACGACGCGCACGAGCGCGATCCGCTCGCCTCGATGATGGTGAGTGAGGCAGGGTATGGGTGGATGGCGGCAGAGCTCGCGGCCATCGCGGACGCGTGCGCCGGCGGCAAGATCGGGCTCGTGCTCGAAGGTGGTTATGACCTCACCGCGATTGAGGGGTCGTTGGCCGCGTCCATTCATGGGGTGATGGGGAGCGGCGAGCAGAGGCCCATCGAAGGGCACGTGAGCGCGGCGCACCGGGCCGAGATCGACAAGATCCGCCGCATCGCCGAGGGCGCGCGGGTGGGGATCCCGGGCTGACGCGTCAGCGGAAGATCTCGAGATCCAGCTCGCGCGTGAGCGTCCGAAAGACAACGCCCCACTCCAGCTCGTCATCGCCGGCGAGGCCCATGGAGAAGTAAAACCCTCTCGCTTGTTTGGCGACCAAGACCATCGAGCCGCGGTGCGCCGCGAACGTCGACGCGTTGGAGAACCAATAGGGCTCGAACCCGAAGAGCGCGGCGATGCTCCGGCAGCGCGCCAGCGTGTCGGCGCGCTGGACCTTCTCCGTGTAGCTGGCTTGGTGCGGCTTCTTGACGGCGACACGAGCGTTGAGGAAGGGCAAACAGAGCAGCTCCGAGAGGGAGCCCGCCACGGGCTCGGCGCGCGAAGGATCGACGGTGCCCGCCTCGTCGAGGGGGACGCCGTCGCAGCGCACGACCTCGGGGTCATCGCCGCCGAGGAGGTAAATCTGCTCCTCGTCATCGCCGAGCGGGACGGCAAAGAGCGAGATCCCTTCGGGCATGCCGGCGATCATCTCGGGCTCATAGGCGATGAGCCGGCTCGGCGAGACCCCATAAAGGCCGAGGGACAACGGGCCTTGATCCTCCCCCATGCGCTCCAGGAAGGCGCGGTGAAGGGCGCTCGGCTCGCGGCCCATGGCGCCGGCGAGCGCCGCGATCTGATCCGGTGTCGATCCGCGGATTCGGCGCGGAAAGTCTGGATCGAGCGAGGCGCAAAACGCGATGATGTGGTCGATGACGGTCATGGATCGTGCTCCTCAGCTCGTTCAGCCCGCGATCTCGCAGAGCATGCGGCCCAAGATCCGCCGGCACTGCTCACACGAGCCGATCTCGTGCTTGTGGAGGAAATCGTTGGTCGTGGAGATGGTTGTGCCCACGTCGACCCAAACCTCGGTGAGCTCCAGGTCCTTGAGGTTGTTCTTCCGTGCTTGATCGAGCAGCACGGGGGCGGCGCAGCGGCCGAGCTTCCCCCAACCATCTTCCATTGCGCTGGTGTTGAAGGGGTTTGCTGTCTTCGTGTAGGTCACCGTCGGCCCGGTCGCGTTCGTGATTGTCCGCGATTGGTCCCCCAAAGCGAGCGGCGCGCACCAACCCCCGTCGGCCTCCCAGTAGCCGGACAGCGCATAGAGCCAAACGTCCTTGTCTCCGTCGTTCGGATCTTTCCCCACGAGCACCCCGAGCATCTTGCTCTTTCTGGCGCGGAACCACTTGCCGGTATTGCTTTTCTTCTTCGGGCGAAGGTAGTTCCAAAGCTTCTTCGTGAGCTTGAGCGCCCCGAAGTCGACGTCGCTCGTATAATCATTGCCGGCAAAGCTCCTCAGCTCATCCGCCAACGATTTGGCCTCATCGAACGTGCGTTGACTGCCGGGTAGATAGTGCCAGACGTGACGCGGCGAATCCCCCGTGTGCTCGTCCGCCGCGCCCGAGCAGACGAAGCAGCGCGCGCCGTGCTGGTGACCCCCGGGATTGAGGATGCCTGCGACCCCGGAATCGGTCCCTCCCGGCGGCGGGGTCCAATCGCCCTTCCCGTCCCATTGGGGTGTGCCCCGGTGGGTGCAAAAGCTGATGCGATCGTCTTTGTTGACGTTGGTCTTGCCTTTGCGCTGCCACTTGATCAGGGAGCAGCCAAAGCGATGGACCTCGACGTTCAACGTATCTTTCGCTTGTTTGCCGGCGAGCGCGTACGCGGCCTCCGCGGCGTCCTTCTCGACTTCGAAGCCTGGGTCTTTGGGTGGGCCCTTGTTCCCCTTTGGTCGCGCCAGGAGGAGGATCACGTCTTTGTCCGCGCCGTGGTCGGTGGGTTGGCTCGCCGCGACCTTCACGTAGCCGTTGCTTTTGGGTGTCCACGCGTGTGCGCCGGGGTCCTTGGGCAAGCCGTCGATCTCGACCTTTGCCGGCGTCCCTTCGGCCTTGGCGATGACGTGACCGACCTTCCATACGACCGGATCGGTGGTGAGCCCGAGGAGCACCTTGGCGGTCTTGTCTTCCGCGCTCGCGTCCTCGGCGAGCGTCGTCTCGTCCCCTGTCTCGACGGTGAGGGCGGCGATGCGCTCACCGACGAAGACGATAGCGCCCTCGGCGGTCGCCGCTTCTTGCATCATGGCGCCGTTGCACGTGAGCGTGGCGCTCGCGATCCCCGGTTTTTTGCCCTTGATCTTGATGTTGGATCGGTTCTTTGCGCCCTCGACGGTCGCCTCGGTCGCTTTGGGGTCGAGGTCCCACAGGTGCGGGACGCCATCGGCCCCTTTCGAAGTGAGCTCGGCGATCGTGTCGCCCTTCCGGTTCACCGCCGCGGCGACGGGTGGCACAGAGAGCCCAACGATGTTGATGAAGACGTGCCGATGGACGGTTTGATCATCGCGCTTGTACGCGACGTCGAGGCGGTTGTCCGTGCCTTCGTCGTCGTGCTCCTGCGTCCCTACGAGCTCGATCCCCAGCTTGTCCGGGGAAGAGAGGATCGTGAGCGCGCTGCCTCCTTCCCAGGCGGCGGTGCCCTGTTGAGGCTCGACCTTGAGCTTTTGCTTCCTTTGGAGCAAGAGCGGTGTCCCGAGCTTCACGCCGCCATCGTTGCGGATCTCGGGGTTGATGGTGTCAAAGGTGTGCTCGGCGGAGCCCATCTGATCTTTGGGCGCGAGGGTGAGCTTGGCGCTCACCTTGATCGTTTGGCCGGACTTCGCCTGGGTCGGCGCGATGGTCACGAGCGCTTGGTTCTTGTTCCCGGAGATGGTGTATGCGTCCGAGCCGGCGGTGCTCCACGAGAAGTCTTTACCCGTGTTGGCCGGGTTGAAGACAGCCAGGAATTGCCGTGGGACGTCGAGGTTCCCCCCCGGCTCCTCGACGAGCGCCGTCTTCTTGGGATCGCCCGTGCCATCCGCGTGTTTGAGGGTGAGCCGATAAACGGTGATGGCGAGCGTCTTGGTCAGCTTCCTGTTCTGGTACGCGAATTCCGCGGAGAGCGTCACGTCGCCCTCTCCGGTTTGTTTCGGCTTGACCGTGAGGGTCTTTGAGGTGGCGTTGGTCCGCTCGACGTCGGCGCCCGTCGAGGTCCATCTGAATTTCCCCGGTTGGAACGGTGGATTGAGCACCGCCGTGTACTTACGTTCATTGGGCGCGAGCAGCCATGGGATCGGTTCGCCGGTGCCGGCCTCGTCTTTGATGGCGAGGGTGAGCTCTTGAACGACGATTTGGCCGGTGACCTCGGCGGGTGTGCCGACATAATATTGGCCTGTGGCGGAGAGGGCGAAGCGGAGGTTGATCGTGCCGGGTCCGAGCGGCTTTACGTACACCGGGAGGTCGCCCTGCCAGTACGCTTTGTCGACGACCTCACCCGAGGTGAGCTTCACGCGAAGCCCCTTGTCCACATAGACCTCTGCGAGGTCCGTGCTCCAATGGAGCCTTGCCTCTCCGTCGAAGTCGTTGGGTGAGACCGAGAGCGTGACCGTGACGAGCTTCGGTGTCGTGCCGTTGTCCCAAAAGAGGACCTGCGGCACGTCTTCGACCGTCATCGTCGGGGTGGCGCGCTCGTACTTGCACTTGTATGCGAGCTTCACGCCGACTTTGTACGCCCCGTAGAGGACCAGGCCTCCACCGCCGATGCCAAGAACGATCACGGCGCACCCCCAGGGCTCGGAAAGAGCCGCTCCGCCGCGCGGCAAAGCAGGATCATCCGCGCGCTCGTGTGCTCGATCGAGGGATCGCGCAGGATCTCTCCGGCCCACGGCAGGAGCGGATCCTGGTCGAAATGGCGCCCGAACAGCAGCACGAGGGCGGCCATTTGGCAGAGGTGGTCGGCCCGCTCTAAGCCGTAGCTCCTGCCTTTGACGATGCCCTCGCGGACGAGCGCGTCGAGCCCTTCGCCGAGATCCGCGCACCGGTCCGGGCAAAATTCACGTAGGTGCCCAGCGATGCGCCGCTCCAGCATCCCTTCGAACAACGCATCCATTTGCGCCGCACGGATCAGCAGCATAGGCGCGATCGAACCCAACTTCTCGGGCGAGGTCAACGCTTTCTGCTTTTGGACGAAAAAGAGCCTTTGGCGGGCCGTAGCGTGAGCCTACGGGCGCTCAGTGCGCGCCGATGGCGTTGGTGTAGGGGATGGGGTCTCCGTTGAGGAGGCGCGTCATCTCGCACACGCGTCGCCAAGGCTCGTTGTACTCGCGGACGATCGCGGGTTGGATGGGGTCGGGGACGGCGAAGGTGAACATGGGCAATCCGCTGTTCGAGGCCTTCGGTTGGGTTGATGTCTGGAGGAAGAACGAGGTGCTGGACTGGAGGCCGGTGATACGATGTTTGACGTGGGCGAACTCGGTGATGTCGGTGTCGGTCTCGCCGCCGTGGCAGCCTCCGCACGTGGCGAACGCGAAGCGGTGGCGGACCTCGGAGGAGGCGTTGGGGGCTTGCCACGTGAACAAGGGGAACCCGGCTTGGATCGTGACGTGGCCCGCGCCGCCTTGGAAGACTGAGCTTTGGTAGGTGAGCGGCACGACGTGGGTTTGGTCGAGGATGGCTTGTTGGTTGTTCGCGATGTATTGGTCGAGGAGAGCGCTGTTGTTGAGGCTCGGGCTCGGCGAGTCGGCGACGGGCTTCAGCGTGAGGAGCGCGCGGTCGGGCCCCATCCCCACGTCGGTGAGCTCGTATTGGCGGAGCTCCCAGGGTTGCGTCGAGCCGCCGAGCTCGAGGTCGTTCGTGCGAATTTGGCCGAGCGCGCTGCCGTTGTTGAGCGCGCCGGGCTCCGCGCCGATCGAGGTGACGGCGTCCGTGATGACCTCGAGCGCGCTCAAATAAGCGGCTGACCCCATGGGTTGCTTCGCGAGATCGTGCCAAAGCTCTGCCCACTGGATGGCGTCGAGGCTCGAAGGGAGCTTGTATTCGATGATGATGCCGGTGTGGAAATCAACGTTGTTGGCGTTGTTCGGGTCTTTGAGCCCGAACACGAAGCGCAGCTCCCCGGGCCGGCCGCCGGGGATGGGCCCGGCGAGGTCTACGCGGTTGACGATGGCGAGCAAGATGAAGGGGGCTTTGCTCATGTCGAGCGTACAGGCGTTCGCGCCGACGATGGGGGCGCCCGCGGCGCAGCCGCTCGCGACGAGCCATGGATCAATGAGCTTGGACCGGGCGTTGGTGCGCGCCGGCACGGTGAAGGAGTTGACCGTTTGGTTCACTTCGAACGTGTGGATCCACTCGGCCACGAACCGCTCGATCGTGAGATTTCCGCTCATCCCTTTCATCAGGTAATTGAAGGTCCACTCGCCGTCGCTGCTCCCGGCGCACGCGGGCGGAGGGGGCGGGTTCATGCTCGTCCGGCAAGGGTCTTCGACCACCGAGAGATCGGTGATGAGGAGCTCGTGCTCGAAGACCACCGGGATCTCCAGCGGTTTGTAGAGGTCCTCGTTCAGGTATTCGCAGTCGGTCACGAGCGCTTGAATCGCCTCGCCGACGCGCTCCTTCGCTGGGTTGGAGTCTGCGCCGCACCCCACCGCGGCGCCGGTGATCGCGGCCAACAGCAAACGTCGCATTTGCATGAATAAGCCTCCTCGCGCGGGCGGAGCGCGCCCGCGTCGTGGGAGTATAGGCGAGGGCCGCGCGTGCGCCCGTCGCGCAGACGCCGCGGGTCGACCGTAGGGACGGCGC
>CAYTJL010000217.1:0-16487 GCA_964437785.1 uncultured Polyangiaceae bacterium
CGATAATCGCGGCCCCAAAATTGTGCTTTCAGCCTTGTGAGTGAGGCGATCCAGGTCCCTCACTACGGATTCAGGAGAGCGCGGGCTGGGCCGGGACCCAGCCCGCCGGGGGTTTGGGGGCGCAGCCCCCATCGTGACCCGGCTGTGATATCGTCGCCGCAATCATGAAGCTCGTGCGCGCCCTCGCCGCCCCTTTGGTCGCTGCATCGCTCCTCGCCACGCCCCGGGCCTTCGCCGACGGCCCGGGCCTGCCCAACCTCACGTACGATCCGGCCGAGGTCTTTACGGTGATTGGCCACGTCGGCGTCGAGAACGGCGCGCCGCGCGCGCACGGCACGGCCTCGATGACGCGCGGTTACCTCACCGTCATCTTCTCGCAGGACTCGGGCAAAGGGGACGGCGGCTTCGCCTTTTACGACATCTCGAACCCCAAGGCGCCTGTGCTCGTCGCCGCGCGGGACGACGCCGAGACCGAGGACATCCGCGAGGCGCACGGGTTCGGGTTCTGGGGGGATTACGTGGCGCTCCAAGCCACCAAAGGCATCCAGATTTGGGACTGGTCCGACGTCACCAATCCCATGCTGGTGAGCTATCTGCACCTGCCCGGCGTGGCCGCCTCGGACTACGTGAGCGGCGCGTGGTGGCTCTCGTGGCAGGCGCCTTATATCTACGTGGGCGGATCGGCCAACGGCCTCTTCATCGTCGACGCGCACGACGTCACGAATCCGTTCCTCGTCACGCGCCCCGAGGGCAAGCCCAACCCCATCCCTCCATCGAGCCTCGGGGGCTTCCGCGTAGGCCCCGTGTTCGCGGTCGGCGACCGGCTCGGGCTCACCGGCATGGGCGAGCCGGGGTACGCCATGCTCGACATCCGCGACCCCGTGAATCCCTTGCTCGTGAGCGCAAAGACGCTCGACATGCCCAAGATTTACGCCGGGATGATGAACGGCCACCGCCTCTACGGCACGGGCGACAAACGCTTCTTGCACGTGATGGACGTCTCGGATCCTTTTCAGATCATCGAGGTCGGTAAATCGGGCGACATCGGCGGGACCGGAGGATACCTGTCCATCCAAGACGGGTTCGCGCACGTGGGCGCCTCGCAGCGGTATGCCAAGGTGGATGTCTCGCCCGGCGGCGGGCTCGCGGTCGCCATGCTCGCCACGAGCAACGCGCCGAACCGCGACGAGGACTTTGGCACCGCGCTCGGCAACTTGGTCGCCATCAGCGACGATCACGGCAATGGCACCTTCTTCATGCCCCATCAAGGCGCGCCCGACACCACCCCTCCCGCCGTCAACATGGCGCGCCCCGCGAACGGCGAGGCCAACGTCGCGCTCACCATGCGCGTCGGGCTCACCTTCACCGATCAGATCGACCGGCGGACCCTCGACGCGACCACGTTTATCGTGCGCCCGGTGGGCGGTACGGCGCTCGCGGGGAGATACAGTTATCAAACCAACATCGTGAACTTCGCGCCGGACGCGCCGCTCTTGCCGAGCACCACCTATGAGATCATCCTCGCGCAGGGCGGCCTCAAAGACCTCGCGGGCAACGCCATGGCCGACGCGTTCATCAGCTATTTCTCCACCGGCGGCGCGGTCCAAAACCCGCTCTGCGATCTGACCCCGCCGGGGCCGGCCGAGGTGGCGGCGAGCGTGTCGTTCACCGCGGCGCTCAGCACACCGATGAGCGGCCTTATGTACTCGTGGGACTTCGGCGACGGCTCGCCGCCCACGCCCGTCTCGCCGAGCCCCACGGCGAACCACGTCTTTTCAAAGCCCGGTCATTACACGGTGAACGCTTCGGTCCGCGACAACAACGGCCTCTTGACCACGTGTACGCTCGGCCAAACCATCCATCGGCCCCTCACCCCGTCGCGGCCCACGCGCTCGTCCACCGTCATGGTGAGCCGCGCGGGCGATCGGGTGTGGGTCGCGAACCCCGACAGCGGGTCGGTGAGCGCGATTGACACAAGCACCCTCCAAAGGCTCTTCGAAGCCAAGACCGGCGCTCGCCCGCGCGCCGTGGCCGAGGCGGCGGACGGCACGGTGTGGGTCGCCGTCGAGGGCGAGGCGCGCATCGCGGTGCTGGGCCCCCATGATGGTCACACGCTCGCGTCCATCGCGCTCCCGCGCGGAGCGAGGCCCTTTGCGATCGTGTTTTCGCCCGACGGATCACGCGCGTACGCGACGCTCCAAGCGAAGGGGGATATCGTCGAGATCGACCCTGTTTCCAAGGCGATCGTGCGCACAACCCCGGTCGGCCCCACGCCCCGCGGCCTCGCCGTTTCGGCGGACGGCGCGCGCATCTTCGTGACGCGGTTCCTCTCTCCTCTTGATCACGGCGAGGTGATCGAGCTCGAACGGGACGGGCTCTCCGTGGTTCGAACGGTGTCGCTCGCGCTCGACCCCGGCCCTGACACCGAGTCGAGCGGCCAGGGCGTGCTCAATTATCTTCGGGGGATCGCCATCTCGCCCGACGGCGAGGGAGCGTGGGTGGTCGGCAAAAAGGACAACACGGGGCGCGGCGCGTGGCTCACCGGCAAGCCGCTCACGTTCGAGAGCGCCGTGCGATCGTCGGTCGCGCTCCTCGATCTCGCGACGGGCGAAGAGCGCTTGTCCCTCCGCGCGGATCTCAACGACAGGAGCTTGCCTTCGGCCGCGGAGCCCAGCGCGCTCGGAGACTTCGTATTTGTCGCGACCGAGGGGACCAACACGGTGGACGTGCTCGATGCTTATTCCGGCCGGCTCGTCACGTCGATTGAGGGGACGGGCAAGGCGCCGGACGGGCTCGCGATCGACGCGTCCGGTCAAACGTTGTTCGTCCACGCCTTCCTCTCCCGCGCGCTCATCGCGTACGACATCGCGGGCGTTGTGTCGCTCTCGGGCGCGCCCGTCACCGAGATCGGCCGCGCGGAGACCATCGCGAAGGAGCCGCTCTCGCCCGAGGTGCTCTTGGGCAAACAGATCTTTTATGACGCGAGCGATCGGCGGATGAGCCGCGACAAATACCTCTCGTGCGCGGTGTGCCATTTGGACGGCGAGCACGACGGCAGGACGTGGGACTTCACCGATCGCGGCGAGGGGCTCCGCAACACCACAACGCTCGCCGGCAAGCGCGGGGCAGGGCAGGGGCCGCTCCACTGGAGCGCTAACTTCGACGAGATCCAGGACTTCGAGCACGACATCCGAAACGCCTTTTTGGGGACGGGCTTCATGTCCGACGAGGTCTTCTTCGCGGACGGCCACGACGTGACGTTGGGCACGCCCAAAGCAGGGTTGAGCCCCGAGCTCGACGCGCTCGCGGCGTACGTCACCTCGCTCGATCGCGTGAACGAGAGCCCCTATCGCAACGCCGATGGGACCATGACGGACGAGGCCAAGCGCGGCGAGCAAATCTTCTTTGGGCTCGACTGTGGCTCGTGCCACAAAGGCGCCGACCTTACGGACAGCGCGCCTTCCAAGCTCCACGACGTCGGCACCATCCTCCCGAGCTCGGGGCAGCGGCTCGGCGGGCCGCTCACCGGCATCGACACACCGACGCTCAAGGGGCTTTGGGAGACAGGGCCTTACCTGCACGACGGCTCGGCCGCGACCCTCGACGACGTGCTCGCGCGCGCGGTCGAGAGCGGTAAGCACGGCGACGTGGGGGAGCTCTCGGACGATCAAAAGCGCGCGCTGATCGCGTATCTGCTTCAGCTCGACGACACGATCATCGAGGCTCCCTCGGCCGGGTGCGGGTGCAGGGCCGCGGGGGAGGGCGCGGGGGGCGGGGCGTGGGCCCTCTTCGCCGCGGCGCTCCTTGGGCTTCGGAGAAGATATCGAATCAGGTCCGGCCGCGGCTCTTGCCGGTCGTGACGCCGCCCGCGATGAGGTGAGCCAAACGCAGCGGCTCAGGCACGTTGCCGTGGAGGGTAGAGGCGCGGAGGAGCGCGAGCGTAGCGTCTTTGTCGATGCCCACGCGTTGTGTCCAGACCGGGCCGATAGGCTCCATCTCGCCCGCTCGCTCGATGAGCTGCCATTTGCGAGCGGCGCCCGGCGTGTGACCAAAGAGGGCCTCTTTGACGCGGGCGAGCCGTGGTTTTCGCCGCGTCACCACCACCACCGGCACGCCCAGCTCTTCGTTCAAACCATGGATGTCGACCACGTTGAAGCCCGCGACCGCGATGCCTTGGAGCAACACCGCGCGCACGTTTTTGTGGAACTGACTCCCTCGGATGAGCGCGATCATGGTGCGCGTCGCGTTCCTACCGTCGCGCCGCACGAAGCCCGACACCAACCCATCGAGCCGCGTGCGGGCGCACACCGCGCCGATGATGCGGACGTCGCCGCGGTGATCGTGGGAAAAAGGGGCGTCGTCGAAGCCGATGACGTTGGTGATGGTGGACATCGGGGGATCTCATACCATCCTCTCGCTTCGATCAAACGATCAAAGGCAGGAGCTCACGCGCTCGCGGCGACGAGCGCGTGATCGTTTGTCAAGAGAGGCGCCTCGCCGTCAGGCGGCGCCGAGCCGCGCGTCCGCGAGCCCTTGGAGCGCGGCGATCACGCTCTCGAACGTGGCCTCACGCGCGCGCGCGTGCTTGACGAGGCGCGCGTTCAGCTCGATGAGCGTGAGCGCGTCACCCTCGGTGTCCACGGCGCGCTTCAGATCATGAATGGATCGGCTGAAGCGCGAGGGCGGGTCGAGGCACGCGAGCGCCGAGGCGCGCGCAACACCTCGTGATCGAAGCGCTGAGGATCGTCGACGGCGATCTCGGCGAGCCGCCGGATCACCGTCCCTGTGAAAGCCCTCGTCGCAGCGCGACCGCCACGCGAGCAGATCGTGAATGGTGAGCACCTTGGCGTGCTCGAACAAAAAGGCTTGATCGTCCTTGCTCAGCGCGTGTTGCCGGAGGACGTGAAAGAAGGCCACGGGGTGGGCCCTGCCCCGGTGCGCGCGCACCAGAACACGATGAAAAGAAAAATAGGGACATGGATGGGGCGACCTCGGCTATCTTCTCGTGCCCATGACGACCCGTGGTCCCTCTCCGCTCGTGAGCGTCGATTGGCTCGCGGCGCACCACAACGACCCCGACGTGAGGATCGCCGACGTGCGCTGGTATTTGAGCGGCAAGCGCGGCGCCGACGAATATGCGCGAGGACACGTCCCCGGCGCCGTCTTCGTCGATCTGGATCGCGACTTGGCGGCGCCGCCCGCAAAGGGGCCCGGCCGCCACCCGCTGCCCAGCGCGGCTGACTTTGCGGCGTTTTTGGCGCGCGTCGGCGTCGGACCGGGCACGACCGTAGTGGCGTATGACGACGCGGGCGGGGCGATCGCCGCGCGCCTCTGGTGGCTCCTTCGTTATTTCGGGCACGGCGGCGGGCGCGTGCTCGACGGCGGTCTCGGCGCCTTTGTCGCAGCGGGGCACGCGCTCTCCACCGACGTGCCGCAGATTACGCCGGTCGCGCCCATGGAGCTTTTGCCGGCGAAGAGGGGTGTCGTCGGCAAAGAGGAGGTCAATCGGCTCCGCCGAAGCCAAAGCGCTGTTGTCCTCGACGCGCGCGCGCTCGAACGTTACGAGGGCAGGAGCGAGCCTATCGACGCTCGGCCGGGCCACATCCCGGGCGCGCGCTCGGCGCCGTTCGCCGATAACCTCGCTTCGCCGGGGGGCGTGATGCGCTCGGCCGAGGCGCTCACGGAGCGCTATCGCGCGCTCGGCGCGCTCGACGCGGGCGAGGTGGTCTGTTATTGCGGCTCCGGCGTCACCGCGTGTCACGACGTGCTGGCGCTCTCCCTCGCGGGGAGGGACGATGTCTTGCTCTATGAGGGGTCGTGGAGCGATTGGGCGCGGGACGACGCGCTGCCCGCGGAGCGTGGCTGAGCGCTCATGACGTTCGCCTCCTGAGGAGGAGCATGGAGAGGGCGATCGCGGCGAACGCGGCCGCGCCCGCCCATCGCTCGTCGTCGCGCTCGATCGCGCAGCCGCAACCCCCTTTGGCGGGAGGAGCGGTTGGAGATGCCGTTGCGCTCGCGGAGGGGAGAGGCGTCGCGCTCGCGCTCACCTGCGGAGCGACGGGCGGAGGTGCGCTCGCGCTCACGGGAGGAGCGACGGCGCTCGCGGAGGCGCTCGCCGAAGGCCTCGGCCCGGGCGGCGAGAGGTCGTCGCACAAAGGGTCGGATTGATCGCAGGTGGGTTGGGGACGAGGCTTGTATCCTTGACCGGGCTTGCCGCAATAGAGCGCGTGCCACACGCTCGCTCCGCCGCCCGTGCAACGGCGGGTGTAGCCTTTGCCAAGGACCTTGTCCTCACACTCCTTGAACTGCTCTTTGCGCGAAGGGCCGCCCGAGCAATATTCACATGCCTCGCCGGCCTGCTTGTGATCGGACTCGTCACAACGTTTGCGCGGCCCGAGGTCGGCGTGGAGCGGCGCCGCGATCCCCAAGGTCAACGCGGCCGCGGCGAGAGAGGCGATGAGCTTCATTGGGCGGCTTGTCGCGCCGCGGTCTGCTCGGCGACGAGCGCCGCGTCCGCCGCGGCGGCGCGCGCGACGGCGGGGCGCGCCGCGATCCGCGCGGTGTACTCCATGATCTCCGGCAGCTCGGGCACCAGCTTGAAGCGCGTGGTCCACCCGAGGGCCGTGCCCCAGAGCACGTCGGCCGCCGAGAAGCGCTCGCCGAGCAGATAAGGCCCCTTGCGGAGCTCGGCCGTGATGACGCCGAGCATCGAATCGAAATCACCGTACGGCGCGCGCGAGGAGGGCGGCACCTCGCGCTTCATCGATCGATCGATGACCGCGGGCTCGAAGCTCGATCCATAATAAACGAGCCAGCGCAGGTAAGGACCGCGCAGCCGATCGCCGATGGCCGGCGCCAAGCCCGCCTCGGAGAAGAGGTCCGCGAGGTAGATGAACACCGCGCCTTGCTCGGTGATGACCGCGCCGTCGTGAACGATGGTCGGCACCTTGCCGAGCGGGTTGACGGCGAGCAGCGCGGGGCTCGCGCGATGGGCCCCCGCGGTCAGGTCGAACGAGACCAGCTCGTAGTCGGCGCCCAGCTCTTCGAGCAGGATGCGCGTGCCCGCCGCGCGGCTGTTGGGGGCGTGATAGAAGACGAGCTTGCCTTTGTTGAGCTTTGCGTCGGTCATGGTGCTTGGTCTCCGCGCGCACCGTACACCCGGCATGGGGCGAGAGAAAAGGTCCTCTCGCGCGCCCGAGACCGATTATGATGCTCCGCCGACCATGCGAGACTGCAAGGTGCCGATCGGGCTTTGGCCCGCGCTGCGCGAGGCGAGCATCTCCATCGACGACGTCGTCGCGATCGCCGCGATCGATCCCGGGCTCGTGGACAGGCCCGCGGCGCGCGTCCCCGTGGACCGCTATTTCGCGCTCTGGAGCGCGATCCGCGACGTGAGCCGCGACCCTTCGATCGGACAGAAGCTCGCGCGCTCGGTCCGGCTCGACCTCACCGAGCCGCTGTTCCTCGCCATCTTGAGCGCGCCGAACGTGGGCTCTGCGCTCGACGTGCTCGCGACGTACAAACGCGTCATCACCCCCGAGGTGCTCGAGCTGCGCAGGCGCGCGGGGGAGATCCAACTTGCGTATGTGTGGCCGCACGAAGATCCGCCCGACGTGCTCGTCGACATCGAGCTCACGTTCGTGGTCGAGATGTGCAGGCGCGGCACGGGCTCAGCCGATCTCACGCCGCGATCGATCTCGCTCCGGCGCGCCGCGGTCGATCCCGCGAGCGGCCTCCGCGACTACTTCCGTTGCCCGATCCGCGAAGGCGCGCGCGAGAACGCCGTGAGCTTCGACGCGAGCCTCGCGACCCGCCCCTTCTGGACGCACAACCCCCAGCTCGCCGAGGCGCTCGCGTCGTATCTCCAGATCAACAACGCATCTCCCTCGCCGCTCGCGCGCGTCCGCGCCGCCATCATCCGCGGGCTCAACGGGCGCCGGCCGACGCTCGCCGGGGTCGGCAAAGAGCTCGCGATGAGCAGCCGCTCGCTCCAACGCGTCCTCAAAGAGAACCAAACCTCCTTCCGCGCCCTGCTCGACGAGGAGCGGAACAAGCGCGCGCTCACGTACCTGCGCGGCTCGAAGCTCACCGACGCCGAGGTCGCGTTCCTCCTCGGGTTCGAAGATCAAAGCTCCTTTTATCGCGCGTTCCGATCGTGGAACGGCGTCTCTCCGGGCGAATACAGGGCTCGTCCGAGCGCGTGAGATCGCCGTCCGGCGTGTTCTGCATGGAGGATGGCGCGTCCTGCTTTCGAAGCGGACGCATGCTGCCGGGCGGGTGAGGTCCGCCATGAAGAAACTGCTCGATTTGAAGTTGATCCTCACGGTGATCGCCATCGTCGAGGCGTTCTATGCGCTCGCCGGCTACATGCCCCCGAGCTTGGTCCAACCCTCGACGGGATGGGTGCTGAGCCCCGATGGTCATTGGATCACCAAGCTCCTCGCGACCGCGCTCGCGACGCAGGCGATGACCGCGTGGGCGATCCGCAAACAACCCCACACGGGCGTCGCGTGGGCGCTCGTCTTCTATCAATTCGCGAGCGCCGCGGTGGATTGTGTCATGTGGGCGCTGCTCGCGGATCAAGGCATCTTCGCGAACGCGCAGGCGCGCATCGGCGTGCTCATGGCCGTCCCGAGCCACACCATGCTGGGGATTTGGCTCGCGGTGGCCCTCCGCGCCGCGCAGACGAAGGAGGCGTCGTCGTGACCGCGATGGCGTGGGTCCTCCGCTTCTGCGCGCTCTACAACGGCAGCGCGATCATCGTGTTCCTCGTGCCTGGGGTGCTCCGCATGCTCGGCGCGCAGGAGCCTTATTCACCGTTTTGGCTCTGGTTGCCCGCGACCATGGCCATGTTCCCCACGGTCGTGCTCCTCATCGCGTCGACGGATCTGAAGCGCTATGGCACGTTCGGGTTCTACAACGGCCTGATTCGCCTCATCTTCGCGCTCGCCGCCATCTCGCTCAACTTCGGCGCGACCGTGGGGCTCTTCTTGGGGCTCCTCGCGTGGGGAGACCTCGCGCTCGCGCTCGTCGAGCTGATCGGCATTCCGCTGGTGCTCAAGAGGAGCCCTAAAGACCTGCTCTTGAATCGTGTGCCCGCGTAGCGCTGGAGAGAGGCGCCCCTCGCGCGCGACGCGAGGGGCGATAACAAGACAGGTGATTACGGGCAGCTCGACCCCATCGGCGCCGTAGGGCCGATGTCGCCGATCTGCACGCGCTTCATCTCGAACCCGAAGCCGATCGAGACGCCGTCGCAGGTCTTGGTCGGGTCCTGCGTGCCGTCGGTCATGATGTCCGACGCTTGGCGGAGCTGGAGGATCAAGCTGTCGAACAGCGATGAGCCGCACAGGTTGAGGAGGGCGCCGACCTTCTTGATCTCGGCCACGAACTCCTCGGTGTTGAGCACGCCGCCGATCATGCCGCTCGTCGCGTTCATGCGATCGGCCGAGAAGTTCATGGTCATGCGCGCCGAGTGCAGCGTGAGCTTGATCGACGTGCTGGAGTTCTGCGTGTAGACAGGCACCGAGAGGATGAACGTGCCATTGATCATCGAGTCGAACGTCTGGCCCGTGACCGAGCAGCCGTCGAAGACGATGGTCGACGACAGCGGATCCATCGGGTCGCTGAGCAGCTCGGGTTGAACGGGCCAGAGGTCCGTCCCATCGAACTTGGGCGGCGACGGCATGATCTTGGTCCCGCCGAAGAGCTTGGTGGTCATCCCCGAGATGTCGCCCGTGTCCGGCAGACAATCCATCTTGAGCATGACGGTGAAGAAGCCGTTCAAGAGGTTGGTGTTCATGTCGGAGACCCAGGTGGGGTAGAGCCCCAGGATCAGCGGCAGGAGGTTCTTGCCAAAGGAGTTGTCGATCCCCATGTCGCCGTCGGGATACGCGGTGATGGGCATGCCGCCCGAGTTGGGCTGGCAAACATCCATCGAGAGGCCGGTCGACGTGAGGCCGTCGAGGTTGCGGCCGAACTTCTTCCATTGGCCGCTGTCGCCCTCGCCCAAATCGAGCTTGGTGAGCGCGAAGACCTTGTAATCCGTGGGCTCGCAGACGGGCGCGCCCGAGCTGCTGCTGCTCGATGAGCTGCTGCTGCTCGACGAGCTCGACGTCGACGAGGAGGAAGAGCCGCCTTGTCCGCCGTGACCTCCCGTGCCCGTCGTCGTCTCGCCGCCTCCGCAGCTCGACGCCGTCGCGGCTACGCCGGTGACCGCGAACACGAACGCGAGGGCAAAATAAACTCGACTACTTCCAAGCATAATCATACTCCTGGGCTACGAGATGATGAAGAATCGCACAGACGATGAAGCGAAGAGCGTGCCAATCGCGCTCATCAATTGATGATGGACTTGCAGCCGAAGGCGACCTCGACCTTCGCGTTCGCGTCGGCCTGCACCGTGGAGCACGACGCAGGGCAGAGGATGATCCGCGTGGGGGAGGTGTTGCTGTCGAAGTACCAACCGGGCTGATCGCCGCAGTCCGCGAGGTCGTCGGCGCGCGGGATGACCTTGGGGTTGCCCGAGCCCATCGGCGTATAGGTGAAGTTGACCTTCTCGGGGTCGAGCACCTCGCCCGGCGGCGGCTCCGGCAGCTCGAAATCGCAGCCGAGCGCGGCTTGCCGGATCTCGACGGTCTTTTGAGAGAACAAGCCGATGTCTTGCGTGATGTCGTAGGCCGAGCCCGTGCCGCCCGCCGACGCGATCTTGTTGAGGTTCGAGATGATGGAGCCCTCGACGCCGATGACGAAGGTGAGGACTCCGTTGTAGTTGCGCGCGCTCTCGGCCAGGTTCGCGATGTCGATGATGGTCTTGGGCTCGCACCCGATGGGCTCACCGTCGGTGATGGTCACGACGATGACCTTGTGGGTGGGGTGCGCGTCCTGATACGCGGTCGCGGCCATGAGCGCGCCTTTGAGCGCGCCGTACGTGGGAGTCCCGACGCCCGTGGGGTTCGCGGGGATCGAGTTCATGAGCGCGAAGGCGTTCCCGGGCAGCGGGGCGATGGGCACGCTGAGCGCTGCATAATGGGTGGGATCGCAGTCATAAGGCTCCTGCGTGGGGAAGAACACCAAGCCTGCTCCGATGCCCGACGACACAGGATCGCTGAAGAAGGCCCCCAAGCCGGACGTCACGCCGGCCCACCGCGCGCCCGTCATGCTGCCCGAGCGATCGAGCAGAAAGATGATGTCGAGCGGGACGCGGTGAGCCTCTTTGGTCTTGGACGTGCACAACCCGCCGTCGTCGCTGCCGCCGCCGCCGCCGTCGACGTTGAACCCGCCCGTGCCGCCGGAGCTGCTGGTGCCGCCGCCGGAGCCGGAGGAAGACGACGAGCTCGAGCTCGTGCCCGTCCCGCCCGTGGCGCAGCCGCCCCACGCCGCGGCGAGCGAGGCGAGGGCGAGGGACAGAAAGATAGGCTTATGGAAGATCGTGTTGGGGCGGCTCATAGAGGCTCCTCAATCGATAAAGAAGTCGTCGATATAAACGCCGGGGAAGATCCCGGAAGAGTCGGTCTGGAACGCGAAGCGGAGGCGGATGGTCTGCCCGGCGTACGCCGAGAGATCGGCCGTGATGAGCTGCCAGCCGAGCGCGGTTTGGTGGCCGCCCCAGGCGGGTTGGCCTTGGATGGTGAGCGTGTATCCGGGAGAGACGGTGTTGAGGATCGAATAGTTCATCCCGCCGTCGTTGCTGATTTGGAGGTTCACGCCGTCGTAGGTCGAGCCCTCGGTGTCGACCCACATGCGGAACGAGAGGGTCGGCATCTGCGCAGCGGAGAGATCGATGTCGGGCGAGGTCGCGGTCGTGCCCGCGTACGTTTGGAAGTTGCTGTAGAGGCCGGCGAGCTGCGTCGCGAGGCACTGCGTGCCCACGTAGGCGCTCCCGGGGCCGGGGCCCGTGGGCGTGCCGCACTGCCAATCTCCGGTGAGCATCCAGCCGGCGGGACAAGCACCCTCGAAGCTCGTGTAATACGAGTCGTAGATGACCTTGAACGTGTACGTCCTCTCGTCGAAGTTCGACGGCAAGCCGGGCTCCTCGACGTGTACGGTGACGGTCACCGGCCCGACCTCGGCCGCCGTGGGCGTGCCGAAGAGGAGGCCGGTCGCGGTGTTGATGGAGAGCCAATTGGTGTTGATGCCGCCCGGCTTGATGCTCCACACGGGCGCTCCCGTGCCGCCGACTTTCATGAGCGGCTCCGCGTACGCCACGCCCGCATAGACGTCGTCGACGGAGGGAGTGACGATGTGGAGCGGGAGCTGGAGAGGCTCCGCGACGACGACATCATCGATGTAGACGCCGGGGAAGACGGTGGCGCCGTCGCTGCGGAAGGCGAAGCGGAGGATCACCGATTGCCCGACGTACGGGGTGAGATCGGCGGAGTAGTTTTGCCAACCCTTTTGAGAGTTGTTGCCGCCCCACGCGGGGTCGCCGAGGAGGGTGAGGTTATACGGGGGGGTCACGCCCGTGACGACGGTGAAGCTCTGTCCGCCGTTGGTGCTGACGCGGAGATCCCAGCCGTCGAAGGTGCCGCCTTCGGTGTGGTCGTAGGCCCAGAACGAGATTTTGGGGTTGGTCGCGCCGACGAGGCTGATGGGCGGCGAGTCGGCGACGGCCGTCGTGAAGCTCTGATTGACGTGGTAGAGCCCTGCGATTTGCGTCGCGATGCAGTTGTCGCCCGTGTGCGCCGTGGGGGGCCCCACGCTCGCGGGCGTGCCGCACTGCCAATCACCGCTGAGCGTGAAGCCGCCCGGGCAGCTCTCGAATCCTTGCGTCAGATAGAGGGAGCACCCGGCGACGGGGCTGCCCATGCACGCGCCCGCCGTGCACGAGTCCTGTTTGGTGCAGGAGTTGTGGTCGTTGCACGCGGTGCCGTTCGGGGCGACGGAAGGTTGGCAGTCGCCTTTGTTGTCGCACGCGCCGACGGCGCACTCGGGGATACCCTCGTTGCACGCGGTGCCGACCGGCGCGTTCGCCGGGCCGCAGAACCCGCTCCCCGGCTCACACGTGCCGATCTTGCAGCCGGCGTCGAACGCCGAGCAGTCTTTGGGGACGCCCCCTTGGCACTGGCCCGCCAAGCACGTTCGGTTGATGGTGCAGAGATCGCCCGTCAGGAGGCACGGTTTGTCGTTCTTGTTGAGGTCGGGGGTGCCGACGCATTTGCCCGTGCTCTGGTCGCAGGCGACCATGTTGCACTCGCTGAGCGGTGAGAAGGTGCAGTCTTTGGGCTCGCCCAAGCACTCGCCGAGGTGGCAGACGCCGTTGACTTGGCAGAGGTTCTCGGGGGTGCAGCCGTCGCCGTCGTTCGACGGCAGGATGTCGCACGATTGCGTGTCCTCGTAGCAAATCACGGACATGCACGATTCGAGCTTGTTTCCGCAGGTATTTTTGTCGCCCGTGCAGGAGCCGGCCTGGCAATGGTCCTTGACGGTGCAGAACTTGCCGTCGTCGCACGGAGTGTCGTCCGGGGCCTCGACCACCACGCACGTGTTGACCGGGCCTACGAGCTGGCCGGTGTTGCACACGGCGACCGTGCACTCGGGGGTTTGGATCTTGGAGCAGTCGATGCCGCAGGGCCCCTCGTCGCCCCCACCTTCGCCGCCGCTGCCGCTGCTGCTCGCGGCCGTTGTGGGATCGATCGGGATGCCGACGCCGCACCCGATGAAGCAAGCCAATGTGAGCAGGATCGAACCACGAAGAAAGTCTCGGAGCATGAAGCCTCACCGCCTGTGTAGCACACCCTCATGACTCCGAACGCTCCTTCGAAAGTCAAGACTTTTCTCCGGGCTGTTCTCTCCGTGCGCGCCACAAAGAACGGCGCGCGGCTCTCTCGCGCGTGCGGGTAGAGGTCAGAGAGCCGCACGGGCGCTCTCCCTCCGAGCACGGCTTCGCCCGCCTGAATCGTGCTTCCCAACCGAGCGGGCTTGGGCCAAGATGGCACATGGCCCCTCGTCTTATCCCGAGTGCGCGAACGCTCCTAATGGCTCTCGTGGGCTCCTGGGTCGCGCTCTCCGCGCCGCCGGCCAACGCCGCTCAACAGCCCACCGCGAAGCTCGTCTACACGCGTGGCAAGGGCGCGGAGGGCTGCCCGAGCAAACAGGATTTCATCCGCGCGGTCGAGAGCGAGATGGGGCGAATCCCCTTCGACGACACGGCCTCTGCCGCCGTGGTGATCGATCTCCAACGCAGCGGGCCGGATTTCGTAGGCAACGTGAAGCACCTCAACCAACGTGGGCAAAGCGTTTGGCAGCGCGATCCCTTCACACAGCGCCGCTGCGACAAGCTCGTGGACGACGTCGCGCTCGCGGTGAGCATCCTGCTCAGCGCGCCCATCAAGCCCGAACGGCCTGCGACGGTGTTGCCCATCGAGCTCCGGGGCGCGCTCGGTTCGACGCTGCTCGTGGGCCTATTGCCCCGCCCCTCGGCTTTGTTCTTTGGGAGCGTCGGCGTTCGGCGGACGTTGGTCTCGGTGATGCTCGAAGGGTATGGCGCTCTCCCTGTCACCTATGTTTCTCCTGTCGGCGACGTGAGCGCGCTCGCGGCGGGCGGCGCGCTCGTGCCTTGTTTGCACTGGAGCGTGCTCATGGGATGTGCGGCCGTCATGGCAGGAGTGATGAGGGCCTCGGGCGTCCCTGGGATCGCGGGGGGGAAGGTCGCGTTGAGCGCGTATGTCGGCGTGGGGGCGCGCGTGGGCTGGGAGATTCCGATGGTCCGTCACCTCGCGATTCGCTTCGCCATGGACGTGCTCGGGGCGGCGGTCCGCCCCGCGATCCACGTCGAGGCCCCTCCAGGGGCGAGCGATTCGTGCCGTGAAGCGGGGGTGAGCGCGACGTGCTCGTGGCGGGCGTCGCCGGTCCTCATGAGCGCGGGGGCGGCGATCGTAGGGTATCTGGGCGGGCCGGACGAGCGATCGAAGAGCCGATAGAAAAAAATCGATCATGCCGCCGGGGTGCCTCCAAGAGGACAGGGAGAGCGCGGCGAGCGAGATGACCTGACGGAGCGTGCGATTGCCATGGACGAGTCGGGGGACGGGAAGGGGAGGGGCGATGAGGACGACACGGGGCCGCGAGCCCCGGAGTCTGGGCCTTCGCCCCCGAGCGGTCTGCGGCTGTCGTTCATGGTTGTTTATCCCATCGCCCTCAAGAAGATCGACAAGGTGTTGAAGCGCTACGAGGTGCCGCCGTCGGATCGTGAGGACGCGAGGCAGGAGGCCCTCGTCGAGATGGTGAGGACGTTCCCCGCGTACGATGGTGTCCAGCCCGTTGGAGCGTGGTTGTACGTCATCGCTCGACGCAAGATCCGCGACTATCGGGGGCGCGCGCACCACCGGCGCGAGGTCGCGGTCGAGGGCTTCGACGACGAGACCGGGAGCGCGCCCGACGCGGAGCACGCCGCGCGCGTGAAGCAGGCGCAACATCTCCTTCAAACGTTCCTCGACGTCATGCCGGAGGAGCAGGCGGACGTGTATTGGCTCTGCGAGATCTATGGGCTTTCGAGCGCGGAAGCGGTGGAGGAGCTGGGGATCAACGAGAACACGTTGCGGTCGCGCCTCGCCGTGGCTCGAAAGAAGGTGGAGGAGGCGAGCGAGCGCCGGAAGCTCCGCGGCGTGCCGTTGGTCGCGCCGTTCGATCATGACGGCGCGAGATCGCTTTGGGATCGTTTGGTCGCGGCGCTCAGGCTCGCGCCTGGGGCGTTTGGCGCGCTCGGCGCGCTGCTCTTCGGCGCCGGCGTGATCGCGGGGATGATGTGGATCACGCGGTGGGCGACCGCCGGGACGACGGTGGTTGTCGTGGAGCACGCGCCCAAAGGGGTCACGACGGCTCCTGCGATGGTGGCGGTTACGACGGTTGTCTCGGCATCTCCTCCGCCGGCGCCGGCGCCCGAGGCTCGCGCCGCGACCGAGCCGAGCGTCGCGCGCCGCGCTCCGAGCGTGGTTGTCTCGCAACAAGCGTCGGCGCCGGCGCCGCCCCCTTCGGCGACCGATATCGCTTCTGCGCCGCCGCCGTCGCCCGCTCCCACAGTGACGGTCACCGTCGCTCCCGCGCCGAGCGCCGTCGTGACGGCGGCGCCCACGGCGGACGCAGTCGCGGAGGAGGGTGAGCGCGAAAAGCAGCTCATCCGCGGCGCGCGTCAAGCGCTGTTGCGCCAGGACCCGGCGCGGGCGCTCGAGCTCTTGAGCCAACACCAACAGCAGTTCCCGCGAGGCGCGTTCGCGAGCGAGCGCGAGCGGCTGCGCGCGCAGGCGCTCGAGATGAAGAGTCGATAGCGAGGTGGGTTATGAAGCGCTTTGTCGTAGCAGCGATGATGGGGCTCAGCCCGGTTGGTTGCACCCTGATCCTCGACGTCGGCGGGGCGGGCGACACGGGGAACAGCGCCTCGGGGACCGGCGTGGGAGGTGCGGTGTCGGGGAGCGGCAGCGGGTCATCGTCGAGCGGGGCCGGAGGTGCGGTGTCGGGGAGCAGCGGTGGAGCGTCGTCGAGCGGGGCGGGAGGTG